>DJRG01000097.1 GCA_002438845.1 Bacteroidales bacterium UBA6366
TACAACTTCCTTGACGGTAAGTTGGGAGTTGACCACCTGATCTGCATGGCGCACGCGTACGTGAAGTTCAAGAAGGCCCACAATCTGGGCAAGGACGCTTCCGCAATCCGGTTCATAGAACTGATGGAGAGACTGTACGAGTTGGAGCGGGGGTACAAAGCCAGAGGCTATACCGAGCGGCAGATCTACAAGGCGCGCCAGTCGGCGGAGACCTCAGATATAGAAAGACGACTGAGAGCCCTGCTGGCCGAGGAGCTAAAGAAGGAGAACCCGAAACGGAGCTACTACATGGAACAGGCGCTGAGCTACTTCGACCACTTCAAGGACGGCCTTTTCCTTTACCGCAATGACGGCAACTATCCTATAGACAACAACCTCGCGGAGCGTCAGGTCCGCCCGTTCACGGCGATGCGGAAAGTGATCCAGCACTGCGGCAGTGACGAGGGCGCGGAGATGATAGCAGTCTACCTAAGTGTGGTGAGCACGGTGAAACTTGCGGGCGTGTCGGTGTGGCGTTTCTTCGGAGACTTCTTCGAGGACGTGGTGACAGGCGGAAGCAAGCATCTTGGACATCTGAGATTGTCACCTGCATAGAAAAGTAAAAAAAAATAATCAACAAGAAATACCAAAAACGGACAATTATTGGCCTGGCGACGGGTCGAGAGATAGCTATGTCTCTGGCTTTGAGCCGGGTCCAAAAATTGACCACTAACCTAACAGGCGGCCACTCTTCATAGAGTTCAAGATAGTAAAGTCCCCCCCCCCCTCAATCCTTCCATAAATTATATCTTCACAAAATTGACAAATAATTCCGAATATTCAAAGGCTTCCATTGGAAATTTTTGCAATATAAAGAAGAATATCTATAACCAATCAAGTAGTGCGAAATAATAAACGTTAGTGGTCAAATTTTGGACCCTAAGGAAATCCCCTTACCTTAGCCGGAAAAAAACGAGAGCAATGTACAGCGGCGAAGACTTGAAGCGATTCTATGTTGATACCAGAGCGAGTGCGGCCCTGCGGGATGACAATGCGTACGTACTGCGGCAGGAACAACGTGCCTTACAGGGTGATGGAGAACTTTGTACACAAAACGCTAACGCTTCGGCAATCACCTAAACCACGAAAAATCACGACGCTAATCACAAGAAGTCCTCTGATTTGGATATTTTTTACTACCTTTGGAAGTATGTTTTATGGCTGTTTACAGACCTGTGAGCCAAATGCGCCGGCTCGGTATAGCCATCCAAATAATAGTAACGTGCTATGACAGAAGAAACACCGATAATTATCTATCGTGGTACAAATACCGTGGTGAAGAACCCTGAGGTTCGCGTTGTGGGGTACAACAAGGACTTCGGTTTTGGTTTTTATTGTACACGTTATGAACGACAAGCGCAACGTTGGGCTATTTCAAAACGAAATCCTCATATCGCCTGTGTTTATGAATATGCACCAAATAAGGATTTAAAAGTCAAAACGTTTGCAGAAATGACTGATGAATGGCTTGATTTTGTCGCCGCTTGTCGTCATGGCAAGACTCATGCTTACGATATAGTTGAAGGTCCTATGGCTGATGATGAGGTGTGGGACTATGTTGAGGATTTTCTATCTGGCCGCATCACATGCGAGGCTTTTTGGGCGTTGGCAAGATTCAAACATCCTACGCATCAGATTTTATTTTGCACTGACACGGCTCTTGACACTCTTAGCTTTAAATCGTACTATCAACTATGAGCAACAAATATTTTCCTGACGAGCAGATCTCTTTTGACGATCTCTATTTTGTCTGCTACATGATAGAACGGGTCGCGCGAAGATTACATCGGCATAATCTCTATGTGGTGGAATGCCTTGGCTATGAAGGGCTGCTGCATGAGCTTTCAATAGCCGGAACTAGTCACTGTCTTAATCCAGAGCAGGTTGAAAGTGAATGGATAGATCAATATAAAATGTCAAGAGGTGACTTTTATGTGACTGATGTTGATCCAAGATTCACTGACAAATTCCCGTCGACTACGCAGATGGGCAAAGTATACGCCAGGCTTATTAAATCGGTCGACGATGATGACAATCTGCCGGTCACCATACGTAAAGTCTATGGTTCTCCGATTTGCGACACCATTGACAATTACAACACCGGTGCTTACTACGAACCAAGTTATGTTCAGACACGCGCATTCATTGATGGCCGTTTTTGAAGCAATTCTGTTAGCGGTCAAATTTTGAGCCCACGTCATCATCAACTTTAGAATCCTGATTCACCATCTGACGTTTAGTCCGAACGGGGTTTCTACGCTGTGTCTTTACAATGATATTCAATACCTTCCTGCAAGCTAACCTGAACCGTAACTGACTCGCCTGCCTGCCGCATGGCGGGGAACTTCACAATCCTGTAACTTAGTTTTTCAAGCATATTATGAATCCAAACATTCTGGCCGCGCTCCCGGGAGTGGCGGCGTGTGTCATCGTGACATTGATCTACCCGTTTGTGCTGCGGTATGCGATCAGGCACAATATTGTCGACAATCCTAACGCACGGAAGCTTCAGAGGACGCCGGTGCCGGTGTTCGGCGGAGTGGCGGTGTTCATGGGGGTGCTGCCGGCTGTGGTGGCCACGGGCATATTCTTTAATAACTTCCTGACCACCTCGGTGAACCTCTGCTCCATCACTGTGATGCTGGCGATCGGGGTGTGGGATGACAGAAGGGATATCTCCGCCATATTCAGATTTACTGTGGAGATAATGATTGTCTTTCTGATGATGCTGGCGGCGGGACGTTTCATTGATGACTTTCATGGGCTTTGGGGAATTCATGGCATACCGGGATACCTCGCCTGGCCGCTGTCAATTGTCGCCGGGGTGGGGATCATCAACGCCATCAACCTCATTGACGGAGTGAACGGGTATTCATCGGGGTATGTGATCGTGTCCTGCATTATGTTCGCGACGTTTTTCTTCCACTGCGGGATGGTCACTCTCGCGTGCCTCGCGCTGATCGGAGTCGGATCGCTGATTCCGTTCTTCCTGCACAATGTGTTCGGCGGCAAGTCCAAAATGTTCATCGGGGACGGCGGCACGCTGATGATGGGGACTGCCATCGCTTTCTTCGTGGCGAACTGCCTCTCATCCAGCAGTCCGGTGCAGGAACTGGAAGCGAAAAACTTCGGACTCATCGCGTTCACGCTTGCGGTCCTGAGCATCCCGGTGTTCGACACACTCCGGGTGATGTCAGTCCGCATCATAAGAGGCCACTCCCCTTTCCACCCCGACAAGACGCACCTCCACCATCTTTTCATCGACATGGGCTTCTCACACTCAGGCACGACGGTGGCAATCCTTTCCATGAATATCATGACGGTTATCATCTGGTTCCTTTCATGGAAGCTCGGTGCGTCGATCAACCTTCAGACCTACATCGTGGTCGCCCTCGGCATCCTCAACACCTTCGTCTTCTACAAATTCATGAAAGTGCAGGCCGCCCGTAATTCACGAATATACAAGTTCATGTGCCGCATCGGTTCACTCACCCACATCGGCCACACTCGTTTCTGGATGTTCATGCGCAACATCGTGGACCGGATGTCTTAGGTTTCATGACATAAAGGGAAAGACTATGCTCACAGTCACGCAGTTTCTGAACGAGAGGATGGACAGTGTCCTCAAAATGGAGAAGGACAACTCCGGGATGGTGCACCTATTCCATGTGAACGACTCCTGGTCGGCGGTGGAGAAGTCGGCTTACTTCCTGTCACAGTTGGTGGCGTGCGATGTCATCACGCTGCTGGTCAAAGGACACGACGCGATGCCGGCAAGGCAGATCGTGTTGGCGAGCGTGTCTGACAAGCCGCTCAACGAAGCGAACAAAAACTACTCGGTGGTATGGCATGGGGATGATTATCTGGCGCTAAGGCCAAAGAATATTCCGACGCGATACACCGAGTGGCATCAAGAGAACATCGTCGACGACATCGAGGACGATGATTTCGAAGACTTATAGCGAGTTTTCCAGCTTTGACTTCGCATAGTCAAGGGTGACTGTGAAGATCTTCTTGCGTGACGACGGGGCGTCGTACATCGCATCGTCGAAGATCTGCTCACAGATCGAGCGCAGACCACGCGCGCCGAGTTTGTTCTTGATGGCAGTGTCGACAATGAGTTCCTTGACACCGTCCTCAATCTTCAGAGTCATTCCGTCAATCTCGAACAGTTTGGAGTACTGCTTCAGGATGGCGTTCTTCGGCTCGGTCAGGATTCTCAGCAATGCCTCCCTGTCAAGGGCGTCAAGATAGGTGATGACAGGAAGACGGCCGATGATCTCGGGGATCAGACCGTAAGCCCTCAAATCCTGGGCGTCGACATATTTAAGAAGATTCTGTTTGTCGACTACCTGCTTTTGGGCGGCTCCGAAACCGATCACCTGAGTGTTGAGTCTTTGGGCAATGCGTCGTTCGATTCCCTCGAAGGCGCCGCCGCAGATGAACAGGATATTCTGTGTGTTGACATGGATGAACTCCTGCTCAGGATGCTTGCGGCCTCCCTTCGGCGGGACATTGATGACATTGCCTTCAAGAAGTTTCAGCATGGCCTGCTGGACTCCCTCGCCGGACACATCACGGGTAATGGACGGATTGTCGCTCTTGCGGGCTATCTTGTCAATCTCATCTATGAAAACTATTCCCCTCTCGGCCTTCGCCACATCAAAATCAGCCTCCTGAAGAAGCCTCGTGAGGATGCTTTCGACATCCTCGCCGACATAACCGGCCTCAGTCAGGACTGTCGCGTCCACAATCGTGAACGGCACATCGAGCAGTTTGGCTATCGTCTTGGCCAGCAGGGTCTTTCCGGTTCCGGTAGGACCTACCAGCAGAATATTCGATTTTTCCAGCTCCACCCCGTCGTCAGGACGGTCCACAAGGTTGTGGTTGATCCTCTTGTAGTGGTTGTAGACGGCCACGGCAAGCATCTTCTTGGCACGGTCCTGCCCGATTACATATTCATCAAGGAACTCCTTGATCTCCACCGGCTTCTTCAAGGCCTCGAGTCTCCCCAATGGCTTTCCGTCCTTGGAGACGCCACCCAAGGAATCCTTGAGATAGTCGTGCGCAAGCTCCACGCAATCGCTGCATATAAAACCGTCCAGACCCTGAAGCAGGAACGGAACCTCACGCTCCGACCTGCCACAGAACATGCAGTGTCTTGTTGTTGTTCCTGTGTTCTTTTTAGGCATTATTTGGATTTCTTAGTAAGAATCTCATCCACCATTCCGTACTCAAGAGCCTCCTGGGCTGTCATCCAGAAGTCCCTGTCGGCATCGGCAAACACTTTGTCGTAAGGCTGTCCGGAATGGCTGGAAATGATGTCGTAAAGTTCCTTGCGGGTCTTCTCGATCTCCCTGGCGGCGATCATGATGTCCGCGGCCTGTCCCTGCGCCCCGCCGAGAGGCTGATGGATCAGGACCCTGGAATGCGGCAGGCAGGAACGTTTGCCCTTCTCCCCCGCACAAAGCAGGACGGAGCCCATCGAGGCGGCCATTCCAGTACAGATCGTGGCCACATCAGGCTCGACAAGCTGCATCGTGTCGTAGATCGCAAGACCGGAGGTCACCTGACCACCCGGAGTGTTGATGTAGAGAGAAATGTCAGCGCTGGAATCAGTGGACGCAAGGAAAAGCAGCTGAGCCTGGATGATGTTGGCGACATCATCATCAATCGGAACGCCAAGGAATATTATCCTGTCCATCATCAGACGGCTGAACACGTCCATCGAGGCCACATTCAGTTTTCTTTCCTCGATGATGGTCGGATTGATGTAGGCATCCGTGGCCCTTTGATAGCGGTCAAGGGTCATGGAACTAAGTCCAAGACCCTTGGTCGCATATTTTTGGAATTCCTTGTCCATGATTACTTAAGTTCGCGGAATTTCTCCTCGGAGATCTTCTTGTTCTGAAGAGTGATCTTCTCCTTGACTGCGGCGATCACCTTCTCGTTCTCAACATTCTCCTCGATGTTGCGCATCTGCTTCTCGTCCTTGAGCATCTGAGCGGCGGCCTCGGTCAGGAGTTCCTCCGGAACATTGCCCATTCCGTACATGGCGTACTGGTAGGCGGCGAAAGCCTTGGCGGCCTCAAGCATGTCCTTGTCCTCGACCTTGAGCTCGAACTTCTTCATCAGAGAGCCTCTCACAAGCTGCCAGCGGAAATCTCCGAGGAATCCGTCGAACTCCTTCTCGATCTCCTCCTTGGAGAACTTCTCCTTGTTGTTCTCGTAAAGCCATCTCTTGAGGAACGCCTCAGGAACATTCACATTGGCCTTGTCCACAAGGTATTTGCGAAGATCCTGAGAGAGTCTGTAATCAGCCTCCTGCTTATAGTTGGCCTCAAGTCTCTCGGCGATCTTGGCGTCGAACTCCTCGGTCGTCTTCACTGCATCCTTGCCGAAGACCTTGTCGTACGTCTCCTGGCATTCCGTGGCCGGAACGAATGTCTTGACATTCACCACGGTCACATGCCAAACCGGATCAAGGGCGGCGAGTTCCTCCTTCTTCATCTTAAGCATTGAGGACCTGTCGGTCTCGTTGGTGAAGGCTTCGTTGACATTGACGTCGAACTGGTCATCAGCCTTTGCCCCAAGGAAGCTGTTCTTGGCATCACCTTCAACTTTACTTACCGCCACATATACTCCCTCGGCGGATTTCTCACCCTGTGTGAAGTCAACTACCAGATAATCATCCTCTCCAGCAGTCTCGCCTTCCTCAAGCTGTCCGTACTGCCTGAGGATGCTGTCCTTCATCGCGGCCTTAGCCTTGTCCGTCACCTCGATCTTGTAATAAGGCAGCTTGTCATTCTTGTCCACGTCAATGTTGATCTCAGGAGAAAGTCCGAGGTCGAACTTGAACTCGAAATCGTTGCCGTCCTTCCACTCCTGCTCCTTCTGGGACTCGCTGGCGATCGGCTCGCCGAGAATGTGAAGGTTGTTGTCCTTGATGAACTTGTCGAGCTGCTCGGAGATGACACCGTTGATGGCCTCGTAAAGAGCCTGCTCTCCGTAGATCTTCTTCACAAGAGTGGCCGGAACCATTCCTTTGCGGAAGCCCTTGAAGTCAGCGTTCCTTCTGTAAGCGGAAAGCCTCTTCTTCTCCTGCTCAGCATAATCCTCCGCCTTGAGGGCGATCGTCAGTTCGATGTTAAGATCATCAATTTGATTTTTAATTACTTCCATGATTTTATAAATATTATTAAATTAATTATTCTTTCTCTGCGGATAGACCACCCTTTCATGGTAAATCTGCGAAAGGTACGATTTAAGGGTCTCCTTAACCGTGTTGAGTTCCTTTATCGAGATGTCGGCTTCGTCAAACTGGCCTATTTTCATCTTGGATGCGACTATATTCTCGACAAAAGTTGAGAATGTGGCCGCTGAGTTGTCCTTCAATGTCCTGGAGGCCGCCTCCAGGGTGTCGCAGACCATGAGGATGATCTGCTCCTTTGTCTGAGGCTTGCGGCCAGGGTAGAAGAAATCCGAAACGTCATTCGGGTCTCCCCCTTCGTTCAGATACTTGTTGTAGAAATAAGACGTGTTGGAAGTTCCGTGATGTGTCAGGATAAAGTCCTGAATGACATCCGGAAGCCTGTTTTCCCTGGCGAGCTCAAGGCCGTCGGAGACATGCTTTATTATCGCCCTTGCACTCTCCTTCGGAGTCAGGTTCTCGTGATAATGGACTCCCCCCGGAGACATGCTCTCGTTCTCTATGAAACAGAGAGGATTCTTCATCTTGCCGATGTCGTGGTAAAGTGCTCCGGCACGCACCAGAAGCACATTGGCGTCAATCGCGCGGGCGGCTGCGTCGCACATATTCATCACCTGAAGGGAATGCTGGAAAGTCCCCGGCGCCTTGTGCTCCAATTCCCTCAAAAGTTTGTTGTTCGTGTCGCAAAGTTCCCGGAGCCTCGAGCTGGAGACAAGGTTGAACATCCTCTCGAACAAGTAGATGAGAGGATAGCCGGCAACGATGAGCATCGAGCCGATGAACATGTAGAGCACGGCGATGTAAGGATCATCATTGACCATGTCGATCAGCCTGAATCCGAAATAGGTGACAAGCTGGCTGACGAACACGATCCCCGCCATGATGAACTGCTGCCACCCCTGATTGAAGAACTTGAACACAAAGACCGCGATGATGCTCGCGAGCAGGAACATGACAAAAAGTAATGTACCGTTCTCGGCGAAGACAAGAAGCGGCAGGAAGGACACGCAGCAGATCGGGAAGATCACCTTGTTCTTGAAAAACGCCTCCAGATAGAGGGCCGTCAGCGTGAACGGCACCATGTAGAGGCAGCGAGGAGCGAACTTGTTGATTGCCAAAGCCAGAACCGAGGCGATGACGAATATGAAGATCAGGTACCAGAACTTACGATGATCCAGAAACAGTTTCCTGTTCAGAAAATAGATCATCAGGAAGAACATCAGCACCAACACGAAGGCGAGAAACGCGTTGCCGAGCCAGAAAAGGATTCTCGGCCCGCCGTAACCCATGCTGTTCTCGTACTCGACCTTATAGGAATCAAGCATCTGCGCTATCTCGGCGGTCACGATCTCCCCTTCGGAGACAATCAGCTGGCCCGCGCTCACAAAGCCTTGCGTCGTAGAGATCTGGCCTGTTGACTCTGAGCGGACAAGCTCGGTTGTCTTCGCATCGTAGTCAAGATTAGGGACGATGAAATCGTAGATCCCGGTGGCTCTGAGGACAGAATCAACATTGATTTTCGGATACTTGGCAGTCACGGAGGACAGAAGACGGTTCTTGGCCTCCGACTCCTTGAAGACCTCCTCAACCGGTTTCTTCACAGCCCTTTTGTCCCTCTGGATGTAGAGGACAGCTCCGGAAGGATCAACCCGTCCATCCAGTTTCACACCCTCATCCGGCACCACTCCATTCGAGTAGATCCCATCCATCGAAGACACAATCAGAGGACGGAGGTATGAATATGCCCCCATGTCTATGCCCTCAGCGGCCTTACGGCAATTGTCAACCACGTCCTGACGATAGCGGTAATAAGGGATGACAACAGACTTGCTTCTGCTTCTCTCCTCCCTTATCTGCTCATCGGTCTTGAGGATCGGAAAGTCAAACTGCGCCAAAAGGGTCTCATGGGACCACGGCGAGCCCTTCCTGTAGTCGTAACTGAATTTCGCTGTCCTCGGAAACATCAGTGTGAGGATCAGGAAAAGTACGGCCAGAGGGGTAAGGATTCTGTAGTTTATGGACACTCGAGGCAGTTTCATTCTTCTATTCTGTTATTTGAACGGGCTTCCCGCCTCCTTGGCGATGAAACCGTAGGTCAACTTGTCTGTCAAACGAGGGAAAAGCCTGTGAGCCAGCACAGTGATCTTTCCAAGACCAGTGAGTATCATCTGGGATTTCCTCTTCTCTAAACCCTTGGCAAGGTATTCGGCACACTTCTCGGCGCTCATCAGCTTGTCCTCTTTGAGAGGGGTCTCCCCTTGAGGGCTTCCATCGGCTGTCAAGGCTGCCTTACGGACATTGGAGTCAGTGTAGCCGGGGGCGAAGACGAGCACATTAAGACCGTCCTTCAGATGCTCGATACGGATAGCGTCAAGGAAGCCTCGGATGGCGTACTTGGACGCTGAATATCCAGTCCTTGCGGGAAGGGCGGAGAATCCGGCGATGGAAATCACTCCGACAACCTGCCCCTTGCTCTGGAGCAAATACGGCAGGGCGAATTTCGTACACTGCACAGTGCCCCAGAAATTCACATCCATCAGTGAGTGGATCACACTGAGATCCAAGTCCTTGAACATCGCCCTCATCGAGATCCCGGCATTATTGACCAGAATGTCGATGCGGCCGTATTTCCGTACTGTACAGTCTATAAGGTTGCGGCAGTCATCCTCCTTCGTGACATCTGTCTTCACGCAGAGCACTTTCTCCGGATCAGAGTTCACAGACGGGGCGAGCTCCTGAAGCTTGTCCAGAGACCTCGCCGCCATCACGACGTCAGCGCCGAACGACCCAAAGAGACGGGCGGAAGCCAACCCTATTCCAGAGCTGGCTCCCGTAATGATAATGACCTTGTCCTTGAAATATTCAGGATTCATACAAGCCACTGCTCAGCAAATGATTACATAATGGTCTTAGCGGCGATGTCATCACCGTCGTAAGCGCCTGCATCAAGTTTCTGCTTGATCTCCTTGAAAGCGTTGAGAGTGTAGGCGATGTCTTCGTCGGTGTGGGCGGCGGTACAAACGATTCTGAATATCACCATGCCCTTAGGGATGACAGGATAGATGACCATCGAGCAGAAGATGCGGTAGTTCTCACGGAGATCCATCGCGATCTTAGTGGCCTGGGCCACGCCGCCACCGTCAATGTGGATAGGAATCACGCAGGCCTGGGCCTCTCCGATGTCGAATCCAAGTTCCTTGAAGCCTTCCTGAAGAGTGTGGGTCACATGCCAGCACTTCCTGCGGAGCTCGTCCCCTTCCGGAGACATGATGATCTCAAGACGCTTTATGTTGCCGTACACGAAAGCCATAGGCTGGGACTTGGCATACATCTGCGAGCGCATGTTCAGACGCAGATAGTTGATGATCTTCCGAGGACCGGCGATGAAGCCGCCGATCGAAGCCATTGACTTGGCGAACGCACCGATGTAAAGGTCTATGCCTTCCATGCAGTGAAGTTCCTCTGAGGTTCCGCGGCCGTGCTCTCCAAGAAGGCCGAAGCCATGGGCATCGTCAATGAATATGCGGAAGCTGTACTTCTTCTTGAGTTCTACGATCTTGTCGAGAATACCCATCGCTCCGGTCATGCCGAAGACTCCCTCGGTGATGAGGAGGACTCCACCGCCACTCTCCTCGGCCTCCTTGCAGGCTCTTGCAAGCACCTTCTCGCAGTCAACGATGTTGTTGTGACGGTACTTGTACTTGCTTCCGATGTGCAGACGGATTCCGTCAAGGAGGCAGGCGTGAGCCTCGGCGTCATAGACGATGACATCATGGCGGGCCGTCAGGCAGTCAATCGCTGAGACAATTCCCTGGTAGCCGAAATTGAAGAGGAACGCGTCCTCCTTCTTCTCGAAGTCAGCGAACATCCTCTCAAGCTTCTCATGCAGAGCCGTGTGGCCGGAAAGCATGCGGCTTCCCATAGGATAGGCCAGTCCCCATTTAGCGGCGCCCTCGGCGTCAGCCTTGCGCACCTCCGGGTGGTTGGCAAGTCCGAGATAGTTGTTCAGACTCCAGTTCAGGACCTCTTTCCCGTTGAAAGTCATGTGAGGGCCAAGCTCGCCCTCGAGTTTCGGGTACATGTAGTAGCCGAATCCCTGATTGAAATATTGTCCGATAGGACCGCCCGAATCCCTTTCGATTCTGTCAAAAATGTCAAGCATCGTGTGTATTGGTTTTTAATATTATCTGAATATTATATTGACGCCCCTGTTCGTTACGCGTCGATGTTGGCGTAATGCGCGTTCTCCTCGATAAACTGCCTTCTTGGAGGGACATCGTCACCCATAAGCATCGAGAATGTCCTCTCGGCCTCGGCGGCGTTGTCAATCGTGATCTTGCGCAGGCGCCTCTTTGAAGGGTCCATGGTGGTGTCCCACAGCTGCTCGTCGCTCATCTCACCAAGACCTTTGTACCTCTGAACGGTCACTCCCTTGTCCGAGCCTTTCCCAAGACGTGCCGTCGCCTCAAACCTCTGCTCGTCAGTCCAGCAATAGACTTCCTCCTTGCCTTTCTTGACAAGGTAGAGCGGCGGGGTGGCGAGATAGACATAGCCGTTCTTGATGAGGTCGAACATATAGCGGAAGAAGAACGTCAGGATCAGGCAGGCGATGTGGCTTCCGTCGACATCGGCATCGGTCATGATGATGACCTTGTGGTAGCGGAGCTTGCTGAGGTCCATCCTCTTCTCTCCGTTCTCGTCTTCCTGCGCCACTGTGACACCAAGGGCTGTGTAGATGTTACGGATCTCCTCGCTGTCAAAGGCGCGGTCGCCGGCGGCCTTCTCGACGTTGAGAATCTTACCTCTCAGCGGTAGAATCGCCTGGATTCTTCTGTCACGTCCCTGCTTGGCGGTGCCGCCGGCGGAATCTCCCTCGACAAGGAACAGCTCGCATCTCTCCGGATTCCTCTCCGAACAGTCAGCCAGTTTGCCAGGCATTCCGGCTCCGGTCATCGCGGTCTTTCTCTGCACCATCTCGCGGGCCTTGCGGGCGGCGCTGCGGGCGGTAGCCGCAAGCACGATCTTCTCAATGAGAAGCTTACCCTCTTTCGGGTGCTCCTCAAGGTACTGATCCATGGCTGCGGAAGTGGCCTGCGACACAGCTGATGTCGCCTCAGGGTTACCAAGTTTGGTCTTTGTCTGACCCTCGAACTGCGGCTCGGCGATCTTGACAGAGACAACAGCAGTCAATCCCTCACGGAAATCCTCCGGGGCCAGATCGCCCTTGAACTTGGCGAGGAGGTTGTTCTTCTCGGCATAGTTCTTCAGCGAACGCGAAAGTCCCATCTTGAAGCCCTGAAGGTGGGTTCCTCCCTCGATGGTGTTGATGTTGTTGACGTATGAATATATCTTCTCGGAGAATCCGTTGTTGTACGAAAGGGCGATGTCAATAGGAATCACCTTGTCGCTCTGCACGCAGATCGGCTCGGGAATGAGCTGCATGGCACCGGCGTCGAGATAGTCGATGAACTCCTTGAGGCCTTCCTTTGAATAGAAAACATCGCTGCGGTAAAGCTGCTTGCCGGTTGGCTTGGAGTTGCCGTTCTCATCGGTGACATATTCATCAACCAATTCCCTCTCGTCGGTGATGGTGATCTTGATACCTTTGTTCAGATAGGCAAGCTCACGCATCCTGGCGGCAAGGGTGTCGTATTTGTAGACATTTGTCTGTGTGAATATGGTAGGGTCCGGATGGAAGGTGATGATGGTCCCGGTGTCGTTGCAGTCGCCAACGATCTCCACAGGTCCGAGCGGCTTGCCCTTTGAATATTTCTGCACGAAAACATGTCCCTCGCGATGCACCTCCGCTATCAAGCTGTCGGACAAGGCGTTCACGCAGGAGACGCCGACGCCGTGCAGACCTCCGGACACCTTGTAGCTGTCCTTGTTGAACTTACCTCCGGCATGAAGTACGGTCATGACGACCTCAAGTGCCGAGCGGTGCTCTTTCGGGTGCATTCCGGTCGGGATTCCTCGTCCGTTATCGGTCACCCTTATGGAGTTGTCGGGGAGGATGGTGACACTGATGTCGGTACAGTAACCGGCCATGGCCTCGTCAATACCGTTGTCTACCACCTCGTAGACCAGATGATGGAGTCCCCTCTCGCCGATGTCTCCAATGTACATCGAAGGTCTTTTCCTCACAGCCTCCAGACCTTCAAGCACCTGAATGCTGCTCGCGGAATACTGTTCTTCCGCTTTCTTCATCTCTTCGTTCTCAATCATATTCTATAGCCTGTTTTTATCAAGTTTATATGGTCTGCCCATAAAACAGACAAATTTAATAAAAAAGGCGGGCAATGCGAAATTTATTTCCACATTGCCCGTCTTTCAGCTATATATTCCAAGATTATTTCGCCACACTGGACCGTCGGTGCTTCGACAGGCTCAGCAACCGAAGGCTACAAGCTCAGCGACACTCCCGCAGTGACCCAAAGTCCTTTCTCAGCGTAGAACGGATTCCTCTGAATCGTCTGACACAGCAGATTACCAGACTCGAGCCACAACTCAAGCTTCCTGTTGAACTTGTAACCGCAGTTCAGACCCAAATCGACATAGCCTGGCACACGCACTTTGGCATCATCGGCCAAGACTTCCTCCAACTCGCACCTGCTCTCTCGCCAAGACGAAGCCTCAACCGCCACCCCGGCATAAAGACGAGAACTTAAGTTATACTTCGCCCTCAACCCACCACTGTACTTAGGAAGCACAAAGCCACGATTCAGAACTTCATCACTCTGGAAAGACATACTTCTGTAACGAAGGTCAGCATCAATCTTGACACGGCTAGACTTCCAGCCCAGCAAGACATTGGCATAGATAAGGTTGATGTCGGAATATGTCAACGAGGGTAAAAGATTTCCATTGATCGCGAACAACCCCGACTCCATCAAAGCATTCCCGTACATCCCTACTCCACCATTTACGTCAAACTGAAGCGACGAGGCAATATTGCCCTTCACACCAACCTTAGCATTCACATTCTCCACAGTGTTGTCAATCAACTGAGTCAAGGCTTCATACACCGGAGCGGCAAGAAACGAATGATTCAGATGATGGTTCCCCGAAATCTGAGATGAATATGTGTTCAGGCGGCTCCCGCCGGTAGCGTCAGCATAAAGTGACACGCTCTCTCCCACCGCGAAGCTCACATGAGCGTCCGGATAGACAATCTGCCCGACGTCTCCTGTCATTTTGCGGAAATAGTCCTTGGCGTCATTTCTGAAAACATATTCAAACCTGACACCCAAGTCAAGATTCCAGCGGCCGGATTTCAGCCTGTAACTCGGGATCAAAGCGATACGCCCGATATTCCCTTCGTAGAACCCACGGTAGGAGGCCGATTCCGCCTCGAATCCAACCAGAACGCTCCTACGGTTGTCCATCACAGGACCGGCCAAACCGTCAAGAAAGACCCAACTCTCATTCTGCCTGTCAGTCTCCGCCGCGTCCGGGAACGCAAATGACTTATAGTCCAGTCCGTCATTCGCCACACGCCCTCTCAACCCTATGTCGTAAAGGAAATAAGACTCGGAATCATTGTTCGAACGAACCCTGGCGTTGAAATCCAAGGCATTATATGAGCGTGACATGACCGTGTCCCTTGCGGCGAGACCATAGTAACCGACTCCGAATGACAGAATCGTCTTATCCCAACAGTACAGGCCATCAAAACCGGCGGATGTCAACGCGTCATGACCGCCGAAACTCTCACCGGTCTTCTTAAGACGGAAGATTCCGTCCTCCTCAAGCACGGGGCCAATCTTGTGATAATCCCCGAAATAGGACTTATGAGAGGCATAGACGCTCATCTGGAACGGGCCTTTCATCTCAGGGCTGTACACAAAGTCAACCTGAGGATGGAAGGCATAGCCGGCGCCGGCCTTGAGATAAAGCTTACGTCCTCTCCAGGCATCCTTGGCCGGTCTCATGTTCAACATGTAAGGCTTGAAACTGTAAGCACCCTGATAAGGTTTCTCAAACACCTCGTAGTCAAAGTCCAGATCGAAGCGGAGCAGCGAATCCGGCACGTTCATCTCCAGCAAAGGCTTGTGGACCTCAGAAGAGTTGCCACGATAGGTGTTGGTGACCTCGACGGTCGGGTTGAAATTCTGTCCGAAAGAAGCAGCGGCGGTCATAAGCATCGCCGCGGAAACCAGATATATCCTTCTCATATTCATTACCACTACATCATAGTCTTAAGTTTCTCAAGACGCATCCTGACGTTGTCAAGCACGTCATCATTCGTGCCTTCAGCCGGCTTATAGCCATTCTGAACACTTTCGAACGTGGCCTTGGCCTGCGCGAGGTTATCCTGCTCGGCGAAAGAGTCGCCAAGGGTTATGAACGCCTTGGCAAGCCAGTAACTCTGGTCCCCGGCCTTCCCGGCGAACTCATAGACCTTCTTCTCCACGGTGTCATACTTGCCCTGGTCATAGGCGTCCTGGATGATCATGTAGGCGGCTTCGGCCCCCTCGGCGGTGGAAGGAGCGGAGCTGAGGCTTGTGAATATTCCGAACGCGGCCTCACGCTCGTTCATCGAAAGCAGCGACTTTGCCTTGACATAGTCAGCCTCGCGCCTCTCGGCGGAGGTGCTCTTGCCGTCAGCCTTCACCTTGTCGGCGCAGGACTTCGCAGAAGCCCAGTCACCGGCCTTATAGGATGAGCGCATCATCCCGACCCTCGCCGTGTGCCTGTTGTTTTCAGTCCCGGCATCCTCAAGCAATGAGGAATAGCCACCGAACGCATCCTTGTAGCGTTGCAGGTCGTAGGACAATTTTGAAAAGTTCAGAATGGCGGTCTCGGCGAAAGCGGAGCCCTCACCTTTCTCCATTGATTTTCTGTACCAGTCACAAGCCTGTTCTTTCTTTCTGGTGTTCCTGTAGCACTCGGCGACGTAGAACTCCGCCTCCGGAACCTTCTGACCGGACGGATAGCGCTCAAGATAAGTCTGGAGTGAGGCCATCGCCTTGTCGTAGTTCTCCGTGAGGAAGACCTGCTCGGCGGCGTTGAAGTACATCGCCTCTTTCTCGCTGTCAGACTTGTCCTTGATCACCCCGGCCTTGTCGGCGAAATCAATGTACTCATCGGTGCGTCCCTGCGACTGGTAGATCGACTCGATGGCCAGAAGGGCGTCCTGGGCATATTCAGTGCCAGGCATCTCCGCTATCACCTGCTTGTAGTAGCCAAGGGAGCGATCGTACTCGGACATATTCCTTGAGATCATTCCAAGCTCTATCAGGGAACGGGCCACGATGGTCTTGTCTTTGGTGGACGAACGGAGCTTGGTGAAGGCGGAGACCGCTTCATCATTCCTGCCTGCGGCGACATAGGCTCTACCGAGCTCGAACATGGCGTCCGCATAGTATTCCACAGACGATTTGGAGTCCAAAGCCTTTGAAAGCGCTCCGATCTTGCCGTTCATGTCACCAAGGAGTCCGTAGGCGATTCCAGCCTGGTAGTTCGGGTAGAGATTGTCCTTGAAAGGGAACCGCTTCAGAGCGCTCTCGTACTCAGCGATAGCGGACTTGTA
This sequence comes from Bacteroidales bacterium UBA6366, assembly GCA_002438845.1. Classification (GTDB taxonomy): domain Bacteria; phylum Bacteroidota; class Bacteroidia; order Bacteroidales; family UBA932; genus Cryptobacteroides. The sequence goes on from DJRG01000097.1 coordinate 16,782, forward strand.
GTCCTTGCGGTCGAAATCGCAGTCCGCGCGGCGCACGGCGGCATCCTCCCCCTCGGCCAGGTCGCGGCCTTGGAGATATTCGTCGAACCATTTGGCGGCGTTGTCGTAGTCCCCAAGACGGAAGTAGCAGTAAGCCAAATCGTAAGGAATAAGGCGACCCTCCGTCTTTCCCTCCAGAGCAGAATTGTTGTACAGGTCCTTGAATGTGTCAAGCGCCTTGTCAAACTGATCGCTGCGATAGTAGGATTCCCCGAGCCAGTACCTTGAAAGCTGGGAGAACGGAGAACGCCTGTCGGCATAGAACGACGAAGCCCTGAGGAACGGGACAGCGTCTCTCCAGGAGCCGGTCTTCACGAGTTGCTCCGCCCTCAGATAATTAGCTTTCATGTAGTTGGCCCTCTGATCGGCATCCAGCATGTCTATGTTGGAATATGCCTCCACGGCTCCGGCGTAATCATGGCTGTAGAGCGACGCCAGCGCCATGTAACTATAGATTCTCTCCCCTTTCTTCTTGTCGGAATATCTGGAAAGATATTCATTGAACACCGACGGGTTGTGGTTCAGGTCAAACGAAAGTTTGGCATAGTTGAAATGAGCGTCCTCCTGGATGTCAGGATTGAACGATCTCTGAGAAGCGTCCTTGAATGCATCGAGGGCGGCGACCTTGTTGCCGGTCCGGATGTAGCTGTACGCCAGATTGTAGTTCGCTATCTGACCGATCGAGTCAGTCCTGTTCCTCATCAGGGAATAGTTGTCGATCGCCCCTTTGTAATCCCCGGTCGCGAACAGAAGCGAACCGGCGTAGAAATAGTCGTTGCGGTCCATGTCGTTCTCCCCGCTTCTGGCGACATCGTAATATTCCTTGGCCTTCTCCGTGTCGCCCTTGGCAAGATAGGATTCCGAGATGATCCTCGCCAAATGCCTCTGACGTTCCATCGGGGCGTTCTCGAAGACCTTCACACCGTTCTTCAGGACGTATGAATAGTCCTTCCGCATGAAGCGGCACTCTACCATATAGGAGTTGGACATCTCGGTGAAACGAGGGTCCTTCGCCGCTTTTTCGAACCAATCGAACGCCTCGTCGAAATTCTTCTCGGAGTAGTTGATGTAGCCCAATGAATATCTCGACGGCGCGGTGTAGTCCGACTGCACCCGCTTCTCCGACTTCTCGAACAAGGACTTTGCCTTAGCCAGATCACCTTGCTCGAAGTATGAATATGCCCGCTTGAACGCGAATTCAGGGATAAGGTCTGAAGGCAAGGCTTTTTCACGAACCTTGTCAAACTCCGCGGCCGCGGCCTTGAAGTCCTGTGCGTCAAACATATTCAAGGCCTTGTAGAAATGAATCCGCGGCACCAGGACAGAGTACGGGTGAGTTGAGACATATTCATCAGCCAATGTCTCGTTTCCGACTTCCTGAAGCCTGACGGCGCAAAGGGCCTCGTAGCCGCCGGCCGTCACATCACCGGTTTCGGCATAGATTTTCCCGAACAGGCTTCCCGCCCTCTCGAACATCCCGTGTCCATAGAGTTCGGTGGCGAGACGGTACTGCTCCTGTCCGGTTTCCTGCGCCGACACGGCCGTCACCGCCCCCAGCGACAGAGCCGCCATGATTATCGCGGCAAGTTTGCTTTTCATATAGTTTTCCATCATTTTCATCAACGAAAAATATCTTACAAATTTACTTAAGGAAAATGAAAAATAACACACATATTTCCTAAATATACCCGAAAAATAAAGTATATTTGCGTTACTATGGAAATGAACGCGCAATCATCATCAAAAAGCGAGCCGCTTGTCTCTTTCCGGGACGCGGACATCGTGAACGGGGAAAGCACCGTGATCTACGGGCTTGACATGGATGTGTTCCCTGGTGATTTCATCTACATCGTTGGCAAGGTCGGCACAGGCAAGACCTCTATCATCCGCACTATAATCGGCGAGAATCCTCTCGGAAAAGGCTCCGGCGAGGCTTGCGGCTTCAAACTGAATGGATTGAAGGACAGGGACATCCCTTACCTACGCCGTAGGATAGGAGTGGTGTTCCAGGATTTTCAACTGCTGATGGACAGGACTGTCGAGAGCAATCTGGAATTCGTGCTGAAAGCGACAGGTTGGAAGGACCGGAACGAAATCGACAGGAGGATCACGGACGTTCTTCACGATGTGGGGATGGAGAACAAGGCGCACAAGATGCCGCACCAACTGTCCGGAGGCGAGCAGCAAAGAATCGCCATCGCGCGCTCCCTTCTCAACAGGCCTCAGCTCATCATCGCCGACGAGCCGACCGGCAATCTGGACAACGAGACGGCCGACGGCATACTTCGTCTTCTGACCGGAATCAACAAGGAGGACGGCACGGCCATCGTGATGGTGACTCACAACAGAGGTATCTTTGAGAAATACCCCGGCCGGGTCTTCGTCTGCAAGGACGAGAAGTGTAAGGAGAACAAGAACGACGAAGTCATCGACCTGGCTCTGACCATCTAAGCCCATGCTTAAGAAAGACCGCTACAATCAGATTCTCCGCTGGTTTCAGGCCAATCAGCCCGAGGTCAGGACGGAGCTTCACTACGAATCCCCTTTCCAGCTTCTTGTCGCCGTGATCCTCAGCGCGCAATGCACGGACAAAAGGGTGAATATGGTGGCTCCGGAACTGTTCCGGAGATTTCCCGGGCCGGAGGATCTCGCCTCAGCCTCTTTCGAGGATGTGCTCGGGGTGATCAAAAGCATATCCTACCCCAACAGCAAGGCCGCCCACCTCATCGGGATGGCTCAAAAATTGTTGCGTGAATATTCCGGCGAAGTTCCCTCCGACATTGACAAGCTGATGACCCTGCCGGGAGTCGGACGCAAGACGGCCAATGTGCTTGCGTCCGTGATCTACGACAAACCCGTCATAGCGGTGGACACTCATGTTTTCCGTGTCTCGCACCGGATGGGTCTGTCTGACGGAAAGACCGTGGAGGTGGTTGAGAAGGAACTTGAGTCACACATTCCGGCCGAACTGAGGGCAAGGGCCCACCATTGGCTCATTCTCCACGGACGGTACACCTGCACGGCCAGAAACCCGAAATGCGAAGAGTGTCCGCTGAGGGACTGGTGCCGTGACTACGAACAGAAACACAGAATGATATTATGATACAGTTTTCCCCTGAGAACATACTCCTCATCGGATCCATCCTGATCTTCACGGCGATACTCATCAGCCGCGCCGGGTTCAAGTTCGGGATTCCGGTCCTGCTCTTGTTTATCGTCGTCGGGATGGCGTTCGGAGTCGACGGACTCGGCCTTGCGTTCGACAATTTCCACATCGCGCAGTTCATCGGCACCATCGCGCTCTGCGTCATCCTGTACTGCGGCGGTCTGGAGACGAAATTCGACACTATAAAACCCGTCTTGAAAGAAGGTATCGTACTGTCCACGGTCGGGGTCTTCCTGACGGCTCTGTTCACCGGAGGGTTCATCTATTTATTGACAAGGGTCGGGCATCTCTCAGAGGGGATGTCTATCGTGATGTGCTTCCTGCTGGCGGCCGTGATGTCCTCCACCGACTCGGCGTCAGTGTTCAACATCCTGAGGAACGCCAAGATGAAGCTGAAGGAGAACCTTCAGCCTGTACTTGAGCTGGAGTCCGGATCCAACGACCCGATGGCCTACGTCATCACCATCGTGCTCATCCAGTGCGCCCAGCAGCTTTTCGAGCCGGCCTCCGGAATCAACATCGACTACGCAAGGATGGTCGGCAACGCGCTTCTGACATTCACCATGCAGCTTGGAATCGGAGCGATCATGGGTGTGGGACTCGGGCGCGCGTTCTCATGGGCTCTCGGAAAGCTGAGCCTTAACGGAGCGTCCCTCTATGCCATCCTCGTTCTAAGCATCGGATTCTTCATCTATTCCATCACAGGGCTTGTGAACGGCAACGGATTCCTTGCCATCTACCTCGCCGGTGTGATCATCGGCAACAAGCCTATGGCTCACAAGAAGGAGGTCTTCCGGTTCAGCGACACTGTCACATGGCTGATGCAGATGGGGATGTTCCTCACGCTCGGGCTGCTCGTCAACCCGAAGGAAATGCTTTCCGTGGCTCCGGTCGCCCTGCTCATCGGAGTGTTCCTGACCTTTGTCGGCCGTCCGCTTGCCGTGTTCATCTCGCTCCTGCCGTTCAGAAGGCTTTCATTCAAGGCAAGAGTGTTCATCTCATGGGTCGGGCTCAAGGGAGCCACACCTATCATTTTCGCGATATTCACGGTTGTGGCCGACATTCCGGGATCCGACCAGATCTTCAACATTGTCTTTTTCATCACAATGGTCTCCATGTTGATCCAAGGCATGAGCATCCCGGCCGTGGCCCGGAAACTGAACCTTGCGCTGCCTCAGGACAAGGCTCCGGAGACTTTCGGCATCGAGATTCCGGAGGAGGCCGGCAAGCTTATGGACCACCGGCTTACTGAATCCGATCTGGCGACGGGGAACACACTTAAAGAGGTGGCGTTGCCGGAGGGGACTCGTGTCGTGATGATTAAGAGGGACGGTGAGTTGATCGTCCCTGACGGTTCTGTCAAGCTCAAGGTCGGGGACAAGCTGCTCATGATTATGGGCAACCAGTTTGACGAATCGGAATAATGATGTAAATTTGCGGCCCAAAAAGAAAACCAAATTATTAGAGAATATGAAAAGAATAGTACTCATCCGTCACGGCGAAAGCCAGTGGAACAAGGAGAACAGGTTCACAGGCTGGACCAACGTAGACCTCAGCGAAAAAGGCGTTCAGGAAGCCCTCGACGCCGGAAAGGCCCTTAAAGAGGCCGGGATCACCTTCGAGGTCGCCTACACCTCTTATCTTAAGAGAGCAATCAAGACCCTCAACAACGTCCTTGACGCAATGGACCTTGACTGGATCCCTGTAAAGAAGACTTGGAGGCTCAACGAGAAGCACTACGGAATGCTTCAGGGTCTGAACAAGGCCGAGACCGCCCAGAAGTACGGCGACGAGCAGGTACTCATCTGGCGCCGCAGCTTCGACGTGGCTCCTCACAACCTTCCTGAGGACGATCCTAACAGTGCGACCAAGGATCCTCGCTACGCCCTCGTTCCTGATCAGTACATTCCTCGCACAGAGGCTCTGAAGAACTGCATCGAGCGTGTGATGCCTTACTGGGAGTGCGAGATCTTCCCTGCCCTCAAGCAGCATGACAACATCGTGGTTGTGGCTCACGGCAACAGCCTCCGTGGCGTTGTGAAGCACCTCAAGGGAATCTCAGACGCTGACATCGTCGGCCTGAACATCCCTACAGCCACCCCATACGTGTTCGAGTTCGACGACGATCTCAACCTCGTAAAGGATTACTATCTTGCTGATCCTGAAGAGCTCAAACGCAAGCAGGAGGCAGTTGCAAAGCAGGGGAAGGCGAAATAATTATTTCGCTGCGCGAAATACTATTCACCACCAGTCCCTACGGGACAGCCCCGGTGGGGCACTGGGGAGCGTTCTCCCCAGACCCCTTGCGTCGCTTCGCTCCGAGGTCCTACATTTGAGGGCGTACTTTAAAGAGACATTCTATTACCGGACGATTGTAACCGAAATGTAACACGGTTGCAACCGTCCGGTAACATTTTATGGTGAATTTTGCGCTCGAATTATAGAAAGAATTATGAGTGAGATTTACCTTGTGATTGTGGTGTTCCTGTTCGTGCTGGCCGTGTTCGACCTAATGGTCGGGGTCAGCAACGACGCTGTCAACTTCCTGAACTCAGCGATAGGCGCCAAAGTGGCCAAGTTCAGGACAATAATTATTGTAGCCGCCGTCGGAGTGTTCCTCGGAGCCACGATGAGCAACGGAATGATGGAGGTCGCACGGCACGGAATATTTCATCCGGCGATGTTCTCCCTGAAGGAATTGATGTTCATATTCCTCGCCGTGATGATCTCGGACGTGATCCTGCTTGACATATTCAACAACCTCGGACTGCCGACCTCCACAACGGTTTCCCTTGTGTTTGAGCTGCTTGGAGGCACAGCAGCGTTTGTGCTGCTGAAACTGGCCACAGACACCACCGGGCTCACGGTGGGCGACCTGATGAACACGGAAAAGGCTCTCGGAATGATCATGGCCATCTTCGTCTCCGTCGCCATCGCGTTCTTCTTCGGAATCGTCCTGCAGTACATCTCCCGACTGATATTCACCTTCACCTACAAGAAGAATCTCAAATGGAAGATCGGAATATTCGGAGGCCTCGCCACGACAGCCATCTTCTACTTCATGCTGTTCAAAGGCATAAAAAGCATGTCTTTCGTCACTCCGGAAATTCAGGAATATATCCAAGGTCACACGCTCGCTATCTTAGGAATATGCTTCCTTGCGTCAACGGTCGTGATGCAGATCCTGTATTTCTTGAAAGTCAACGTGTTCAAGATTCTGGTGCTGATGGGCACGTTCGCCCTTGCGATGGCCTTCGCCGGCAACGACCTCGTCAACTTCATCGGAGTGCCTCTGGCAGGATATTCATCCTACACTGACTATGTCTCCAGCGGCGCCACCGACCCATCGACATTCATGATGTCATCCTTGGACGGGCCGGCCAAGAGCCCGCTCATATTCCTTGTGGCCGCCGGTGCCGTCATGGTGTTCTCGCTTGCGACATCGAAAAAGGCCCGCAACGTGATCAAGACCTCGGTCGACCTTTCCCGCCAGAGCGAAGGTGACGAGATGTTCGGTTCCTCGAAGATCGCCAGAGTCCTGGTAAGATTCTCGAACAACACCGCCAACTTCTTCAAGGATGTCGTTCCAGACGGAGTCAAGGCATGGTGCGACAAACGCTTCAACTCCGATGAGGCGAAACTTCCTGAAGGTGCGGCCTTCGATGAGGTCAGAGCCACAGTCAATCTGGTTGTGGCCGGATTGCTGATCGCCCTTGGAACATCGCTCAAGCTTCCTCTATCAACCACTTACGTCACATTCATGGTAGCGATGGGTTCATCACTGGCCGACCGAGCATGGGGACGCGAGAGTGCTGTCTACAGGGTGACCGGAGTCGTCTCCGTCATCGGAGGATGGTTCATCACCGCCGGAGCCGCATTCATCCTTTGCTTCCTCGTGGCGATGCTGATGCACCTTGGAGGCTTCGTGGCCGCATGCATAATGATGGTCCTCGCAATCTTCCTGCTGATCCGCAGCAACATCCGCTACAAGAAAAAGGCAGAGGAAGAGAACGGCGATGTCACATTCAACCAAATGATGCTCAGCACCGACAAGGGCGAGATCCTAACCCTTCTGAGCAAGCACATCTCCGACAGCCAGGCCGATTTCCTTGAATATGTCAATACAACTTTCCGTCAGATCACCGATGGATTCATCAAGGAGGATCTCGGAATGCTTCACCGCGCAGAGGACACGATGAGGCGCAAGAGGGAAGAACTGAAGAACAGCCGTCGCAAGGAGATGATCGGCTTCCGCAGGATCGACCCGGAAGTCGCCATGGAGAAGAACACCTGGTTCCATCTCGGCAGGAACTCCTGCGAAGAGATTCTGTACTGTCTGAGGCGTATCGCTGACCCTTGCGAGGAACACGTGGACAATAACTTCGTGCCTCTGAGCCAGGAGCAGGTCAAGGAATATATTCCTCTTCGCGACACCGTCTTGTTCCTTCTGAGGCGTACAGAGAAGATTCTCCAGACCGGTTCCTATAACGAGGTCGATGAGGTCCGCCGTGAGGCCGAGGAACTGAAGGATTGCCTTGAGAAAGCCCGTGAGGCTCAGATGCAGAGGATGCAGTCCACCAAGGAGAACATCACCGTGGCCTACCTCTACCTGAACCTCCTTCAGGAGACCCGTGAGCTCACCAGCTCCCTCCGCCACCTGCTCCGCGCCTCCAAAGGCTTCAGAGAATAGCTTGAGTATCCTCAAAAATATTCAGTCGTAATACAATTGATGCTGTGCCTATGCCCTTTGGAGCATAGGCACAGTAGTATTATAGTCAAACTTTAACGCGAAACTATGAAGTCTTAGGCAAAGTGAACATGAACTCCAGACCACCGGCGAGACCAAGCCTTACCGAAATGGTTCCCCGATGGAGCAGCACTGAGTTCTTGACGATCGCAAGGCCGAGGCCGGTCCCCCCCATCTTGCGCGAGCGCCCTTTGTCGATGCGGTAAAATCTCTCAAAGAGATGGGGAATATGCTCGGGCGCGACCCCGGGGCCGTTGTCCGAGAAACTGAATGTGTAGAAAGACTCGTCCTCCGACACGACCTGGACCGTGATAGTCACCCCATCCCCTCCATAGGCGATGGAATTGTCAGTCAGATTTCTGAAGATTGAATATAACAGCGAAGGATTACCGTCCACCTCCACACCAGGTTCCACCAAGGCCCTGAACGTCACGTGATTCGCCTCCATCTGCATGGACAAGTCCCTTTGTATGGACAGGAGAAGTTCGGGAATATTCACTCTCACAAACTCATACCCCTGAGGCGCGTCATCAAGTTTGTTGAGGGTAGAGATGTCGGCCAAAAGACTTGACAGACGACGGCTCTGCGCATAACACCGCTGGATGAACTGATCTTTTGTCTCCTGGTCAATGTCTGGATTTGAGACAATTGTCTCCAGATAGCCCTGGATGCTGCTGACCGGTGTCTTCAGCTCATGGGCCACATTCTGAGTCAGCTGCCTCTTCAGACGAGCCTTATCCTCCTCGCTGTCACGCAGTTTGTTATACATTCCAACCTTTCCCTTCTCGATGGAATCCTTAAGACGGACGTAGCGTCCACGCATCACAATCAACGCAAGGACCAGCAAGGCAATGACTATTGACAGCACTATGGTCATTTTTCCTCGTAAAGATAACCGAACCCGTGGCGCGAGACTATCCTGTCACCATATTCCCCGATCTTCTTGCGCAGACGGGTGATGTTGACGTCCACCGTCCTGTCAGTGACGATCACATCGTCGGGCCAGACTTTTGAAAGAATATCCTCCCTCGGGAAAACCTTCCCTTTGTTTGTAAACAAGAGTTTGAATATCTCATATTCAATCCTTGTCAGGGACACAACCGCACCGTCCACCGTCACGACTTTCTTCTCATCATCTATGAATATGCCAGCGTTGGTGTCAGCAGCCCTTGCGGAGCCGCTCCGTCTAAGCACCGCCCTTACGCGCGATAGCACCTCCCGAATCGAGAATGGCTTGGAGATGTAGTCGTCGGCACCCAGATCCAGTCCCTCGACAGCATCATCCTCCGTGTCACGCGCTGTGATGAAAATCACGGGGATTCCGGCGGTCCCCGGATCAGACTTCAACTTTTCGGTCATTTCAAAACCAGACATCCCGCCCATCATCACATCCAGAAGAAGCAGATTGAAAGACTTGACATCCAACGCCAAGGCCTCTTCCGCGGAATTGGCGGTCACAACATCGTACCCCCCTTTGGAAAGGTTGAACTTGAGGATCGCGCAGATGTCCTCTTCGTCATCGACAACAAGAATTCGGGCAGCCATGTAAAAAAAATTGAATCAACTCCGCTAAGGTAAACACTTTTTTCCTAAATTTGGGCAAACACATGACTAATATGCCGAAGATTTCCAAACGCGGGGAAATAATCCCTGCATCGCCAATCAGGAAACTGACCCCATTTTCTGACGCGGCAAAAGCCAAAGGGGTGAAAGTTTACCATCTGAACATCGGACAGCCGGATCTTCCAACGCCGCGAAAAGCATTGGATTCCCTTAAAACAATAACCAGAAAGACTCTGGAATACAGTCCAAGCCAAGGATTGAAATCCCTGAGAGACAAGCTCGTGGGTTACTACAACCGTTTCGGGATCAGTGTCACGGACAATGAGATCATCGTGACCACAGGAGGATCCGAGGCCCTTTTGCTGACATTCCTTGCGTGTCTGAATCCCGGTGACGAGATCATCATGACCGAGCCAGGGTACGCCAACTACATCTCATTCGCCGTCACGGCCGGTGTGACAGTGAAGACAGTCACATCGAAGATCGAGGACGGATTTGCGCTGCCTTCCGTGGAGGACTTCGAGAAAGCGATAACTGAGAAGACAAAGGCTATTCTCATCTGCAATCCAAACAATCCGACAGGCTACCTCTACTCCGAGGAGGAACTCTACAGGCTGCGCGACATCGTCCGCGACCATGACCTGTATCTTTTCTCCGACGAGGTGTACCGCGAGTTCCGCTACACGGACGCCCCTTACCTCTCGGCTCTCAATCTTGAGGGAATAGAGAATAACGTCATCGTGATAGACTCAGTGTCAAAGAGGTACTCCGAATGCGGCACAAGGATCGGAATGATAGTCAGCCACAACGCCGAAGCCATGAAGACGATCCTTAAGTTCTGTCAGGCAAGGCTCAGCCCTCCTCTTCTGGGACAGATAGTGGCCGAAGCCTCGATAGAAGGGACGGAGGAATATTCAAAAGCATGCTATGATGAATATCTCGCCCGCCGCGACTTCTTCATCGCCGGTCTGAACAAGATTCCGGGAGTGTACTCCCCAATGCCTAAAGGAGCCTTCTACACAGTCGCATCCCTTCCGGTCGAGGACGCCGAGGATTTCTGCGCCTGGTGCCTGACCGAGTTCTCCTACAAAGACTCCGGAACTCCTGACGGCTTCTCCGGAGAGACTGTGATGATGGCTCCGGCCGCCGGATTCTACAGCACCCCGGGGCTTGGCAGAAATCAGGTCCGCATGGCCTACGTTCTCAGGAAAGAGGATCTGGCCCGCTCGCTTGTCGTGCTTGAGAAAGCGCTTGAGGCCTACAGAGCCAGACGGTAAAGTTTTCTCCTTTATCGTTTTACATGACGTTTCATCGCCAGAAAGTTTGCAATATTGAAATTTTTGTCTAACTTCACGGCTTAAGAAATAAAACCTAAAACTTGTCGCGCTACCTCAAATGGTGCGACAAGTTGTTTTATTACAAAGCATTAATGGCAATTATAATATGAAACGTATCGCTATATTCCTGTCGATTCTCCTTTGTGGAATCGCCCTCTACGGCCAGAACTCTAAAAAGGTCTCCGGTGTCGTCAAGGATGAAGCCGGCAATCCTTTGCCTGGAGCCACGGTGACCGTCAAAGGCCAGTCGAAGAAAGTCTATGCGCTGACGGATCTTGACGGCCGTTACACGATCTCAGTTCCGGGACTCTCCGAGAGCACCGAACTCGAGTTCTCCTATCTTGGAATGAAGCCCGCCGAGGTCAAGGTCGGCAAACGCTCGGCTGTGGATGTCGTGATGCTCACGGATGGCAACATACTTGACGAGGTCGTAATCGTCGCCGGCTATGGTCTGGCGCAGAAACGTTCAGACATGACCGGATCGGCCTTTCAGGTTGACTCCAAGAAGCTTGAGAAACTACCGGCAGCCCGCATTGACAATCTGCTTGACGGAATGGTCCCCGGTCTGACGATCGAGGAAAAGGATGGCTCCACCGGAGGCCGCTCTCAGTACAGAATCCGTGTACGCGGTGACGCGTCCCTGAGTGCCAGTTCCGAGCCTTTGTGGATCATTGACGGAGTGCCAGTCTACACCGGCACAAGGACCTCCTCCACCCTTTCCGGAATGAGCTACAGTGTCAGCCCTTTGTCTTTCATCAACCCGGACGACATAGAATCCATGACGGTTCTTAAAGACGCCGCGACCACAGCGCTTTACGGGGCGGACGGAGCCAACGGAGTCATTCTGGTGACGACAAAGTCTGGAGACGGAGACTCGAAACTACGCGTGAACGCCTCTGTAAGGTACGGCGTGTCGCAGGTTGACCGTTCGACCCTCCTGAGGCTCTGCTCTACAGAGCAGTGGTGGACGCTTGCCGAGGAGGCTTGGACCAATGCTGGCTACTCGATGGACAATTTCCCTTATCAGGACAACGAGCACAATTCCTACTCAACGACAAGCACTGACTGGTACGATGTGTATTTCGGTACCGGCTCAAACGCGCAGTACAATGTCTCTGTCAGCAGCGGAGGAGCCAAAGCCAAACATTACCTTTCACTCAGCTACTACAACGAGAAGACAGTCGTCAAGGGAAATGAGCAGCAGAGGTTCTCTGTCAGGAACAGAAGCTCGTACAAATTGGGGAAGAGGCTTTCGGCCGATGTCAACCTTTCACTTTCCTACAATGTGAACGACATCCTTTCCGTTTCGAGGAACGAATTGAAGGTCATTCCTATTTTCTCACCTTACGACGAGGATGGAGTCACCCCGAGACTGTACAATTACTACAGCCGCGATGTCAACAACTATTCCCCGCAGATGTACAAGTTTGTCTACAGCTCCGTGGCTGACAGAAAGTACAACGACAACACTCAGAGAACGATAGCCGGAGACGGAGACATCACGCTCAAGTACGAGATACTGGATGGGTTGACAGCCACGGTACAGGGTGGAGCGAACATCCTCTCCGGTCTGGAGATGCTCTACTACTCCAAGCACACGCTTGACGGCATCACAGAAAGTTCCGAGCAGGACGGCTACTCCAGAAGATCCGCGGCCTACGCGTTCACATGGAACAACATCGACCGTCTCAACTTCAACCGCAGGTTCGGGAAACACTCTGTCGGAGCCCTGGCAGGAATCGAATTGGTCAACAAGGAGAACCGTAGCCTTTACGCCACCGGAGCCGGCTTCGCCAACGACAACATAAAGGAAATCTACTATGCCCAGGAGAGCACCCGCAAGGGAGCGTCAAGCGCAAGCAACAGCAGATCCCTGTCATACATGGCTCAGGCGACATATTCTTACGACAACAGGTACTACGTTTCCGCGTCATGGCGGCGTCAGGGATATTCTTCCTTCAGCACATATTCAAGATGGGGAGATTTCACATCAGTCGGACTGTCATGGAACGCCCACAACGAGAGATGGTACCATATTCCTTGGATGGACAAGCTCAAGATCAAGGCCTCATTCGGCAACAGTGGCAACTCAAGGGTTGACACCAGCGCCGCCTATGGGTCATATTCCTACAATTCAGGAGATTACTATGGAGGAATCATGGGTGCCACACAGAGCTCGGCTCCTAATCCTGGCCTGAGCTGGGAGAACACCTACATACTCAATGCCGGTATCAATGTCGGGTTCCTCGATGGACGGGTGGATCTTGAAGTCGAGGCCTACGACAAGTACACGACCGGGCTTCTCTACAGCGGACGCGTCTCATCAATCATCACAGACGCCACCGTGACCAGAAATGTCGGGGCGATCGAAAACCAGGGGTTAGAATTCACGTTGTCAACCAGGTTGTTTGATAACCCAAAGTTCAAGTGGAACATGGATTTCAACGGATCTCTCAACAGGAATGTCATCCGTGAACTGTACAAGGACATGCACACAGGTTTCTTTGACAGCGTCTGGATGGTGGGAGCCAGCAAAAGCGACTGGTGGCTCAGCAGATGGGCCGGCGTCGATCCCGCCACAGGCAATCCTATGTGGTACACAGTCGATGGGGATCTTACGTTCAATTTTTCCTACGACAACAGAGTTCTTCTCCCAGAGTACAGCAAAGAGCCCGACCTCAGCGGAGGTCTTTCCAACACCTTCTCTTTCGGTCCTTTCAGCGCCAGGGTGATGATGACTTACTCTATCGGAGGATGGACACTCACGTCCTACACGCAGGATGACGGACACGACATCATCGGGTTCAACACCGTTGTCGAAGACCTTGACCATTGGAGGAAACCCGGAGACATCTCCAAGAACCCTAAGTACGTCTACAACAGCTCTAATATGTCCACCATGGGTTCGACACGATTCCTCTACAGCAAGACCAATGTCCAGCTCAAGAACGTGACCTTGACCTACACGTTCCCTAAATCATTGTGCCGCAAGGCCCACCTGTCGGGAGCGTCGTTCTCGCTGATGGGGGACAATCTCTACCTCTGGTGTCCGGGACAAAGCAAGTCCAGGAACAGCTACAAGACCATCACCTACGCAATGGGCGTTACCCGCTCTGTGTCAGGACAGCTATCACTTAATTTTTAGAATGAAATGAGTACAAAAAAGAATATTCTTTTGTCATTGTTAGTGTCAGCCCCGCTGGCTTTCGCCTCCTGTTCCGGATTCCTGAACGTTGACAATCTCGGGAAGAGCACGATCGAGAGCTTCTTTTCGGACATAGACGGAATGAAAGCCGCCGGAGTGGGACTCCACAAGACCATTCTGGATTTCTACGACGGCTCCTACCTGCGTTTCGGCGACATTGGCGGCGACACACAGACCGCCTCAAGAGTGAACTGTGACGAGGCCTTGCTGAGACTCTACGACTTCGACTACTATGCCGAGGACAACGGTGGATTCCCATACACAATCTGGAAGAGCGGCTATGCGATCGCCACAAACGCCAACAACATCCTGTACTACGGGCAGAAACTTCTCGAAAAGTTTCCCGAGCATGAGGCCGAGATAAAAAAACATTTCGGCTACGCCTATTTCGCACGAGCGCTGGCGATCTTCGACCTATGCAACTGCTATGCCATGCCTTACGGCTACACGCCTGACGCATCCCATCTTGGGGTTGTCGCCATTGATTATATTCCAGGATTTGAAGACAGACTCTCACGCCATACGATAAAGGTATGCTACGAAAGGATCATCAAGGACCTCAACTCATCGCTGGAATGCTTCGGCAACGACGATCTCGAGAATCCCAACTACATTTCCGGACTGGCGTGCGAGGCCCTGCTGGCAAGGGTCTACCTGTACATGGGTGACTATGCGAACGCAGCGAAATATTCATCAATCGTGATGGCAAAAGTTCCCCTCGCGAAGCATGATGAATATGTCGGGATGTTCCGCAAGGCACAGGAAAATCCGGGAGAGGGAATATTCCGTCTGAACACCTACGACAACGGAAACGGAATGAGAGCCCTTTACAATCCTACAGGCAACCAGAAACTTGAGCCGGCTGCCGAATTCATGGCCAAATTCGACGACAACGATGCCCGCGGGCAACTCTTCACCTACACCGGGGAGAAAGAGGACGGAGCCACCTACGAAGGCAAGCGATTCACGACTGTCTGCAAGTACCTCCCTGTCAAGAGCGGTGTGTCAGATGAGAAGAACAGACGCTCTGACTTCTTCGTGCTGCGAGCTTCAGAAATGTACCTCATCCATGCGGAGGCGCTCTGCAACGGGGAATCGCAAGATCTGAATGCCGCCGCCGAGGACATCAAGGCTCTTCGGGCCAGAGCGTTGGGCACGACACCTGACAAAATCGCATTCAGCTGGGCTTCCGCCAAGGATCTTGACACGATAATTCAGGAGGAAAGGACAAAGGAACTATGCTTCGAGGGACATCGTTTCTTCGACATCAAGAGGAGAATGGAGAACATTACCCGTCCTCAAAGCACGACATCCAAAACAAAATCACTTACATGGCCCGACATCCATTACGCCCTGCCGATCTGCCAGCTGGAGCTTCAGGCCAACGACTACATGGTGCAGAATGAAGGCTACACCGGAAGAAAAACAATAGGAGAATGATGAGAAAGTTTTTAGGAATATTCATGGCCGCCATTCTGTGTTGCGGCTGCGAGTGGCACAAGGATGTCTATTTCGACACCCCGTTCGCCTACATCTTTGACAATGCGGGCGGTTCGACCGCCACGATAGACAGCAAGTTCGGCAAAGGAGTGGAGAATGTGCTGACAGAGCTGAAAGTCTCGATCAGCGTAAGCGAGACACACTTCTCCGAACCGGTCACAGTAGAGTACGAGGTGATGGCGGGCGATGGCCTTAAGGAAGGTGTCGACTACAAGATCCAGCCTTCTACGGCCAGCCCGCTGACATTCACACCCGGGACATACACACTTCCAGTCCGCATCATGTGGCTCAAGACTGACTCTCCGGATTCTTCCAAGGACAACACTTTGACAATCAAGCTCTCCGGAAGCAGTGTTAAAGACATGGAATTAGGCTATCCGGGACCTTCCCACAAGGGACAGACATTTGTGTTCACGAAAATCTAACAATTTTTATTAAACAACCTGTTTAACATTATGAAACGAATTTTGACATTCTTCAGCGTCGCGCTGATTGTTGTTGCCGGGACGGTTTCCTGCGACAACGACCCGAAGGCGGACGGAGTGGCTCAGATCACTTCCTTCTCGCTTCAGTCATCACTTAACTCGAATCTTACCTCCAATGTCGATGGTGTCATCGACGAGCAGGCCAAGACCATCAGCCTCGTGCTGCCGGAAGGTTCAGGCGACTCATTCATCCCGACTTTCACGGTGACCGATGACGATGTCGTCAAGGCCGGTGCCACTGTTGTCACCAGCGGTGTCACTTCAATAAGCATCACAGACGGAGCCAAACTTTCCGTCACCGATGAGGTTTCAGAACTTAATGTTGCCTACACTCTCTCCGTTAAGGAGAACGATGGAGCGGCTGAGCTTAAATCAGTCTCATTCCTTAAGGCCGACAACAGCGTCCTGACAGCGGACGTCGCCCCTGAAGCCATCGCCTCAGAGATGATAACGCGTGTTCCTTCCGCCGCGTTCAAGCAGGAGCTGATCCTCACTGTAGAGGCTGGTCTGAACGATGTGGTGAAGGTAAACGGCAAGGAAACCACAAATGGCAAGATCAAGGTTGACACCAGTTTCCCTATCGACATCACTGTGACAGATGAGGTGGCAAAGACTACAGCCAGCTATGTTCTCAAGGTCGGCAAGGTGCTTGGGTATGTTGTCACAAAGGTCGGCAGCATCACTGATGGAACCAAGATTTTCGGAGCGATTGACCTTGCGATCAACCCGAAGGACGGTAACCCTTGGATTGCGTACAGCAAAGAGATTGACGGTGACAATCTCGACAGGGTGTCCGTGCAGAAGTTTGACGGGGCTTCCTTCTCCTATGTCGGAGAGTCTTTTATCAAACCTAATCCAGACTCGAAAGATGCCAAAAACCCTACTCTTGCATTTGACAACAATGGCACTGCCTACCTCAAATACATCGGAGGAGAGGCCGCAAACAAAAACACAGTAAGAAAGTACACGACAACTTGGGAAGTCGTGGGCAAGGCCAGTCTCAACTCAGTGACCGTGAGCAACACCTACCCTTCTCCACAGTACATCCAAAGCAATGGCCAGCCTGCTTTCTTCTTCTTCAATAACACAAAACCTAACAGACGAACAATCGCCTCAGCCTATTACAATGGTTCAGAATGGGTCGAGAAGATCAACGCTGCGGCCAGCGGAATCGCACCTGCTTATGGAGAAGGTCCATCCAGCAATTCCGGAGCGTACTACGGCTCATGCTTTACAAACTTCAAAGGGAAAAACTACATGCTATCATCATTCAACGGGTGGGGCTATTTCGTGTATGAGGTCGGTGACGGATGCGCTTTGACTCCTATCGTGTATGATTTCAAACCTGGCGCATCTGAGTACGGTGTCTCATCGAACTTCAACATTACGAACGATGGAGAGAACCTCTACGTTTACGTTTACAATGTAGCTGCTGGCAAGATGCAAGTTTACAAGGTAGATTTCAACGAAGGGAAACTCGTTGAATACGGAGAGGGCATTCCGGCCACCTTCGGAACACTCACAGGAGTCAACGAAACGTCAACCTTCTCGGTTTCTCCTACAGGTCTGACTGTCGCCGCAGTCGAGGACGCTGAGCACAACGTCACGTTCAAGTACCTGAACAGCAGTCTTCAGTGGGAGAACTTCACCCTGACAGAAAGCGCAATTAAGAATTCGTCGACCGGATTATTCCGGATAGCCTTCAACTCCGACGGTGTCGGCTACATCGCTTACCCTGGAGAAACTGATGATGTCAAGATCGGAAACATCGAGGTATACAAAATAGCCCTTGAGGCCGACGTGCTTCCTGAATAGACACAAGAATATTCATAGATCATGAAACTGCTCGCTTCCATCGCCCTACTGCTTCAATGCGCGCTCAGAGTCGCCTTTGTCGGTGATCCACAGGCTGATGGAAGCGGGCAGGTCGTTTATAACCAAAGGAGCATATTCAAAGAGCTTCGTTCCAGAAAGGATCTTGACTTGGTGATCGTCTTGGGGGACATCGTCAACGATGACGTCAGCCTTCTGGATCCGTCCATCGCAAGTCTTGACTCCCTGAGAGTTCCGTGGTTCGCTGTTCCCGGCAACCATGACCGGGATGTCGAGCCGGGAGTGCCTCGCGGTCTTAAGGCCTGGAGGGCGAAGATCGGCTACGTCGACACCTCGTTCGTTGTCAAAGGGGTACGCTTCGTGCTGATGAACAACGTCCGCACGAAAGGCCTCAGGGACTACGAGGGCGGGCTAAGCGAAGCCCAGAAATCATGGCTCGGCTCGCTTGTCAGAGAGTCATCCAAGGTCAAACGCCTTGTTCTGGCCACGCATATTCCCGTGTCGGAAATGACAGGACGCGACAGTCTTATGAATATCCTCGCTCCGGTGGCAGGCAAGATAACCCTGTTCTGCGGTCACACTCACACAGTTAGACGTCACCAATTAGAACCCGGGATAGAGGAGAACATCTGCGGGGCAGCATGCGGAAGTTGGTGGAGAGGGGTGAAGGACGAGAACGGACTCCCTTACGCTTTGATGAGATGCGGTTCTCCGAGAGGGTATTTCATAGCAGACTTCAAGGGCAAAGGCTACAGACTTGACTACAAGCCGGTTCTTCGTGTGGAAAGAGCTTCCGCAACAGAGGTTGACAGCGTCTCGAACATTGTCGCGGTCAACATATTCGGAGGCAGTGAGGATGGCCGTGTCGAGTACCGCGCCGCCGGTTCCCGCAAATGGAGGGAAGCCTCAAAGAGCGAGCTGGTGGCCCCGGAGGTAGTCAAGGTCTCCGATTGGAACTATTCCAAGACTAAGGCCTACAGAAAAACACACAAAGAGGAGTTTATCCCGATGATTCTACGCCCGTCGCCTCACCTGTGGGAAATAATGGACACCACATCATCACCCGGCTCGATTGTAACGATCCGCTATAAGGATCTGCACATGAAAGTAAAAATGAAAGTAAGGCTTCAACGATAGATTTCGGACGACAGTTTCAGACGCGTTCCTGCTGGTGAGCAAGAACGCGTCTTATTTGTTGGCACTTCACTTAGGCACCACCGTTGCAAGAAGGCTATGGCGGCCTACGCGCTGCACGCGACCTA
>DJRG01000060.1:0-883 GCA_002438845.1 Bacteroidales bacterium UBA6366
TAAAGTAGGGACGACTAATTATGTGCATTGAGCAACATCTTGACAATCAACTGTACTTACATTTTGGTGCGTGAGTTTCGTTTTGGTGCCTTCTTGTGCGTTTCATAATGTTTTATGACCTTTGCGGTGCAATAAAGTTAGTACATATACAAAGGAAAGTATATTTATAAATCAAGATATTATGAAAAAGTTTTTATTGGCAGCTGCCGCCATGATCGCAGCGAATGTTATGGTAAACGCACAAGGTAAATTTGAAACTGTCGGGCTGAAGAACTCGACACTGCACGTCTATTATTCGAATGACGTGATGGCTGACGCCAGCTACATCGTAGAGGGACAAGATGCCCTCGTTGTACTTGAGGCTCCGCTTTTCAAGAGCGCCCTCGCGGAGTTTGACTCCTACATCAAGAAGTTAGGGAAACCGATCGCCTCAGCGATTGTGGATTATCACCTCGGTGGTCAGGAAAGCCAGGCTATCGTGATGCCGCAAGGGATGCACAAGTTCACCAGCGAAGGGGTCTATGCGGCGATGATGTCAGGATTCAAGCAGTCCTTCGGAGATTCGATGGTAGATCTTGCGGAAGGGGAAGTCAGAGAGGTTCCGTTCGGACAGACAGTGAAACTTGCCTGTGTGGATTTCCGTTTCGACAGAGGCCCGGCCAATGATTTTCCTGGTTCAATGATCCTCATTGACGGCACGGCTTGCCTCATGCATTGGGCACCGGCAAAGGCTCACATGAACACGCTCCAGATTTCTTCTCAGGAGGCTGTCGGTCAGGCTATTGAAGGTCTCGTTGCGGCATCAAAATCCGAGGCGACCGTTTGGCTCGGTTCCCACGGTGGTGTCGCTGACAAGGCCGCTCTGGAGTTCAGAATCGACTAT
>DJRG01000060.1:895-6972 GCA_002438845.1 Bacteroidales bacterium UBA6366
TCCGCAAGATTCAGGAACTTCTTGCGGGCAAGCCGGACGCGAAGACATTCTCGGCACAACTCAAGGCCGCTTATCCGGGACTCGCAGGTGAGGAAGGTGTCGATGCTCTTGCGGAGGCGCTCTGCAAATAGAGGACTTGCATATTCGGTTCTGGGTCATTCTCTTCCAAGGTCAGCGAAAGTCATTTTGGAGGGGAATGGCTTGATATTCGTGCATATTCATTAATTTTGCATAGCTTTGATGAAAACCTTCTCGACAGGTGTCTGCCCGCTGAGGCGAAGAAGGCGGTATGAAAGCGATAATGAAGGAATATACTATGGACAGAAAAACAATACAGGACGCGACATTCCCGAAATGTCCTATCCGCAACATACTCTCCCGCGTAGGGGACAAATGGACCATGCTCGTGCTTTACACGTTGGAGCGGAACGGCACGATGCGCTTCAACGACCTTTACCGAGGCATCCCGGACATATCCCAGAAGATGCTTACCGCCACTCTGAGGACATTGGCGGAAGACGGCCTCATATTCAGAACACTCTATCCCGGAGTCCCGCCCAAGGTGGAATATTCCCTCACCGAGCGCGGCAAGAGTCTCCTTCCGCACCTTGACTCGCTCATCGGCTGGGCGATAGAGAACTTTGACGCCATACTGGCGGACCGGAAAAGCAGTGCCCGGTGATCAGAGGATGAATTTCTTATCATAACCTCAATGTGGAAATATTATGCTCAACAGGAATATAATCAAGACAAAACGGTATGAGTCACCATGCGGTACGTTGCTGCTGGGTTCATTTGACGACAGGCTCTGCCTGTGCGACTGGCAGGTGGAGAAGCACCGGGATTATGTTGACAGGCGACTGAAACGAGTGTTGCGGGCGGAATTTGAAGAAGGAACTTCGGGAGTGATCGAAGAGACGGTGCGGCAGCTTGACGAGTACTTTGCCGGGAAGCGCAAGGAGTTTGATGTTCCGTTGCTGTTCGTGGGAACGGATTTTCAGAAGAAGGTATGGAACGAGCTTCTGAATATTCCCTACGGGCAGACGGTTTCATACGGAGAGATGGCGCGGCGTATCGGTATGCCGCAGTCCGTCCGGGCAGTGGCCAACGCCAATGGTGCCAACGCCATTTCGATTTTCGCCCCTTGCCATAGGGTGATAGGCAGCGACGGGTCACTTACTGGGTATGGTGGCGGACTTGCGGCCAAGAAAATGCTGCTGGAATTAGAATCGGGCTCGTCAAGGCAGAATTCTCCATTTTTGCTTGCGGACGAGTAGCGCAAAAGAAGGCAATATCGCTCTTGTCGATGGTGAAAAAGCATGCAACGGGAGCATATTCGCCCAAAAATGCTGCCTATGCGCTCGGAGAATATTGTCCTAAATTATTAAAGAAAATCGGACTGATTAAGGCACACTGCCTTTGGCATCAGTTGGCCATCAGCACTTCCGAATAGTCGCTCGCAGGGCTCGGCAATATGATAGGGGACAGTGTTTTAAGGTTGTTCCAATCAAGATCGTAGATGTTCGTGCCGTTGAAGGCATCCGAAAAGTTGAGAAGAAGATGATCCGGCTTTTGGGGATTCGATGTGGCAGATAATATCCTGCCCGTCTTGCACGTGTAGATGGCTTGGGACATTTCTCCGGTCTTGGCATTGACTGGGCGGAACAGGCTCGGGCCGTCCTCATAAGTGACAATGTAGCCGGCGTCTTCGCCTGCCCTGAACGGAATCACGGCCGCGGCTTCGATGTCCTCCACTTTGCGGAATCCGTCCTTATCCAGCACAACCGTGGCCCAATTGCCGTCACCTTTGTTCGCGGACAGCAGGTATGAGCAAGATTCGGCGCTGCCTATGAATATTCCAGGATAATCACCGAAACATTCAGTCCTCAATCCTTCGGGAAGTGTGAATGTCGGCTGCGTAGGATGCGGAGTATCAGACTTTGTCATATAGTCGGCACCTACTTCAATAGGCAAAGTCAGCAAAGTGCAGACGCCATCCTTGCCTGTGATTGCCACCACTGCATTGGCAGGAGTCATGACCAAAGCGATGACGTAGGTGGCCAGAGTTTCGGCCTTGCCCGTGAAGAAGTCGACATATTCAGCGGTCTTGACATTGCCTTCCCCGGCAATTCCGCAAAGACCGAACGACCTTGGAGCATTGATGACAGAGTGGAAATACTCAGGCAGAGCGATGTCAAGAGATTTCCGGCCGACATTGTTCACATCGAGGATGAAACCGTCGATGCTCTTTCCCGCGTTGTCTATGCCGTAAAGCCTAAGCTCTTCAGGCGACTGTCCGTCAGTGATTTTCAATGAACCTATCTTCTGGAGCTTGCCTTCGCGCATCACGTTGACTTCCACATCCGCCGCCGGGTATCTGTATGGAAGCATTGCGGTTATGCCATCGGAATCCGTCTCCTGCTTTTTCGCATAAATGCCGGATGCCTTGCCGACAGGAATCATATTGTCACCGGTCTCCCAAGTGAAGGTGAACATGACATTGTCAGTCTGCTGATAGCCAGTACCGTTCAAGTGTATCGCATCACCGGGAGCGCGAGTCAGCCCTTCTTCCTCAAGCCTCGCATCCTGGATGAAAACGACCTCTTCAACAGGCTCGAAAGCCTTCTTGTTGCATGAATATATTGCCGTCGCCACCGTCGCCAAGACAAGCAGCGCTCCGATTGCTCTGTTCCGGTTCATAAACTTCGCGTTTTTCAGAGGCCTCTCCGCTTCAAAAAATGTGCGCACAGAAAGTATCAAGCACGCAGGATCTTAGAGGCTGTTCCTAGCCAATTTGCCACGAGTCGATTGTACGGGTTTGGGTGGAGATGTTCACTCCGACTTTGACGATCTGTCTGCCGGCCGCTGAGCCTGCGGTGTACTGAGCTTGCCGAAGTGCCGAAGCGTTACGGTCGGTCGCTTCGACAGGCTCAGCGACCAGTTTCGTAACTGATGAGGTCTCATGGTTTTCCGAACCTTCAAACTTGTACGGAATCAGATACCCTTTTTCGTCTATCTGCTTGAGGGCTTCCTCAGCGGATCCGTCCACCTTGAATTCAAAGACATAGATCCGATCCTTGGTTCTGTACACAGCATCGGCTCGGCCTATCGCGGACTTCACCTCGGCATGAGTGTAGTACCCAAGCAGCGAGAAGATCAGGTAGATTATCGTCTGAAAATGCTTCTCGGACTTGTTCTCCAGATCGTACGGGATTCCGGCAAGGAAAGACTGCATCCTTTCCAAGGCCCCATCGATGTTATTGTTTTTCAGGGCCTTGTTGAACTGGAGCACGAATGAGGCGCTCATCCCTTCCGCACTCTTATAGTTTGCGAGAAGACCTTTCAAGAATCCTTCCCTTACTTCCTTGTTCGGATAGCCCAGAGTGTATGATCCGTCTTCTTGATCATAGCTTTTAATAGTCAGATAACCAGCTTGATAGAGCAATGGCAGGACGCTGTCGGTGACTTCCGGAGAAATGTCAAAATCACTTTCCGAGATCTCACTCATCCTGTCAAGTTGCGTCTCGTCCATCCGTTCCTCCCGCATCCTCTCCATCAGGAAAGTCGGCGTGCCGCTCTCAAACCAGTAGCTTCCTATCTTCTTGGCGGCAAGCGCCTTCATCAGGCTGAACGGGTTGTAGATGTCCTCGGACTCTTCGCTGAAATGATACCCGTCGTAGTTGTCTTTCAGCAGCTCGCGTGCCTCATCGAACGAAACGCCCAGTCTGTCGGCCAAAGTCTGGACAGGCTCCCGCATCTCGCGGTCAATCTCGCTCTTCGATATTCCGCAGATAGCGGAATATTCCGGCAGCATCGAGATGTTCATCAGATTGTTCAGTTCACTGAATATGCTGAGCTGCGCGAACTTGGTGATCCCCGTGATGAAAACGAACCTAAGGTAAGGATCCAGACTCTTGATCGGGCTGTAGAAATTCCTCATTATCTGACGCATAGGCGCAAGCCGCTCCTTGTCGTTCATCACGTCCAGCAGGGGTGCGTCATATTCATCGATGATTATGACGGCCTTTTCGCCCGTCTGCTCCACAGCAACTTTTATTAGCCTCTCAAAACGTGCATGTATGTCGTTTTCTGAGAGGTTATTATCCTTGCCGAATGTGCTTTCATATTCCTCAAGTTTGTAACTTAAAGTACGAAGCAACTGCTCCTCGTCAAGGTGCTTCGCCGTGGACATGTCAAAGTGGAACACCGGGTGCATGGTCCACTCTTTCTTCAGTTCCCCGGCCTTCAGCCCGTTGAACAGCTCCTTCTCCCCCTCAAAGTAACTATGAATAGTGGATGACAGCAGCGACTTCCCGAACCTTCGTGGCCTGCTGAGGAACACATATTTGTAATTCTCGTCCAAGTCGTGCACGAACCCTGTCTTGTCGATGTAGAGATATCCACCTTCGACAATATTCCTAAACGTCTGAATTCCGATCGGGTACTTTATCCTTTTCGCCTCCATAACTACTATTCAGTTAATGTCCAACGTCAAAGATAATGAATATTTTCCAATTCATGCCAATACCCGCCTTGTTTGGAATTCTTGGAATTCTGTCATTATATGCCTCTGGGGTGCAAACCTACATATTACGCCCCCGAAGTACTGATTATCGCTGGTGGCGGGTGCAAAAATTGTCATTTTGCACCCGAAATAGATTTATTCAGGCACGTAAAATGGATCGAACGATTACCGAAAGTTTGAATATAGTTCAACGCTACAAATTCCATCCTGTCGCTTTTGTGGCATCGGATAACATTCGTTTTGCGTAGTAAAAACATAAGTCAATGCCATCCTAATGAGTTATTCGCAGATGTTATTGAAATTCCGCATTATCCTTCCATGACACGGTACGCCTTAAGCCAGCCTTTGGCAACAACGGCAGCGACAGCGCAATGAGAATGGCGCTGCTCACCACCATAAGCAGACGGAGCGACACATGGTCCGCAAGAGGACCGAACAGAGCCATGCCTATTGGAAGGAAGCCGGAGTACATTGAATTAAGAAACCCGAAAATACGTCCCTGCATATTCTCCGCCACATTTTCCTGTAAGAAGGTAGTCGTAGCGGTCTGGAATGCGGTCAGAGGAACACCATAGCATAGCATGAATGTCAGATACAGGATGAAATTATGCGACAGACCCATAAGAATGCTGAATATGCCGAATAAAGCCAAGGCAGCGGCCATCGTCCGGAAACGGTTTTTGAAACCTCCCCAGGTGCTCATCAACAAACCACCGGCAAGCATCCCGCCAAAGCCAACAATCTCAATCCACATAAGATTCGTGTATGTGCCTCCAAAGTAACGGCTTACGAATAGGTTGGCCAGAAATCCGGCTGGAATGGACAGGAAAATAAACAATCCGTACAGAAGCAGGATGCCTCCTATGGATCTATTCTTAATGGAATAGCGTATCCCGTCCCTGACATCAGCCTTGAAGTCCGATGCAGCGGTGTTTCCACTGGAAAGTTGATGCGGAATGAATGTGAAGGAGAGGATGGCGATGCCTATAACTGCGGTCGCCACATCGATAAGCATGGAGGCGCGGAGGGTCATGATATTCATCACCACTCCAGCTGCGGCCGGAGCGGCAAAGTTGGCAACGGACTGCATGGTTGAGTTGATGCCGTTAGCCTTCATGAGCAGGTCTTCACTGACAATCTGGGGAATGGCGGAGTTTACGGCCGGAATCTGGACACCCGTCGCAATGGACCTGAGTGATACCAGCACCAGCAGAGCAACCCGAAGCGAAGTGCCATCGTTGAACTTTGGAAGAAGCAGTACCATTCCAAGGGTAAGCAGCGCGATCAAGGCATCTGCCCCAATGATCAGCGTTTTCTTTGAATGACGGTCAGCCCAGACACCGCCCACAAAGGACATAAAGAACTGCGGGACGAACGAGCATATTGAGAACATCGCCACCCAGAACCCCGATGAAGTCTCCAAGGTAATGTACCAAACAATAGCGAAGGCCACTATCTGCGAACCGAAAAGGGTAATGGCCTGACTAAGAAAGAAAGGGATAGCTTTTTTCATCACTGAATCCTGATTTGAAGATTAAGAAGCTGTTTTGAT
>DJRG01000025.1 GCA_002438845.1 Bacteroidales bacterium UBA6366
GGTCGGCAAGGCATCCGATGCAGAGGTGGCGTTCGCGCATGGCAAGAGGCTTCCCGCAGACGATGCACTCGCGCGGCATCACGAGGTCGGCAAGGGCGGTGAGGGCATCATTAAAAGTTACGTTTCCTATCATAGTCCAAGTCTTTGTCCGCAATAATACGCAACAAAAACGTAAATTTTGATAAGAAACGTAAAAAGTTGGGGTTTACCCCCACTCTTATTCAGGTCGCTGAGCCTGTCGAAGCGACTTTTCCTTAATCCTGACCAAGTGTCTTGACCGGATTTCTGGTGGCGGCGGCGTAGGTCTGGCCGACGACGGAGAGGAATGAAATCAGCATCGAGATCAAAGCCGCGAGGACAATGGCCCACCAAGGAAAAGCGATCTTGGCGTAGAATCCCTGAAGATAGTAGCTTATGCCCCAGACTGCAAACGGTGTCGCAAGCACGACAGCCACAACACTCATAATCATGAACGACTTGGACAAAGTCCAGACAGCCGAGCTGACCTCGGCACCGAAAACTTTGCGGACAGCGATCTGACGGCTCTGCTGCTCAGTGAAATAGAGCGACATGGCGAAAAGTCCGAGAGCTGAGATCAAGATGGCCATGACCATGAAAGAAATCACGAGCAGCATCGTGTTCTTCGTACCTTTCAAGTCATCAACCAGTTTCTCGTCAAGGTAGTAAGTCTCCATCTCCACAGGAACTCCTAAAGTCTCTTTAGCGAACTCACTGCAGATATTCTTGACAGCGGCCATCGCCTCGGCGTGATCACCGGTTATCTTAAGAAGTTGAATGAAAGCGTACGGATAATTCTCATCAATAACAAGTATGGCGTTCCTCTCATTCTCCATCGGCTCAAACAAAGCTGTATTGGCACGGAAATCCGGGATGATGCCACAGATTTCATATTCACCGTTAGTGTAGCTTCCGCCTGCGTAAGGATGTTCCACCGTCACACCAAGCTCCCTCTTGGAGGATTCCGTCAGAAGGACTTTTGGCGAGGATAGTTCGCTATATTTTTCCAGTAATCTGATTCCAAGGATCCTAAGCGAAGCAGTGTCCAGCTGTGCCATACGCAGATAGCCTATCAACTGTTTGTCCTCTCCGTGAATGCCATTGGCTCCGCAAGACACAGGGGACGTGATCCCCAACCCAGCGTCTGCCACCTGCGGCAAAGACTTCAGTCTATTCTGCAGAGCCTCCTGAATTCCCCTGTCATAGCCCAAAGAGCTGGATTTGACCTGAATGATGTCCTTGGTTTCGTAACCGACAGGTAGGTTGATCAGATGGTTGACCTGCGCCGCCATAGTGATCGCCATCGCGATAAGAACAGTGCTGAACACAGTCTGAAGCACAATAAAAACTTTCCCGAAGAGCATCTTGTTCTTGAAGCGGAACTCACCCTTGACAACATCAATAGGTTTGAACCGGGACACAAGAAGAGCCGGAAGAAGAGCTGAGATCACGGAGATGACAACCAACGCTAGCACGGTCCAAAGCACCGTCGCCACATCTGGCGTCAGCACGATGTCTGCGTTCAGGATCTTGTTAAAGAATGGTTTGAATGAATATGCCAGCAGACATCCAACAATGAAACATCCGACAGTGAATGCGAACGACTCAACGATGTACCTCGCTGTTATACTCTTTGAACTTTCGCCGAGCAACCGTCTAGTGGCCATTTCCTTGGCGCGCTTTCCCGTCTGTGCGACAGTCAGATTGATGTAATTGAATATGGCTGAGATCAGCAGCACCAAAGCCACAATGAACAAGAGTTCAACCTGTTTCTTGTCCCCTGTTCTTAAACCGCTCCAGGCATTCAAGCCTGAAAAATAGACTTTATCAAGTCTCGTGACACTCGATCCCCACAGGAAGGCGTTGTTTGAGGCGTCCGGCTTATAGAAATTCCAGTACCCTAAATACTTTTCAAGAAGCTCACTCCTTACTTTATCGACATCTACTCCTTCCTCTAGACGGACAATCGGAATCGTGCTGCCGAAATTGTCCATCCAGGCAAACCGCTTTTGCGCACGCTTCATGCTTGTGAACAAGTCATAGTGCTGGAAGATGTCAACCGGACCAAAATCCTCTACTACTCCGACTACGGTGTACCTGTCTTTGTCGATGTTTAATGTCCTGCCTATCGGATCCTCTTTTCCAAACACTTTCTTGGCGAACGACTCGGACAGGATCACCTCGTCATCATTCTCCAGAACATTGTCCTTGGAACAACCTGTAAGGCGATATTCAAAAAGCCTGAAGAAATTCGTGTCTATCGAAGCCTCACCTGCTTTATAATAGTCGTCACCGACCATAATGTCAGCATCACCTCCATCGCAGATTCTGGTCCACTCACTGATCTCAGGAACGGAAGGGAAAAACTCCTCCGATGTTCCAAGCGTCATTCCGAAAGAGTCCCCCGCACCAACGACATACAGCTGCTTGGAAAGCGGTTGCTTCGCCCCGACGCTGAACTCGGTCCTGGCATACGAAGCCAGCAGAATGACAAATCCCAACGCCACCGACAGTCCGAAAACCTCGATGAAAGTGTAAAGTTTGTTCCTCGACAGGAACTTCAGGTACGTGCTTGACATATAAACTCCTTTAATCAGTCGTAATAACAGTTTGCCTCATTTTACGGTGGATCCGCGGCGACCGATCGCCACAGTTCCCCCAAACCGACATCTTCGCCAAGCCATTTTTGCGCCAAAAGCCGCAACTATTTAATTATGAATATCTTAACGGAAACACCGCTTTCCCAAAGTGTAAAGAAATTTAACACCCACTGTAAAGAAACTTTACACTTTCCCCCGTCACTGAGCCTGCCGAAGTGACAGAAACACTAAAAAACAGTGAAAAAATAGAGTACAGTCCTTGACAATACCGGTCGCTGAGCTTGCCGAAGCGACTTTTCGTTTAAATCACGGATTCGGTCACTTCGACAAGCTCAGTGACCGGTAGGACAAGGAATCGACTATTTATTAATAGTACGTCGAATGCGGAAGGTTGAGGCTGAGCTGGGAGTCAGCGTCTGAGCGGGCTTTTTCGTAGGCGATGGTGGTGTCGAGATCGGGATTGACTAACACATCAAGATTCCAGATCAGGAGACGGTCGCCAGTGACAATCTCTTTTAGACAATCAGAGATGCCAACGATGGCCGGTACGCCAATGCCTTTCGCCAGCACACAGACCTGGCCGTCAGCGTCTTCCTCACAGATGACAAGCCCGACTACATTCCTGAAATCAATCAGAGTGGAGTCTGACAGCGACAGCCGCTCGGCAACCAGGACGCTGCCGGGCGGAATGTCCTCGAACGGATTCCTCTGTCCGCAGTCCCTGACCACGAACGCACGGCCTTTAGCAAAGCCTCGGACACCCGTTCCTCGCACTGTCATATTCCTGATTCATCCTTCGCCGGCCGGCAATCACCGATTAGGCAATCACCTACCGGCAAAGAGTTTCTACTTCAATTCCTTAGTCAGATCCCAAGCGGCTCCTGGAGCGAAGACAGACTCCACGAGCTGATCGTAGAACATTCCCCTCTTCGCAAGGTCGAGTACGTTGAAGCGGAAGCGCATCAGCTGAACCTTCGGGAACATATTCTTGAGCATAACGCGTGTCACGCCAATCATAGAAGGATCGTACGGTGCGCCAGCCTTCTTCATCAGATCCTGCATCTTGGCGAATGAATATACCTGCCCCTGAAGCTTCTTCTTAAGCTCTGGCCAACCTTCCTTCACCTTCGTCAGCTGGACACGGACTGTCTCAGCATCATCATATTTCTTGGTAATCTCGGTGTAGCCAAGCTTCGGCGCAGGGAAATCCTTGAATATCTCAAGAGCCCTCTCCTGCTCCTGCTCAAGCGTAGGCCAAGCCTTCACGCAAGCATCCACATCGATCTTCGTAAGATCCATCTTGAACAGTTCATCGAACACGGCGCACATCGTCAGAGTGCCTATCGCCACCTGAAAACCATGAGACTGTAGCTTGCCATGAAAGCGATGGTGGGTCATGTCAAGAATATGGCTGAAAAGATGGTCGCAGCATGACGCCGGGCGGCTGGACTGAGCGGCCTGCATAGCTATTCCGCTGAGAGTCAAGCCCTCGAACAAGTCGGCAACAGCCTGTTTGTCTCCATTGGCAACCCCTTCCGGATCAGCCAGAAGATCATCAAGGTAATCCTGAAGCACGTGCCATGCGTCCGGTTTGATAGGCTCCGTGCCCATCAGGTCGGCGATCATCCACTCGGCTCCGGCAGGAACCTTGGCGGCCAGATCGGCGTAACCAGCTGCGGTCATCACCTTCGGGGCGGCGGCGATCACGTCAATGTCAGCGATGATCACCAGAGGGGCCGGACATGAGAATGTCTGCTTGGAGTTAAGATAGGAAATAGAGGCTCCGAACGAAGAGAAACCGTCCACGGAAGCCGCCGTAGGCAATGTAAGGTAAGACTGGCCATAGTGATGGGAGGCCAGTTTGCAAAGGTCGTTGATGACGCCAGAGCCGACAGAGACGGCCACATATTCAGCCTCTGAAGACGGTCTGAAAGACTTCTCAGCGTCCGGCTCGACATATTCAGGATCATTCTCGATGGTCTTGGCGGCCGCGAAATTGCCCGCAATGATGTGGTCTACCATGTCGACATACCGCCAATCAGCGTGGAACTCATCCTTTTCGATGATGTACTTCTCGGTCGGGATACCTGCGGCGACAAACTCTCCGTAAACCTTCTCACCCAAAGCCTTCCATGTGTTAAGGTCTGCGACAACCACCGCCTTGCGCCCTGGAAACCACTTTTTGAACTCCTCCGGAGCCTGTGAGCTGACCCCGCAGCCCATCTCAAACACCTTGGTGTCAGTGGCGACAGCCAAGGCCTTTGCTATTCTTTCTTTTGAATCCATATCTAAATCTATTAAGTAATCGTTTAAAAAGACTTTACTTGTCTTTGTAAACTCCGTGGCAACTTATATTTGCCGCACACGAAATCAATAATTATTCATTTACGCCATAAAGTTAGCAAAAATTCAGTAACTTAGCGACTATGAAAAAGTACATCTCAACCCTATTGGCCCTACTGGCCGTCCCGATGATGATGGCGGCGCAGGGAAAAAGCCTCCACCAACTCCAGCAGGAGTTCGTCGACCTGAGGCTCGGAATGTTCGTTCACTTCGGTCTCCCCACCTACCAGACAGCCGATTGGACTGATCCTGACCTCAGTCCAAAGGTGTTCAACCCAGTCAAACTGGACACCGACCAATGGGTCAGGGCAGCCCAAAGCGCAGGTATGAAATTCATCTGCGTCTCCGTCAAGCATCACAGCGGCTTCTGTCTTTGGGACACCAAGACCACAGACTACAGCGTGATGAGCTCCCCTCTTCACAGAGATGTGCTGCGTGAACTGGTCAACTCCGTCCACAAGGCCGGAATGCAGATAATGTTCCACTTCTCGATCCTGGACACCCACCACCGCATCCGCCCGACCCTGCCGTTCACCCCGGAAAAGATCAACCTGCTCAAAAAACAGGTGCGCGAGCTTCTCACTGAATATGGTCCCGTCAACACCATCATGTTCGACGGATGGGATGCCCCGTGGGGCAGGATTTCATATTCAGATGTCTCATTCCCAGAGTTTTATCACCTCATCAAAAGCATCCAGCCTAACTGCCTTGTGATGGATCTTAACGGTGCCAAGTACCCGACCGAAGCTCTGTTCTACTCTGACATCCGCTGCTACGAGCAGAATGCCGGAGACAAGATTTCTCCTGAGACCAATCAGCTTCCGGCGATGGCTTGCTACCCTCTCCAGAAGACATGGTTCTGGAAGACTGAGTTCCCGAACTCTCCACTGAAAGACGTGGACAAGATCGTGGCAGACAACATCATACCTTACAATAACGCCTACTGCACCTACATCCTGAACTCTGCCCCGAACCGTGACGGCCTGATGGACCAGAACTGCAT
>DJRG01000058.1 GCA_002438845.1 Bacteroidales bacterium UBA6366
TGAATGTGCCGCGTACTTGCTATGCTATCAATCTTGACCATGATGACAGTAAGGTTGATCCGGGGACTAACCCTAATGACTACAGTAAGTTTGCTGATTTGTTCTTCGACACAGGCTACGTGAACTTCGAGACCTATGATGATGCGAGCAAGGGCAAACCGGCATCATTTACATTCTATATGCTGGAGAACCATCAGGAACCGAAAGACGAAGGGCCTGCATCCTATCAAGATAGAAGCCGGCAGAAGAAAAATCCCGATGGAACGAACGTGTCCGTTCCGGTCTCTTATGTCGTGGATGGCAAGACCTACGAACGAAGCATGAGGGTCTTCGAATATGCCAACGACTTCTCGACCTATGTAATGGTCACAGGTCGTGTCACGATGAAGCTTGAGAATGATGATGCGGGGCAGGTGCTCGGAGCTGATGTCACTTATCTTATTCATCTTGGCACTTGGGGCGCGACAATCAAAGACGCGAATGGTGGCACCGAAGATGAATATTCCAATTTCGGAGACTACGGAATCGAACGCAACACTATCTACGACTACACTGTCACCGTCAATTCTGTTAATAATATTCGTGTCGAGGTAGAGACTTCAAAAGGAGATGTCTCTAAAGTCGAGGAGAAGCAGCCGGGAGCTATGGGCTCCGTGACCATCGCCCGCGAGGAGATCGCCTTATGTGACGCCCACTACGAATCTAAAACGCTTACTTTCCATCTTGCCAACTTTTTTGATGGAGGGGTTGAGCTTGATTCGGAGGGTTATGTCCAAAATAAGGAAAGGTGCGTGGCAGACAAACTGACTTGGGAGGTAAACACTCCATTTAGCATCGGGGGGCCGAGAGTTATTGAGGGAATCGACTACTCTGATGATTTGGACTATAAATGGGTGAATTTCAGACTGAATAAGAAAGAGAATGACGGTACATATTCTTCCGCTAGGCGAAAGTTTCTTGATCCCGTCAAGTATCCTTTTGAGAGTTCGACCGAATGGCGGAATGGCTCAATAGCACGAGAGAACGGTGGTAATAAGGAAGGTGACGGCACTGATGGCCTTAGCGGTCGCCACAATGATGGTGTGTTCGACATCATCTCTCTTGTCAAGTACATGAAGGAGCAGGTGAACAAGTACCTTGAGAGTCCGGCAACCTCCGATTTCGACCAAGGGTACGAAGATGGCAAGTTGAGCCCGAAAATCTGCGTCACAGCCTTTGTCAATGAATATTACTACGAGGCTCATCCGCTGACCGGTGCGAAATCCACCACCCTGTGGAAAAAGTTCGTCAACCAGCCAGACCGCTCCGTCCACATCCTCTGCAACTCCGAGATCAGCAAAGACCTCGAATCCCGCGCCACCGGCTCCGTAGTAACAATC
Source organism: Bacteroidales bacterium UBA6366 (assembly GCA_002438845.1). Classification (GTDB taxonomy): domain Bacteria; phylum Bacteroidota; class Bacteroidia; order Bacteroidales; family UBA932; genus Cryptobacteroides. The sequence goes on from DJRG01000058.1 coordinate 1,380, forward strand.
CAGCAGCACGCCATTCAGTGCATCTACAACACCGACGAGTCCTACACCTCCCTCCAGACCGCCTGGGGCACCGAATACACTGACGAGTTCTCGGATAAAGTCAAAACGTATAACACAAGTGCTTACGACTACAGTGGCAGTGACGGCAACTCCTCCCAAGAGAACGGTCTTTTGAACTCTTTGTATGAGTGGGGGCTATGTCGCAGAGGTTCATTCACTAAGGATGAAAAATGGGGAAAATATATGGAATTTCAGGTTCCGAATTCGACCCCACAAATGAATGATAGTTATAAATCCCTCCGCTATTTGTGCATGTCGCGAAACCGCGACAACAACGGAGACGGCAAGATTGACGCAAGTGAGATGCGTTGGTACTTGGCTTCAATCCGACAGCTTATCGGCCTCTATGTCGGAGATGGCCTCTTGAACCAGAACTCCCGTTTGTACTACCGTACATCGAGCCAACGTGCGTCTATATATGAGAACGTCTGGAGGCAACATGTCATTTCCAGCACGAAATATGTTAGTAGTGACCCAAATAAACCTAAATTGGAACCTACATTGGTTTGGGCTGAGGAGGGTATTGCTACAGGGCATCTTTCAGCATATGCGAATAAATTAAATGAGTACTCGATTAGGTGTGTCCGAAATCTCGGAATGGTTTTGCCTGACAATCCGTCAAGTAGTGATTTGAATAGTAAGTACGATCCTTGGGTAACTGTTAGTGGAAGTAATACTGAATCTGATCCATATGTTGTGACATGTACAAACCTTAATCAGAATGCTCTTCGTTATTATACTTCAAGGGAACTGGAGTACGCTGGCAATGAATCTGAACAGAATCGCCTTTATAAGAAATTTGAAGTTTGTTATCAATCAAAATCTCACTCAGTCAAGAATTTTCAGACTATTAATGACGAAGTTACGAAAATAGGTTCTTCTTCTAAAGCCGGTTATTGTCCTGATGGTTATCGACTGCCGAATCAGCTTGAATTGGCCATGATGAGGTTTTATTGCAATGGTGTTTCTAAAGGGTCTGTGTCTCGTACGTATTGGAGTATGGGTGTAGTACCAGGTACCTATGGTCCCTATGGGAAAGACAATGGAAGTAAATACGGTTTTGTAGATGATGGGAATATTACATTGTGGACAGGTGCTGAACCAGACTCTCAGCGCTGCGTCCGCGACATCCGTGTAGACTAGCACTTTGCGCCCTCATCTCAGCACCGTCCTCCAGCGACGTTTTACCCACATATTGTTGCCCGACAGTGTCCGTTGACACCCTCCGGCAACGAATTCACCACTTTCTGCTCCCCAAGAGTGCACCGTGTGTTCCCACCTACTGGCCGCTGAACTTGTCGAAGCGCCCTCCCAAATGGTTCGGCAGGCTCACCAACCGTGGTTCGACAAGCTCACCAACTGGGCGGTTGAGGTCGTTGAGCCTGTCAAGGTCGGCAGTTTGCAGCTCACAGGCACAAGAGGATGCCTTTGAGTGGGCTGAGAGGCCGATTTGTGTGGCTGACCCTATCCCTAAACAATGGGGGCAAGCACAACGACCCGCCTCTGACCGCTGCCAGAAGCACATCACCGTGCCCGTGATTTGTAAAGATCTGAAAATGAAGTGATGAAACGAATAAGGATAATACGCATACCCCTGCTCTTCGTGAAATTTTTGGTTATATCCGAAACCATTCCTATTCTTGTAGGGACCTTTGGGTTATAACCGACATCTCAACTCCCATTAATCTACAATCCATGGAATACCAATAGGCTGACAGATAAGGTATTAGTCAAGCCATTTCCCCTTGCTAAAGTGTCTTTATCCGTTCAAGTGACAGCCCTGCGACCTGTGCTATCTGCTCAATCGGCATACCGAGTGTCAGCAAAGACCGTGCGACATCTATCATGGCCGCGTCACGCCCTTCGAGTCTACCCTCGGCCTTACCTTCTGCCCTGCCTTCGAACTTGCCTTGCTCCATACCGTCTTTGAAGCCTTCCTGACGCCCCATTCGGTAGCCTTGCTGCTTCGCGCCCTCTATGTAGGGGCGCATCTCCTTCTCTGTCAACATAACACTGAAATAGTTGTCAATCTCATTGTCGTCAAGGCCGCTTACACGCATCGCCTTCTCCAACTTGCCAAACCGTTCATCATCTTTCAACCTCGACTTGGCAAAGATAGCGAAATTCATGAATATTCGGCACCATCCAGCGACTGGACTGTCATATTCATCGGTGTAGTGCATGATCCTCGGTAGTTCAAGGAGGTAGAACGAAATCTGATCGCCAAATGGCTCGGAGGTCTCTACTTCCTGAATGCGGTAATGGTAGAGGATCTTGTCCTCAGGGGAATCCGGATGAGTGTCCTCGTAGTTCATGATGCAGATCACCTTGACAGGAGTCAAGACATACTCATCATCACCTTTCTTGACCTGCCGATTGACCAGCCTTGCGCCATAAAAGAACAGCCTGTCCCGTTGGTCGGATCTTGAAGCCTTCTGCATCTCGACAAGAATGGTCCCGGAAGGAGTCTTGCAGAGAAGGTCGAAGAGTATCCTTTTGTCATGCTCTGCGTCCTTGGCGAGTTCTGTGTTCCTGAACTCAATTGACGTGATGTTTTCCTGAAGGATGTCGTTTAGGAGGGTGATGAGCATGTCCGGGTGATTCTGGAACAGGTACTTGAATGCCCAATCACATGTCAGGTCAAGATATTCCGGTGTGGCAAGGCTTTGGGCATAGGTGTCCTTCTCTTCCTCGCTCATACCTTTGAATCTAGAGTCATTATCAATCAGTCTTCGGCAATGACGGTAGCGTTTGCGGTAGAGGTCCAGCTCGGACATTCCCTCTTGGTTAATGGCTGTTTTGGTTTCAGAGCAATTCATAGTTCAAATAATGTTGATTGTTGGTAATATGTGGTCTCGGAATCCCTTCCGGAACCTGCCCGCAATATCGGCATTGTAAACGTAAAAAATGAAAAGAAACACATGCAATCCAAAAGAAACGGAAATATTTTTTCTTTTCCCCCTTGATTTCAAGTTGTTTCGACAGACAGCCTTATAAAATAATCGCCATTGTAGCTTGGCCTGTCGAAGCGACGGCCCAAACGGTTCGACAAACTCACCAACCAGGCGGTCGTGGTCGCTGAGCTTGTCGAAGCGCCCGTCTTGCTACCCGTCTAAGCACGTTGTCTTGAAGCGTCGGCCCGTTGAGTGAAAAGGAGCCCGCCCAAAACAGAATCCCGGTTTTGGCCCGAAAACCCCGTGCGAACTCTCGCCCCTTGAAAATCAATAGAATAAGCCCCTTCTTCCCGTAAAAGGAACAGCCCTTCCCGTCAGAGGAACACGATTTTTCGGCAAGTCACGTCAAAGGAACAAAAGAGAGGACGCAAAACGAGGAAAGGACGAAAGTTTGTTCGTATATTTGCGTCAATCAAAAACGGAATCTTGAAATTGGTCGATAGTCCTTTTGATTGCAATTCCACATGCTGGCGGAGATTGAGTTGAAAACTCGGAGACTCGGCGGCATTGTGCGCTATGAAAATGAAATTACTTTAGATTGATGAAACGTCACCTCATTTGTTGCTTCGCGGTTTTGGCGATGTCCTTTCTTGCGGTCTCCGCGCAAGAGCGAAACAATCATTCCGTAAATCGAGGCTGGTACGCCGGCCTCCGAGGTGAGATTCCGACAGGTGTCTGCACTTTCTCCTCTTTCGGCTCCGGCGATAACGGAATCGGATGGGGAGGAGGCGTCTATGCCGGCAGGATGCTGGGTGACGTGCTTTCGGCCGAAATCTCGGCCGGCTTTGGACGTGTCGGCCTCTCGGCGAGAGACTGCTGTGTCGAAAGAGGGTACTGGCTTGGTTCGGACTGGGTGCGGTACAACGCCCCGGTAGTTGATCTCGAGGGATGGGACTATGACGATCTGGAAAGCGTCGTGTCAATCATGAAGGTGGACGCAAGACTCAACGTGAACCTCCTCGGACTCTTCGCCGGACCGGCCGCAAGGGCGTCTTCTCCCGGCCGCTGGGCCGTTGAGGTCTCTCCGGTTCTCGCCGCGACATGCTCCAAGGCCGAAATCAAGGCTTGGGTGGACGGCGTAAACTCCGAAAGGAAGAGCGTCCTCATGGCCGACTCGAAATGGAACTTCGGGGCGGGCGGATGCCTTCAGGTGCGCTTCTCGGTGACGGAGCGGATGGATGTGGCACTGTTTTCAGAGATGCTGACGCTTGTGGGAAGCCGGTTCGATGGCGTCCCGAAGCATCAGCATGGCGCCAACCTGCTTTGGAGCAATGGGTTCAAGGCGGCGTGGACTTTCGGAAAGGATTCAGGTGTAAGAAAATAAAAGGCCCATGAGAAAGATGACAACCAGAACGAACATATTCATGAATGCCGTGGCCGCCATCCTCTTTGTGGTCTGTGTGGGTCTTTCGCTCCAGTCCTGCGGAAAGACGGTTCACTCCGATGAGAACGGCAGCGTCAGTGTCGAGCTGGTCTATGCCGACCCCGAGGACAAGGAAACCGTTGTGATTGATGACGTGAAGCTGTGGATATTCAATGATGACGGTGGTCTCGTCGGCAAGTACGGCTATGGCAAGGCTTCTGAACTGGGACTCCGGCGTTTCCACCTGGATGACGGGCGCTATCTGTTCGTGACGGCGGTGAACCTTGAGGATCCGTTCACATATTCAGAAATCACCAAGGCGACTGACGTCGAGGGGCTTATGTTCGGCCTCAGGCTTCCGGCCGCCTCTCCTGAGCATGCCTTTTACGGCGTCACCGAAGTGCTGGTCAAGGACGATGAGAGCTCGATTGTGAGTTCGGAGATCCGCAGGGTGCTGTCGGAACTTTCAATCGTCATGACAGGAGCGCCTGCCGGCATGAGGCTGGACGCCACGGTGCGCTGCATAGCTTCGGGAATATTCCCGGCCAGAAAGGGCTCTGACGGCGGTTATGGATTGCCGACAAAAGATGAGGTCGTCAATATTCCTCTCCCTGTCGGGACCGGGTCAGGCGGAACCGTCTCGACCCCTGTGATGCGCCTCATGCCATCCTTCGACGGCAGTCTCGCCACTTTGATCCACCTCACTCTGACCCTTGCGGACGGCTCGATCTTAGAAAGCGACATCGTCGCTCCGGTGATGCAGTCTTCCGGCAAGTACATCCTCACCCTTCACTACACCGAGATGCGTGCCTACATGTACGTCACCTCGTACAAGATCAGCGACTGGGAAGAGGGCTGGGTCTTCAATGGGGAGATCCTCGATCCTCAAGAGTGAATTCAGGAATATCAAAGAGTGGGTTTATGAATATAATAACGTGTAATTGGAAATTTTATAATTAATTTAAGTAATAATGAAAAGAGCAACTATCTGTCTTTCTGTCGTATGTGCGGCGATCGCCGTTTGCGGCTGCAACAAGGAAACCGGCAAAATCGAGTCTCAGCCGAAGTACATCACCGTGACCACCAACATCGGTGACATGACACGTGTCACCACAAATCAAGAGGGCTCTCAGGAGTTCTCGACCGGAGACGAGCTCAGCATCTATGCTTGGATCGGTTCTTCCACGACCGCGCATGCCGACGCTGCGAGGGTGGTTGACAACGCCATCAACAAACTCGGCGCTGACGGAAAATGGTCATCCGATCCACAGATGCTTTGGAGAAACATGAAGGATGAGCACTATTTCATCGGCGTCTATCCTAAGAACGCGACTTCTGTCGCCGACCTCACCTCGGCCGATTACACGATGGATGTGACCAAGCAGGAGCAGAGCGACCTTCTCATCGCCACGGAGTTCACCGGAAAGACGGCGAGCAACAAACCTGTTCCCCTCACTTTCGACCACGTGATGTCCAAGGTCGTCGTTGAGCTGTCATTCCGCAACCAGTGGGGTGGTGGTGATCCGACCGTGGAGAACGTCGTTCTAAAGAACGTGTCAAACTCGGCTAAAGTCAATTATCTGACCAAGACTGTGACCCCGGGCTCGTCAAGAGAAGCCGAATTGGTTCTCTATGTGGTTACAGCGAACAAGAAATACAACTCGATCATCATTCCTCAGGATGGAATCAACACTGTGGTTGTCAAGATCGGCGGCAAGGATTTCGTCTATACTCATAATGTGAACGGCGCTTCAAAGAACTTCACATTCGAGAGTGGCAAGTTCACCACCATCAAGCTCATTGTTGGACGTAACCAGATTGATCTTGGCGATGTCACCATCAATGATTGGAAGGGTGGCTCTGTGATTGAAGGCGGAGAGGCTTACGATTAATGATAGACATGAGAAGACATTTTCTTTCAGTGGCCGCTCTGACCTTCCTGCTGACGGGCTGTTCCAAGACCGATGGTTGTCTGGACAGATTCCCGGAAGACAGGGTCATCCGTGTGGCCACTGAGGTTGGAACGATGACAAAGGGCTCCTACACGGATGGGAGCCTTACGGATTTTGACCTGGCTGTGGCCGGCATGAATTCGAGGTATAGCTACGACAACATCCGGTTCACTAAGAATGCGGATGGTGAATGGACCCCGGCGAGCCTGATGCTTTGGGAAAATTCTGAAGCCTTTGTGGACATTTTCGCTTTCGCCCCAAGCAACCCTTCGGTGACGTTCCGTCCTGGCGCGCAGACTCCGGTCAATGTCAGTGTACAGGAAGTTCAGACAGAAGCCGACAACACTTCCGATGTCCTTTATTGGGGAAAGACCGGTTTCCAACCGAAGCGTGATCTGGTTGACGGGAAGATCGCCATTGAGTTCCGGCATGTGATGAGCAAGCTGAAACTTACCCTCAGGCTTGGAACGGAGTTCAATTTCGGCGGTGTGCCGAAGGACAATCCTATCAGCGAATTGAAGATTTCAGGGACCTCCCTGTCTGCCCAATGCGGATGGGGTGATACCTATTCCTACGACGAACTGTCTCTGTACCCTGACTCCAAGTCTGTCAAAGACATGGCTCCTTACCAGACGGTATGGGCTCCAGGAGCGGATGAGAAAACGAACAGCTCCGTGGAGTACGAGTGCATTCTCGTTCCTCAGACGGTTGAGGCCAACGCCTTGATCATCAGCTTCAAGGGTGGAGAGAAGACCTACAGTTGGAAACTTCCGTCGCGACAGGTCTTTGAGAGAAACACCGTTTACACTTTGACCCTCCAGGTCGGTAAGGACTTTCTCATTGCCGGTGAGATCACCGCATCGCCTTGGGAACAGACTCAGGGCCCGGAAGACATGTTCACTGATTAGATCTGACTATGCGAATGACAATTAGACAAATATGTGTCCTGTCCCTGCTCGCGCTCCTTTCCTCATGTGCGAAAGAGAATGTGACGGGCACTGGCTACCTGTCTGACCCGAATGCGGTCGTGGTCGAAGCCGGGGTAGGGAGTTTGACAAGGAGCAACCCGTTGGGCACGGAGGATGAGCAGAAGGCCTTCAACTCAGGGGACGTGATCGCCGTAAGCAATGGCGGGGAATATTTCAACTACACATTTGACGGCGGCGTCTGGACTCCGGAGACGGGTAAGTATCTGAGATGGGAGACGTCTTCGATGACTTTCAACGCTTATTATCCAGCCTCGGCTGACAACAGTTTCGATCTGGGAAGGCTCAAAACGGATCAGAGCGATCTTAAGGACCTGATCGCGTCCGACTACATGAGGGTCTCTCAGAAGGTGGACAAGACTTCTGATAACAAATTGACTTTGACAATGAAACGCATGACCTCGCGGATTATCGTGCATGTCAAGGGGTTCCAGGACGAGTTCAAGGGGTTGAATCCGAAAGTTAGCGGACTGAGTGTCAGGATAAGCACCGTGATCAACAAATATGGCTACGGTGGTCCACTGGATACTGAAGTCAATGCGTATATGGCTGCCAATGGGGATTTCTATCTGCTTTCACCTCAGTCCAGAGCGAATCTTTTGGAGATGAGTCTGACGGTTGACTGTGGTGATGGTCAGACAAAAACGCTTAAAGCGTACTCGTCCCCTCTGCTCGAGCCTGGAAAATCCTACACTTTCAATCTGTTGGTAGGTAAAAACACGGTCAAGGTCGCCGGCATCAATGTCAATGACTGGCAGACCGGCGCTCCGATTGTCGATCATGACACCGAAGTCGAGGAATATGATTCCTGGGACGGAGCCGCGATCGCCAATGACTATGATGGTGGAACCGGCACGGCCGAGGATCCGTACAAGATCAGGACTGCTGCCCAGCTGGCGCTCCTCGCATCTAAAGTTAATGGCGGAGAGAGGTATCTGTACAAATATTTTGATCTGACGGGTAACATCGATCTTGCAGGTCATCCATGGACTCCTATCGGAAATAAAGATAACAACTTCGGCGGAGAGTTTAATGGCAAAGGCTTCTCAATAATCAACCTGACTGTCTCTGACCATGAATATTCAGGGCTTTTCGGGCGCGCGTATTATCAGTGTACAATCAGGAATCTGAATCTGAGGAACTGTGACATCAGGCCAAAAGCATCTTCTTCATCAGGGACTTCCATTGCGGGGTTGCTTGTGGCCGGCATTTATGGTGGCGTGATTGATAACTGCAAGGTGGAGGGAATGATTACACTGTCAGAAGAAGGTATTGTAGGAGGAGTTCTTGGAATCTCCAGCGTCTATGACCTTACCATTTCAAATTGTGAAAGTGACATTGTTGTCGAGACCCCATTGGACAAAGATAATTCTGTGATTGCCGGAGGAATCGCTGGTTCTTTCACAATGGGACGGATCTCAAATGTCCTTGCCCGTGGCAAATTCGTAGGATGCACAATGGCCGGCGGGATAGCCGGTAATTTGGCGGACGACTCAAACTATACTTGCGAGCTTTCCGACTGTGTCTCCTACGTTGATATATATGCCAATAAAGTTTCTTCCTTTAATAAAATTGGTGGCCTTGTCGGATACTGGTATAATGGAGGAAAGATCAGCGATTGCTCGGCTTATGGCAAGATCAGTTATGACAATGAAAGTCAGTGGGGATATTTGGGCGGGGCCTTTGGCATTGGTTATAGAGTCGTGGCTGATCATGTGCATTTCGGTGGCGTGATTGAGTTGGGTGAAAAATCAAATGGTACTCTCGGAGCGTTTGTGGGCAGGGCAAGTAACATCACGACAAGCGGATGTACTTACTCGAAGTCCGGAGCCGGGAACTTGAACCCATGGGGCAAGATGGAGCCGGAAGGCTCCGAGTCGCAGCAGGACATCAAGGCTATCTAATTATAATACAGAGATGAAGAATATACCATATTATATCGTGATCGGGATTCTTGCCGCCGCTTCGGTGTCTTGCGGCAAGGAGAGTGTGTCTCAGGTGAGCACTTTCCCTGAGGATGGTGTCGTGAGGATCAATGCGGTGGTCGCTGGCCCTGTGGAAGTGACCGACGCTCAGGTGACAAGAGGTGATGCTGGGAAGCCAACTGAATATTCCGGAAAGGATCTGGGCTTTTTCATTGACTACAATGACAACGGACCTTACTCAAGGCCGAACATCCGTTGGGAAAAAGATCCCGACAATGGTTGGCAGCCGGAGAGTCAGATTCTTTGGAGAAATTCGAGGAGTAAGGCTGACATCTATGCCTACGCCCCTTATCTTGACGGTGAGACAGACTCGACCAAGATCGGGTTTTCCATCCCGGCGGACCAACTGAACGGAACGGCCGGGGCGGACTTTCTTTGGTTCGCCCATAAAAAGTTTGACCCAAACGCTGACCTGTCGGGCAGCAAGGCCATAGACATCACTTTCAACCACGCCCTCGTAAAGCTTACAGTCAGCATCACAAAAGGTAACCAGTTTGACGGAACAGGCGTCGTGGTCAGGAAAGTCTGCCTTAACGGTACCACCGGCGATGTTGAGTGCAACATCACGAACGGTAAGGTTTCCGCCGCTTCAGGGAGTGTGATGACTGACATCACGATGCGTTCCGCCGGCACGAAGAATGGAAAGGACAATTTCGACGCCATCTTCTGGCCGGGAGACGGGCAGAAGATCGGTGCGACGATGGTCACCGTGACGATGTCCGACGGCAAGGAATATAACCTCACCCTTGGTCAGGAGCTTACCTTGCTTGGCGGTCATGCCTACACGATGACAGTCCGGGTCGGCAAGGACAAGCTTGAGGCTGGAGCTGTCACCGTCGCTGGTTGGAACGAAACCCCTGTCGACATCAACAATGGCTCCGAGTACGAGGTCGATTAGATGCGCCGCTTCTTCTGGTCGCTGAGCCTGCTGAAGCGCCGTCCACATGGTTCGACAAGCTCACCAACCGGACGGTGCCGGTCACTGACCCTTTTTCCCTGGTCGCTGAGCCCGTCGAAGCGCCGTCCTTCTGGTCGCTGAGCCTGCCGAAGTGCCAGACCCCGCCAAAGCGACAGATCAGGTCTGCATTCAGTAGCATGATCAGAAGCCGTTTTACTGTAATAAGATTTTGATGCCGCTTTCTGAAAATAGCGGCGGACGTACATCTGAACTATTAATAAAGAACCTTATAGCGCCACAAGTCTCCACGTTACCTGTATAGGAGACGCAGCAATCCCAATTCCAACGCGTCATAAGGAACAGATGTCCCCCGCCGCTTCTTCAGTAAGCATTTTTCCCCGTTCTCCACCCCTGCCGAATCGTTATGAAGCTGATCGGTCGCTGAGCCCGCCGAAGCGCTCGTGCCCACCGAAGCACTTGCCCCTGGCGACCAAGTCACCTATTTCACAAACCATGCGCACAACGAGATGCCTCAGGCCACCGTCTGAGGCCGTTCACCGTGCTCGACCCTATCCCCGAAAGAGGGGGTCAGCCACATCACCATGCCTCTCACCCCTCTACACCCCATCTTCCTGTGCCCGTGCTCTGCGCAATACGGCACTCTCTCCATCCGTCCATTTTCTCCCACCGTTCTGCCCACCTACTCTCTGAACTCATCGTTCCTGATCCCGGCTCAGCGACCGTGGAGGGGGAGAGGCTGACAGTGCGGTGGCTTTGGTGGGATAGATTTCTTGGCCATTCTGGGGGAGGTGATATTGCCCTTATATGAGTCGGACATGTTGTCCTAAAGGATTGAATATATATTCTAATGGTCTTATTCGATTTCTTAAATAAGAACTAATAACCGACTGAAAACCTTGATAATTAAACCTTTTATAAATACCATTTTGATAAATTCCAAATAGACTGTTGGCTATTGTTTAATTATTAAAAATTACTACATTTGTCGTGGGATTGCTGGTGGCGTTTCAGCTTAAGTAAGCGATGAGTTATTCTTTGAACGTTTACTAAAAGTTGATAGTGGCTATCATGCTTAAAAATAAGGTTCTTAATTATGACGGCAGGGTTTATTAATAGCGCAAGCGTTACTCTTTCCGGCTGTTTTGATAACGGGGGGGGGGGTAACGTCTTGAACTATAATAAATTACATAGTGCTTCCAATGGCCTGGCCATTTGGTTGTGTGCTTTCGTCGGCTGTTTTCTGTCCATTGCGGCAGCAGCGGCAAAAGCATCGCCGTCAGAATCAGTTACAGCAGAGGTGGCTGAGGGATCGCCGTTAGGATCCGTTCCGGCAGCAGCGGCAGATGATTCGCCATCAGGATCCGGTGTTACATCAATGAGGGCGGTAGTCATCGCAAAATCCTCCTCGACACCGGATGACAGGCACGACACGACATCGTTCTCGGTCTATTACAGATCCGCTGTCTCCAGAATCGAGCGTGGCTTCCGGAACAATGCAGCTTCGCTTGACGCGGCGTCCGAGGGACTGCGTTCCGTGGTCCACAACAATAATTTACGAATATTCAAGGTCTACATCATCGGCGCCGCCTCCCCTGAGGGACGACCTGGGCTCAACGCTCGGCTAGCCCGTGACAGAGCCGAGGGCGTAAAGGCCTTCCTTAAGGGCATTGAGCCTCGTCTGACGGATTCTGATTTCGTAGTGATCTCAAGAGGCGAGGACTGGGATGGAGCCACGAAGATCGCAGAGTTGTATGACAAAGAGAATGAAGGCGATGCCGTCGCAGGAATATTCAAAAGCAGCCAAGATTCCGAGGCGAAGAAACGGCTGATGAAGTCGATCCATGGCGGCGATGCCTGGAGAAGACTCATCTCGGACTACTATCCAGCCTTGAGACGTACGGATATTCATGTGCTTTATAGCATCGTGCAGCCGATCGCGCCGGTTAAGAGCGAGATGCCGGGCATGACGCTTGAGGTGCCATATTCATACAACATCGCGCCAAGGACAGTGCTGCCGGAGGTTGGGCTCCCGGATCCGGTGGAGGAGAGATTCTACTTCGTTGCCGTCAAGACCAATCTCCTCTACGACGCAGCGATAGCGCTCAACTTCGCCGTGGAGTTCCCGCTCGGCGACCGCTTCTCGCTTCAGTACGAGCAGGTCTTCCCATGGTGGAACGCAGGCCCTCACGGCAACAAGTACAGCATGCAGGTACTTTCCTTCGGTGTGGAGACCCGTTGGTGGTTCGCCCCTCGCACACCCGGCGGCGCGTCAGGCACAAACAGCAAAGGCGCCGTGAGACAGCGATCCAGACTCCTCGGACACTTTTTTGGCCTTTATGCCCACTCCGGGAAGTTCGACATCCAGGCCGGCCGCAATTTCGGCTGCTACCAGAACTACTTCAAGGGCGTCGGGCTTAGCTACGGCTACAGCCTCCCGCTCGGCAGGAACGCCAACATGGAGTTCGCCATCAGCCTCGGTTACATGGCGATCGACTACCAGCACTATATTCCATCTGAGGACTGGTCTGTCCTGCTGAAGGACAACGGCAAGGCCGGAACAAAGCATTATTTCGGACCGACAAAGGCTAAGGTCAGCGTGGTCTTCCCGATCGTGTTTAAATGTGGAGGAACGTCAAAATGAATAAGTTGATACGAATGACTTTCGCCATTGTGACACTTTCCATAATGACAGTGTCGTGCGACTTCCGCCCTCTTGTGGAGCCTGGCAACACCCACTACGTGCGTGTCTACCTCGACGAGCATATCCTCAACACCACGGAAGGCTTCTACAATCCGGAGCACGTCAAGCCGACGTACAAAAGGCCTGAGATCATGCGTGTCACTCTTGGTGACAAGTCCACCGGCAGGGTGGTGGCGGAACGCTATCTCCGGAATCATGGGAACGACGCGCGCGGCCACTACTACGACGGCTACATCATCTGCGACCCTGGGGAATGGAGCCTGCTTGCGTGGATCTTCGACACTGAAGCCACGCAGGTCAGCGACCCGACGGACCAACATCTTTCCAAGGCCTACACCAACAGGATCGCCTCGCATCTCATGGCGGGCATTTCCTCCCGGCTGAACAAAACGAAGACAGGCGGAACCTCCGCTCCGGAGAAAATAGTCTATGAGCCGGATCACCTCTTCGTGGCAAGAGAGCCGGATGTCAGCATTCCATACTCGGCCGCCATCGACACGATCCGCACGCCCGGTGGTGAATATTTCACCGCGTCAACAATCGTCGAGTCATGGTACATCCAGGTGAATGTCAGGGGACTTGAATATGTCTCCTCGGCTCTCGGCCTGATCACTGGACTTGCCGGCTCCAAGACATTGTTTGATGCCGGATTGGACAGCGACGACCCGGTGACGGACTACTTCGAGATGACCGCCCGTAAGGCTCCGGAGGGAAGCGACACGGGAGTCATCTATGCGACATTCAACACTTTCGGTAGGATTCCTGACACGAGCAGCGGTCTTGAGGTCACTTTCGACTTCCAGACCAACTACGGCAAGGCGTTAAGCGCCAGAATTGACATCACGGAAGAGTTCAGGAAAGAGGATGCGGTCAAGCATCGCTGGATCATCCTTGACAAGACCATCGAGATCCCGAAGGGTGAAAGCGGAGGCGGGGGATTCTCTCCGGGCGTCAATGACTGGAACGACATAAACACGGATTTGATCATTTGATTTTTAGTTTATTATAAATTCTTAATTAATCTATCATTTATTATGAGAAATGATTTTGTTTTACTCGCAGGACTTGTCGTAGCGGCAATGAGTGCCTGCACGAAGACTGAAGGTCTGGTTGATCATCAGGCGGAAGCCACTGTTTCTTTCAAGCCTCTTACGGCTAAAGTTACCAAGGCTGACTACATCACAAATGAGAGTATTGATTTAGCTCCGAGTAACTTTTTGTTTAATGTTTATGCATGGTACAACACCGGCCTGGGCAATTTCGTTTCTGACGATGCCGTTGAGTACATGTCAAATGTTCTTGTAAAATACGACTCAACAATTGATGATGGTACTACAGATGGAAATGGGGCATGGAAACCTGGCGAAACATATTATTGGCCAAAAAACGGAACTTTGACTTTTGATGCTTATGCACCGTCTTCGGCATCAGCTGACGGAACGTTTTCCTCAACCGCGGCGAACGGGCTTGAATTCAAGAACTATACGGTTAAGGGTCTGGATGATCAGTACGATCTTCTGTACTCCTCAAGAACCTACAATAAAACTACCAGCACAAATGGCACAAATTCCACTTATGATGGTGTTGACATTGTTTTCAACCATGCTCTTTCTGCAATTGAGGTAAAAGTGAAGACTACTGATGATTATAACGGATACATTAAACTTAAGAATGTCTCTGTCCTTAATGCTTATAACAAAGGTACTTTCAATCAGAATTACAAAGAAGGCTATGCAGAGGCATCCGTTCCAAGCGCTTGGACTGGCCATGAGGGGAATGTGTCATACGAACTTTTCAACGACAATGCCGGAGTGATTCTGACGAGTGACGCTTTGGCAAGCGTCAAGAATGCCATAGTTCTTCCTCAAAAATTCGACCATCAAACGGGCAAAGTGTCAATCAAAGTAGACTATAGCATCAAGCATGGTAAAAAGTGGCTTGATCAGACCTCGACTTTTGATTTGGAAGGATTGTATGATCAAGATTTGAATGTAATTAACGAGTGGGAAATTGGTAAGAGGTATATCTATACTATTAAATTCGCATTGGAGAAGATATACTTTGCGCCTTCGGTTAACCCATGGACTGATGTTACGATGGGTGGCATAGTTGTGCATTAATAGCATCTTTTCACGCCCGGCCGGGCCTGACCGCCTGACCGGGTGCCAATTTGAAATATTCAGGGAATGATAAGGAAATCAAGATTATTGGGCATGTGGCTGCTGGCTGTGTCAGCGGTGGGATGCGTGAGTCACGACCTTGGGGAGGAGCCTCAGGCCGGCGACCGCCTTGTCGCATTCCCGACCCCGCTGGTGAGCGCCGTGACAAAGGCCTCCGAAACCGCCTACCCGAAGGATCGATCCTTCGGGGTGTTCGGATTGTACTGCCCGGACGGAGATTTCGCTGGCTGGGACAAGACCCAAGGCTCAGTCCTTTACATCGACGGAGCGGAGTTCAAGTTCAGCGGAAGCGTCGACGACTCCACCGAAGGCTCCGGCGCATGGATCTCAAGCCCGGCCTATTTCTGGCCGAAAAACGGAAAGATGACTTTCGCGGCCTGGTCTCCGTACAGTGTCAAGGCGGATTACGGAGAAAACTTCGGTTACGGAGCCAATGGGTTGAGTGTCAGTGGCTTTTCTACAGGAGGCAAAGGAAAGTGCGACTTGATGTACTCCGCGCGCGTCTACGGCAAAACCTCAAGCGCAGGTGGCTCAAATCCTACGTACGACGGCATCGACATCGTGTTCCACCACGCCCTTTCCGCATTGAGGTTCGGGGCCTCGGCGTCATCCGAAGGAGTTACGGTGGCTATAGCCAGGGTGACCCTTTGGGGATTCGCGCGGCAAGGTGACTTCAGCGTGAATGTGGCCGAGGACTATCCGACGGTCTATGCTTCCTATCCATCTTGGGATGGACTTGCCGACTATTACACCAAGTCCGACTCCCTTGTGGTTTCCGGACCGGACCTGGAGACGTTTGTGATCCCGCAGAGGGGAACGGACGATGCGAAGATGAGGGTCTACTATACCGTCAAGGTGGGAAGCGGAAATCCCGTGCCGGCCGTGTCCAAGGACATTCCTCTGTTCGGGCACACTGTCTCCGGCTCCGATGACACAATAGACGGATGGAGGATGGCTACCCGTTACAACTACAACCTTGTGCTCACCGACCAGCATCAGATCAGGTTCTCGGTGAATGTCACGAATTGGAGCGATTGCGGGGAAGGGGACAGCGGGTTTACCATAAATGATTGATCAGGATGGACAGACTTTTAGTGGGAATATTCACATTGCTTACCATTGCGTCCTGCGCCAAGGAGGTCCCCGAGGCTCCGCCGCGGGAGGAAAACGTTGTCGGCTGGTCGGTCATGTCGGTGAACGGCTATGCCACAAAATCGTTGGTTGAGAACTTGGAATACCTTCAGAAGGCCTGCACTCCTGCTGACATTGAATATTCCTCCGGAGTCCTCGGCCTCGGGCAGACCATAGGCATCTGGGCGGACTATGCCATGACCATCGACGGGCAGGAGCATGAGGTCAAGGATGTGTTCTCTGGTACAGAACTGGTCTATAATCCAAAACTGACCACCGCCGACACAAAATGGGAGTACAAGACCACTCCGGCCTATTGGGTGATAGGTGGTCGGTACTCTTTCCGGGCTTTTTACCCGGAAGGGTCCGATGGTCTTGCCATCAGCAAGGAACTCTCCAACGCCAAGTCGCTTGTGATCGAGATGAACACCGCCAAGATCCAGCGTGACATGCTTCTCGCGCACAAGTATGTGGACACGAACGGTTCTGGATTCAACCTTGACGCTCCCGTGGAACTGAATTTCAGGCATGGGATGTCCGCGTTGAGGTTTCGTTTCAAGTTTTACGATGGCTCTGACGGGGTGTTTTACTCCGAGGATGCGATCACGTCCTGCTGGTTCGAGGTGGATGAGGACGATTCTTTCGCGATCACCGGCTACATGGTTTACGGGAACGGTCTGGACTATGACAAGGAGGGTCTGATCCAATGGCGGAATCAGTACACTCCGGCCAAAGGGGTGAAGTTTTACCGTTGGGATTATTCCGAAGGTATGCTGTTCAAAAACGCTCTGTCTTCTTCAGGAGTGTTGGAGCAGACAGTGGCGGTTCCATATTCAAAGAACGGCACCGCGCTGGATGACCGGGGGGAGGAGTTCACAAAGCAGGACGGATGGATTGTGGTCATTCCTCAGACTTCCAATGGCAGACTCAAGCTCTGCTTCAAGACAAAGCTTGGAGGCGATGCCGTTTTCTCGGTCAACATCCCGGAGAAGACCGGCACGTCATGGGAAAAGTATAAGGCCGATCCTTATCCGTCGGACATCAACTCGCAGAAGGATGCCGACGGCACCGACTTCATTCCAGGCTGGCGTTACACCTACACTGTCTCCATCTCAAAGACCGATGCAAGCGTGAGCCTCAGCGTCGCTCCGTGGAGAAGGTTGGACTCCTCGTTTGACATCAAATTCTGATCGGACATGAAGACTCGTATCACATGCTTGTGCATATTCATGATATTCACCATTCTTGCAGCATCTTGCGGAAAGGATGAGGCTGGCGGTGTTTCTTCCGGCGCCGCATCCTTGACCATATCGGTTGGTCTGCCGTCCATCTCTCTTGACACAAGGGCTCGGGAAATGTATTCCAGTGACGATGAGGGCAAGTATGGCAAGATCGTCTCTGATCCGTTCGGCACCGATCTGGAAGGCTGGACTTACTTTGAGAAATTGATCGATGCGAGGGTGATCTACAGGCTGACATTGCTGATTGTGGACAGGGTTGATGGAGTTCTGGTCGGCTACAGGGACCTGTACAAGGGCAGCGATGACGTGCGCTCCGCCGATGCCGCCGAGGGCGCCAACGGATGGCTTGACGGGACGCAGGTGGTTACTGACGCTGAGTACGGAACGCAGGTCAAGGTGACATTCAACTACGATCATCCGTTGCACAGATTCTCCGATGGCAGCAGTCTGGAGAGTCTGGAAAGAGGGTTGTACCGCATGATTGTCGTGGCGAACTGGTCTTCGGTGACGATGAATGTGACCGACAAGGATGGGAACAATGTCGGCGAGCGCACCTATCCGGGCCTTAAGGACAATGACGCGCTTTTTGAGACTTATGTGAAAAGCATCCTGTCACAGTACAACTGCCAGAGCGGTTCATCCCATCTTAAGTTCTCCGGAAGCGATTCGGAATATGAGGCATACCACAAGTTCATGGATTTCGCCCTCCACTCGTCAGATTCGGACTTTCTCTGTACCCTCGGACCCCAACCGCTCACGCTTATTCAAGATTTTGAACTTCAGCCGGGCATGAACCATGTCTCCGGGCGGCTCAAACGTACCTGGGCAAGGCTAAGGGTCGCTGTGGAGAACATCTCACATGATGATCTAACGATTCATGACATATCGTTCGGCTCCAACACGACCAGGAACTACAGCTTCCTCTTTGTCAATCCCGCTGACGAGGAGGGAAGTTTCGAGCACCCGAACGATGACACGAAGCATGGCGCCCCGAACATTTTCAAGGTCTCTGACGAAGAGCCTGACGGACAGTACACCAATCCGTACAACGCGTTGGTCTCCACAAAGAAGGAGACTGTGGTCAAAGGGCTGACAAATGGCAACACGAAGATCATTTTCGACGGCTACATCCTGGACAGTGACAGTCATGACATTCCTTTCACCTACAATCTTGATTTGGAGTACACGGATAAGTCTGTCGCTAAACTTAAGAGAGCAAAGGACGCGGACGGAAAGTGGGATGTGAATATGTCATCGCCAGACAAAGTGGAGGATGGAGGCCTTTACGTGATTCAGAACCAGACCTCGTCCAAGAGAGTCCTTTATGCCGGAAACGGCCAGTTGGAGACTGTCCTGCTGCCTAATGACGGACACGGCAATTTCAAGGACCAGGATTACTATTTTGAGCCTGTGCAGGTGTTCAGGTTTCTCAGGGTCCGGGACGGGGATGGCTCTGGACTTTCCGAAACGGTCACGAACAAGTACGGTGACAATCCGGGGAAAGAGGAATCGTACCCCGTGTTCCATATTCAGACCTATGACCGACTGTACTACCTTGGCACTCCGCAGGAGAACAATTACGCGACGAATCTTGCTCTGGAGTCAAATGTCAACGGTCCGGACTTGTCGGCCTGTAATTCTTTTGTTGTCCGCAACGACGGCTTCAGAAAAGGGAATGACTATAAGGACATGAGGTATCTGTGCTTCTTTTCGACTAAAGCGAATTCCCAGAACGGAAACCGGGATTTCATCAATGTTAACGGAGACGATAGAAAACAGCATCAGGTGAATGGCTGGAGTGACAACGACGGCGGTTCCGAGTTTTATCTCCACAAGGTGGAGGAAGTGACGGAAGGTGCCCATTATAAAGGGACTGTGACATTGTCCGTGATTGATCCTGACACGGCGGTCTCCACCCCGGTCGACAGGATAAATCGCAATGATTTTATCAACATCCTGATCGTTGCGTCCTTCAATGAGAAGACCGGGGAGTTGGACTTCAGGGTCAAGGATTGGAACAAAGGCGGTGGCTACATAGAATTCAATTAGTTATGATGAGAAAATTGCTGAGGAATAGTCTTCTTTTTGTCTTCGCCCTTGCGCTTTCCTCCTGTGTCAGGGACGAACTTGAGGAGCCTTTCGAGGGCGAAGGGTCCGCGATGGTCGAGATCGGTTTCGGATTCAAGGACTTCAGTCAGGTGAAAGTCGAGACCAGGGCGACGCTTGACATCATACCGGAGTCAAGGATATCCAATATGTTCGTGATGATATTCCTTGGCGAGAAGAGGTATTACGCCCACTATTTTGACAAGACCTCCCTTTCTCCGACACTTGAGGACATGAGGGACGAATCCACTGAGGCCTGGTGGGTCTCGAACCGTACCGAATCAGTGTCCGGGACGACCGGAACCCTGCGCATACATGCCCCATTGTGCAGCGGGGCTGAAGTCTACATGATCGCCAACATCGACTCCGACATGGTGAACATCTCTCCGGACAAACTTAACATGATTTCCACCAGATCGGAACTGAAGGGCTTCGTGGCGACGCTCAATCAGGAGATAACCTCCCGCAACGGACTGTTTCCGATGACGGGGACCTACACTGGGAACAATCCAAGCGAAGGCCCGGCCACCGTCGACATCACAGAGACGGGAATATACCCGCACGGGAAGACCGAAGGCAGGGTGAGTGTGGACCTTGAGAGGATGGACGCCAAGGTGATTGTCGACGTGCGGATCGCCACTGACTATGAGCTGACGAGCAATGACGGGAGTGTGACCACTGTCCAGAGGCTCAAGGCGTTCAACCCGGAATCATGGCAGGTGGTGAATCTTCCGAAGGGCTGCTTCCTTGCCGCCCACAATAGTTCTGATCCGAATGTCGATTTCTTTTCAACGGATCCGGTCTTGTTCGAGACTGTCGGGACATCAAGTTTTACCGGGACGGACGGCAATGAGTACAACAGCCCTGTGAACGGTTTTTCGTTCTACATGTTGGAAAACAGAAAATCCGCCAAGAATAAAGTGGACAGCTTTCACGAGCGGGAGCGCCGCGACAAGGATGCCGCCGGACAGTATGTGTCATCAGGCGAGGTCTGGACCAACGCTCCGGAGAGCGGCACCTACATGGTGATCAAAGGTGAGGTCGTGATGCAGGTGGACGTGTCTTCCGAGGCCAAGCGGCAGCAGCTGGCGGCTGATGTCACATATTATGTGCATCTTGGTGACATCGCCAATGACCTGAATGACTACAATGTTCTTCGTAACACTGAATATACCTACACGATCACGATCAAGGGAGTGAACAACATCGAGCTGGAAGTCTCCTCCTCCAATCCTTCCGGCGGTACGGCCGCCCCTGGGGATGTCGTGGAGAACGAGCCCGGGGCAGAAGGAATGGTGTACACCGCCAAGGAATCCATCCACACCTTTGACGCCCATTACGGGCAGCGGGTTTTCTGTTTTGACGCTGACTACATCGACCCTGCCGCCGTGACCTGGTATGTGAAGACTCCTTTCGGAAGGGAGGGGACTCCTGACAAGATCGGAGACACAGAGATCCCGTCCGGAATGGACTACAAGTGGGTCCATTTCATGGTCAATGAGGTCTCGCAGTCCAATCGGTACGAGTACACGACAGATGGCGGCAAGAGCTATGGCACGGCCTCCTTGCCTTCGAATCCCTACAGCCGGAACAACCGGCCTTATCCAGGCGACAGCAGTCCTAAGCTGATGGATGTCGTGGAGTTCGTGGACTACATCAAGGCACAGAAACGGAACAAGGACGCCGGGCTTGCCAACGACTTCCGGACCGAGTTTGACCAGGACTGGCTCGACTGGTACAACAAGTACAATCCGGACGATCAGGTCACAGATCCTTCGCTGCGGCAGGGAAAATGGTTCAGGGACCGGATCTATGTGACGGTTTTTGTGGATGAGTTCTATTATGAGAGCGATCCTATCACCGGAGAGTCGGACCCGCAGTTGTGGAAGCGGTTTGTCAACCAGCCCAACCGTCTGATGCATGTGCTCTGTGACAATCAGAAGAGTCTGGACAAGGCGAGTTCTTCGACCGGAAGTGTGGTGACGATCCGGCAGCGCTCAATCCAGACGCCTTACAACGTCAACGATGCCGACCTTGTCTCCGCATGGGGCTGCGAGACTGAGGACGAGAATGCTGACAGTTACCTGTGGTATTATCCCACGGAGACGGACAACAGGGGCACCGGGATGAGACCGGAGAACCTTGGCAACACCTCGACTGACAACGGACTCTACAACACCGTGCGTATTTGGGGCTGCGTCACCGGCTCCTCCTGGAAGGATGTCAGATGGGACGACTATCTTGAATATGACCGTCCGGATGACTACAGGAAGGGCGGTTACAACATTCTGTTCCTCAGGGATGACAAGGCCTGCCTTAAGTACAGCGCCATGATGCGGAACAGGGACAACAACGGCAACGGTGTCATCGATCCCGATGAGGTGCGTTGGTACACAGCGTCCATCGGACAGTTGGAATACCTGTTTTTCGGAGAACTCGGCTTGTCGGATGACGCGAAGCTCTTCCCGAGGAAGTATTCCGGCGCGGACGGAACCTATGACAAAGGGCATCCTTTCGCCGGCGTGCCGAAATGGAAATGCCATGTGGTCAGCAGCACGAAGTACTCTACAATCGATAATCCTCAGATCCTATGGGCAGAGGAGGGCGTTTCCGTGTCTTCTTACAAACAGTGGCCTAACAGCGAGATGGGACCCTATGTCGTGAAATGTGTCCGCAATCTCGGATTCAAGACAGAGAAAAAGGAGGATTTCTTCGCTGAAGACAATCGTCCCCAGGATCTGATCGAGATGATCCGGCCTTCCGACGCCACGATCACTTCTTCGTCAGTTTTCAAGTTCGATAATCGCCGCGTGAACGAGAAGTCCAAAAGATTCAGAACATCCATCGAACTCGAGCCTTATGACGAGAATTCCGAGATGGCGCGTCTGTATGACGGTTTCGAGACCGGAGTCTTGATGGCCAGCCTTGAGGGTGGAATCAGCGGCGGCTACCTTTCGCTGAGAAAGCTGCTCCAGTCCGGAGGCTCGCCTTGTCCGGACGGCTATAGGGTTCCCAACATAAGGGAGGTGGCACTGATGTATTTGATGACGGACGAAAAGAATTGGTGGAAACTCAATCCTAAGGATAATGTGGGGGCGAACGACATACGAATATTCACGAGCACATACTATTCCTTGGGAGCGTTGGGAAACAGGAAGAACGAGAACGGCGGAACAGATTCGAACGGGAACATCAAGTACCGCTATTCCTGGAACACCTCGTCGCCTCTTTTCGGCAATGAGGGCAACATCAACCTCAACGGCGACATCTGCCGCTACATCCGCTGCGTCCGTGACTGGGACCCCGCCACGTCCGAGTTGCCATAATCACATAAAATATTCCGACATATCCTTACCAGCGAGCAGCCCCTCCCGGATCTCGGTGGAGGAGATGTCCACGATCGGGGCGTTGATGACCTCTATGTTGTACGAGCGAAGCAGGGTTTCCTCAAGGCTTCGCATTCCGTCCGGGACAATCTCTTCGGAGTCAAGAACATAAGGAGCGGGAAAGTCCTTGCACTCCTCGATCAGCCGGCGCCTGATGCTGTCCACGTCGAATCCCTTGCGCGGGTAGACCGTCACGCCATATTCAGAAAGGATTCTCGGGAAATCCCTCCAGCGGCGGATGCTCTGGAGGTTGTCCGCCCCGATGACAAGCGTGAAATCGTTGTCAGGCTCCCTCTGCTTCAAAGCGTCCAGGGTCTTGATGGTGTAGTGGGGCGGATCCATCTTCAGCTCGATGTCATCCACCCAGACGTGCAGCTCCGGATGACGTTTCACGGCGGCCACGGCGGCCTCGTACCTGCTTTCACCGGAATCCGCGCTGATGGAATCCTTCAGCGGGTTCTTCGGGGACACGACAAGGTACACCCAGTCATATTCCTTCTCCCTTGTCAGGTACTCCATTATGGCCTGATGGCCGATGTGCAGGGGATTGAAAGACCCCGAGTAGACGGCTATCTTCACGGATCGCTTAGATGAAAGTAGAGTAGTTCAGTTTCCCGTCGTCAAGAAAGTCATCGACAACCTTCTCGACCTCGGCGAACGCCGTCTTGAGGTCGTCGTTGACGAGCACATAGTCGAATTTCGGAGCGTAGGTCATCTCCTCGGCCGCCTTGGCGACACGCTCCTCGATGGCCTCAGGTGAGTCTGTCCCTCTTTTGATGAGCCTTTCCCTTAAAGCCTCCACTGACGGAGCCTGAACGAAAATTGACAGTGCCTTGTCCCCGAAATATTTCTTGAGGTTCACCCCACCCTTGACATCCACATCGAAGATTATCACGTGGCCGGCCGCCCAGATCCTTTCGACCTCGGACTTGAGCGTGCCGTAGAAATGATCCTCGTAAACCTCCTCATACTCAACGAAGGCATTCTTGGCGATCAGCTCGCGGAATTTCTCGGGGGTGACGAAGTGATATTCCTTGCCGTCCTGTTCGGTGCCGCGCGGCGCCCTTGAGGTGGCGGAGATCGAGAACTCCATCTGATCCTTGTATATTCCAAGAATATGGTTCACTATCGTGCTTTTTCCGGATCCCGACGGGGCGGAGAAAATCAATACTCTGTTGCTCATTTGACTTATGAATATTTTCGTGTGGCTGCAAAGGTATCATTTTTTACGGAAAGTACAGGCTTCTAAACCGTTCTTTTCATGAAAAATGCTTATTTTTGTGGCCGCAGCCCAAGCGCTGCCTAAACATTCAGATTTTGGCAAGAAAAAAACAGAACGCCTCGGCCCCGGATCCGGATTACCTCAAAAAGCGCAGAGCCTCGCTCCGGCGTACTCATAGGCAGGTTATCTACTTGAACGACAAAGAATTGGCTGTTGTTCAAGAATATTGTTCCCGTTTCGGCATCAAAGAGCGCTCCACCCTTTTCCGCGAAGCAGCCATGGCCAGAATCCTCGCCCAACTCGACGACAGCCACCCGACCCTTTTCTAAGAGGCAGCTTTACGCGACTCTTTATGGAACGTGATGAGCCAGGCGGTCATGACCATGACGCCGGTGATGGTCCATGAGACAGGGTAGACGAACATCAAGGCGTGGAATCCTTCCCAGACAGGACAGACGGTGTACACCCAGATTATCCTTAGGACGCATGTGCCGAAAACTGTCAGCAGTGTCGGCAGCATGGACCGCCCCATGCCCCGCAGGGCTGATCCAGGGATTTCATACAGGCATGCTATTCCTTGGAGCACCAGTGCCGTGTGCATCCTGATTGTGCCGAATTCCTTCACGGCGTCCGAATCCGTGAACAGACTGAGGAAGAAGTCGGACCATCCGGCGAAGATCCAGTTGAGCGTGACGCAGGACAACACGCCCAATCCCATGCAGATCAGGAACACCCTTTTGACCCTGTCCATATTCCCGGCTCCGTAGTTCTGTCCCACGAAACTGATCGCCGCCCCGTTGAACGCGGCGATGACAAAGTAGCAGTATTGCTCGAAGTTCAGCGCGGCAGCCGAACCTGCGACCGCATTGAATCCGTAGCTGTTGATGCTGGCCTGGATGATCACGTTGGAGATTGAGAAGACCACACCCTGCAAACCTGCCGGAATGCCGATCTCAAGCATGTGCGAGAGCTCGTCCCTTTGGACACGCATTTTGTCGGGATGCAGTCTGTAAGGGTCCTCTTCCCGCAGCAGGATTCTGACAACCATCACGGCGCTGAACAGGTTGGATATTCCGGTCGCTATCGCCACACCTTCCACACCCATGTGGAAGACAATGACAAACACCAGGTTGAGGACTGTGTTTATGATGCCGGCCGCGATCAGGATGTATAGCGGCCGCCTTGTGTCTCCGAGGCTTCGGAGGATCGCCGACCCGAAATTGAAGATCATGATGAACGGCATCCCCAGGAAATATATTCGTAGATAGGAAGCCGCCATCTTCGTGACTTCCACCGGGGTTCCCATCATCCTGTGCACCGGTCCGGCGACCGCCGTTCCAAGAATCATCAGGAATATTCCGCTGAACAGCGCCACGACCGCCGATGTGCTCACCGCACTGCGGATCTTCTCCCTGTCATTCTGCCCGATGTGGTTTGAGATGATGGCGTTGGCTCCCATCGAGATTCCCACGAACAGATTGACCAGCAGATTGATGACCGGTGCGTTGCTCCCCACAGCCGCCAGTGCCTCGCTGCTTGCGAACCGTCCAACCACCGCCACATCCACCGAGTTGAACAGTTGCTGAAGGACACTGCTTGCCGCCAACGGCAGAGCGAATAAAAGAATCTTCATGAACAAAGGTCCATGAAGCATGTCGATCTCGTTATGTTTAGATGCCATAATATATTCCCCTCATAACCATAGCCGAATACCCCTCGAATCCCCTCTCGCAAATCCCGCCGGCCATTCCAGAAAGCACTCCTCCTGCAAAAATCATGTAAAACCGTTCCCCTCCAACAATGATTTCGTACACCATCCCGCCCTACGGTGTACCAACCGCCCTAAGCTCCGGTCGCTGAGCCTGCCGAAGCGCCCGAGCCTTACCCTTTGCTGAGTATAATTGTGATCACTGCGGTGAGGATCAGGGCAATGCCCGTGACGAGGTTGACGGTGAGGGCCTCGTGGAAGACTGTAAGGCCGATCACTACTGCTGTCAGCGGTTCAAGTGCCCCCATGATGGCGGTCGGTGTGGAGCCGATGATGCGCACGGCGATGCCCATCGAGACAAGCGAGAAGACTGTCGGGACGATGGCGAGCATCAATGAATATCCCCACTCACGTCCTGTGACAAGAGGCATGATGTGACGTTCCGGCGATGTGAGCGAGAACAGAACCATCGACACTGCGCAGACAATCAGCACGTAGAAACTCAGTTTCATGGCTGACATGTCGAGCCTGTGGATTGTCGCCCTGTGGGGCAGGAACTTGGCGAATCTGTTGTGGCTGGCCTCCAGTTTGGACTCTGGTGCGGAGGCCCGGTTGGCGACAATGATGTAGAGGGCGTAGCTGAGTGCCGAGACCATCACGAGCAGCACTCCCGCGGTGCTGAGGACGGTCTCCCCGTCACCTTTATATAGTAGGAGAACTCCGACAAGGGACAGGACGATGGCCGCCAACGTGGCTTTCGTGATCTTCTCTCCGTAGAGCATGGCCATCAGGACGGCTGTCATCACCGGGTAGACAAAGAGAAGGGAACAGGCCACTCCGCTGTCCATGTAGAGGAAACTACAGTACAACGTCAGGGAAGAGATGACGAAGAGAAGCCCGAGGGCTGTCAGAGTCGAAAGCTCGCCGCGGCTGACCTTGAATGTCTCGATGCCGCCGACCTTCCCCCGCAGAAAAATCTTCCCCGCCATGATCCCCGCGATGACCAGCGCCGCCAACCCGTACCTGTAGAACAGCACCGACTCCACATTCAGCCCCTCCTCGTAAAGGTACTTCGCCCCGAGAGGGTTCACACCGTAACTGACAGCGGCCAAGATTCCGAAAAAGAAACCTTTAGCCTTGCTTTCCTTTGCCCTGAACATACTCTTTTGCCAAAAATCGGCTGCAAAGATAGCATTTTTCTTTTTCCGTTGTGCCTGCCTCGGTCACTTCGACAAACTCAGTGACCGAAGCCATCCGGCCGGTGAGCTTGGTTTGGCAATTAACGTCAAAATAGGGAAACAAATATGGAAAATAATCCTAACTTTGCGCCCGGTTTTTGGTATGACACTAAAATGAACGAAAAAATTCAAAAAGTCGCCGGACTGGTCACGACCGGCAAATTCTGGAAAGAAGTCGTGATCATGACCCTGGGCATGCTTGTGGCCGCGGCGGCGGTGTATTATTTCCTCGTTCCGAGCAAACTGATCATCGGGACCATCTCTGGTCTGTCCATTGTCCTTTCGGGAATATGCGAGGCTTTCTTCGGCATCCAGATCAAGGTATCGTTGTTTGTTGTCATCATCAATGCCATACTCTTGGTCCTGGCCTGGTTGCTGATAGGAGAGGAGTTCGGCGCCAAGACCGTTTACACGGCGATGATTCTCGGACCTCTGATGGATTTCTGGGCTTGGGTCATGCCTTACGAGAGCCTTATGGAACCGGGCACGACATCCGTCATGGGCGACATCTGGTTCGATCTGTGCTGCTTTGTCCTGCTGCTGAGCATGTCTCAGGCCATCTTGTTCAACATCAACGCCTCGACCGGAGGACTTGACATCCTTGCGAAAATCGTCAACAAGTACCTCCACTTCGACATCGGCGCCTCGGTGTCGGTGGCCGGAGCGGTGATCTGCTGCACCGCCTTCGCCATCAATCCGTTCAAGATGGTGATCATCGGCCTTATCGGAACCTGGATCAACGGCCTTGTCGTGGACTATTTCACAGCCAGCCTGAACAAGCGCAAAAGGGTCTGCATCGTCTCGCATGACTACGAGAAGATCCGCCGCTTCATCATCGACCAACTTGGCAGGGGATGCAGCCTTTATGAGGTGATCGGCGGCTACACGGGCGAGAAAGGCTACGAGGTCCAGTCCCTTCTGACCCAGGAGGAATTCTCCAATCTTATGGAGTACCTCAAGCGCGAGGGCATCAAGTCCTTTGTCACCGCAGGCAATGTCAGCGAGGTCTATGGACTTTGGCTCAAGCACAAGAAATTCCATTTTTAGGTTTTTTTGCCTATATTTGCTTTTTAGTTTTAAAATCGTAAGCTATGGCGGAGACCGACACTGTATACCCTTTGGATCCGGAGAAGGTGTATTTTTCGATGGATGAATTGACCCTCGACACTGACGAAGGTCCCAAGACATTGCGGGTCGGCTCGTGGCTGAACTACGACCCTGTCAGAATCCACAGGATGATCATCCGTGAGAAGACACTGCAGGTGGATCAGTTCGAGGTCTATAATCCGCTTATGAGCAAGTTGCGCCGGGCCGATCAGCAGTACTACAAGCAGTTTATGGGGCTTGGTCTGACAATCGATTTCCCGGGTTACTCATCCGAGATTCTGGCGAGAATCCCTTTTGAGAACGACCCCATTGGCTTCTACAAATGGTGGCGCAAGGGAAAGCATGAGGACAAGGTCTACCTTTCCAAGGCCAACCAGTTCAAACTGTTCCAGAAGGTCGCGCTGATGGAGCCGAAGATAATGCTCAAAAAAGATCTGGACTTTCTGAAATCTTTCTGAAAGAAGGAAAAATCATTTTGAATATGCAAGACTGGCTACAGGCTCTCAGACTTGACACGTCGGCCGCTGAAAAGGACCGCGCATGTGATGTCTGGGACAATGACAATTGTTGCAATTACTCCGCGGACGGTACAAGGCTGCTTGATGCGGAGAACTATCCGGGTGAAGTCCACGTCAAGGACGGCACGAAAATCATCTGCGACGGAGCCTTCGCCTTTCAGCCCTACATGGCTGAGGACAGAAAGATCGGCGAGGATATTCCCGAAGAGGAAAGGGCTTCGTTTCTGGACAGGATATTCCTTCCTCAAAGTGTCACGCACATAGGTCGCGAGGCTTTCCGCGAGTGTGGTTGGCTGAAAAGCATCCGTTTGCCTAAGGATTTGATATTCATTGGTGACGGCGCTTTCTTTGGCTGTTGGGAACTTCGCTCGGTAAGTTGTCCTGCCGGATTGGTCGCCATCGGGGACGGGGCTTTTGAGGAGTGCTTCTCGCTGAACAAGGTGAAGTTCAACAAAGGGCTTAAGGCTATCGGCGCCGGGGCGTTCCTGGCCTGCGAGTCCTTGGAGGAGATCGTCCTTCCGGCCGGCCTGGAGTTCATCGGGGACGACGCGTTCTACGGAGCGTCCTTGAAAAAGATTTTCGTGCCTCAGAGCGCCAGGGAACATCTGACCGGACTCCTTCCGGAGAACCTTCACAGGAAAATCCGCAACATTCGTTGACGGTGTTTTTAAATTGAAAGTTTTTGATTACATTTGAGATTGTGATTTTTAAGAATATTACGGAAAATGAATAAATTCTTAAACATGATTGCCGTTTTGGCGGCGGCGCTGTCGGTTACGGCATGCAAGACAACGGTGCGGAAGCCTCAGACTGTGGACTATCAGATGGAATATACCGTCGGGGACGTCAAGTTTGACATGGTAAGGATTCCCGCCGGCCACTACACCATGGGCCTTTCCGCGGACAACCGCAGGAAGGTCACCAACGGGATTCCTCACGAGGTGGCTCTCGACGGGTTCGTGATCAGCGCCAAACCTGTCTCGCAGGCTCTGTGGACGGCCTTGATGGGTGGCAATCCAAGTTCGGTGCAGAATCCGGACGCACCTGTGGACATGGTCTCATGGGTGGATGCTGTCAAGTTTCTCGGCAAGTTGAACAAGGCTACCGGCAAGGTGTTCATACTTCCGACAGAGGCGCAGTGGGAATATGCCCAGAGGGCTCGGAACGGGAAGGATTTCACGTCTGTGGCCGAGTGGTGCCTCGACAGCTATGACGCTGTGGCGGAGGGCTCCACGGGCAATGAATATTTCAAACCGATGGAACTGGCCATCAATCCTGAAGGCCCTGCTGAAAAGGACGGAAAGGTTGTCCGCACCGTACTGGAAAGGATAGAGGTGGAAAGCCATACGAAGCGTGCCAAGGTCGGTTTCAGACTTGTGCAGCCCACCGAAGATGTCTTGACTGACGCGATCCTCGAACCTGTCAACGGCACAGTGGTTGACAGGGAGAAAGTGGACCTTTCGGACCCCAAGCCGGAGGTCTTTACTGTAGGCGGTGTCACATTCAAGATGATAAAGATCGGTGGCGGCACATTCTCGATGGGATTCAACGATTATGACGCGCCACAGATAGCCTTCTCTGTTCCCGAGAACGAGCAGCCTGCCCATCCTGTCACCCTGGACGATTTCGAGATAGGGGAGACCGAGGTGACCGTGGCCCTTTGGAACGCCGTGATGGGCTCGGTTCCTTATCTTAACGATCTGGACGAGCCTCGCAAGCCTGTCGGAAATGTCTCATGGTACAACTGCCAGACTTTCATCAGCCGACTCAACGCCTTGACCGGACGCAAGTTCCGTCTCCCGACCGAGGCTGAGTGGGAATATGCCGCCAGGGGTGGGCGGAAGTCCCGTCACTACGGCTTCAGCGGTTCCAACGCCTATGATGCCATGTGGTTCGTGGACAACGCGAAGTCAAAATCCAAGGATGTCAAGACCTGCAAGGCCAATGAATTGGGAATATACGACATGAGCGGCAACGTCTGGGAGTGGTGCTATGACCGTGCGGGGGAATATTCAAAAGACGCCCAGGTCAATCCTGTTGGCGCCTCTGAAGGCGGAACGAGAATCCTTCGTGGTGGAAGCTGCGCCAGCCGCTGGGATGCCTGCCGCATCACAAACAGGTCATTCATGCCGGCCAAGAACATCAAGGGCACCTTCGGTCTGAGGCTCGCGCTTTGATACTGAATATTATACTAAACACTGATAATTGATTTTATGGAGGAGCAACTCAAAGTTACCTGTCTGCATGACAGTCACGTGGCTCTCGGAGCCAAGATGAGTCCTTTCGCTGGATTCGACATGCCGATTCAGTACTCTTCGATCACCGAGGAGCATCTGGCGGTCCGCAACAATGTGGGGATGTTCGACGTGTCTCACATGGGTGAGATCTTCGTCAGCGGCCCTGATGCGGAGAAGTTCGTCAACCACATATTCA
>DJRG01000047.1:0-5715 GCA_002438845.1 Bacteroidales bacterium UBA6366
AATCAAAACAGCTTCTAAAAAAAACAATCTTCGAAGATTTTTATTATCTTTGAAAAAAATTATCCAGGATTGTTATGGTGAGCATAGATTATCTTTACTTGATCTCAAATAGAAAAATCAGCAAGATTTCCTTAGACTACAAACGTCCTCTATATTATAGAATTAACTGGTACAACAGGTTGATCGGAATCCGTGGGCCTAAGGGTGTTGGCAAGAGTACGCTCATTTTACAGCACATAAAGGAGACATTTGCCGACAGAAGCAAAGTATTGTATGTCTCCATGGATAATATATGGTTCAGCTCGAACAGCATCATTGATCTCGTTGAATACCACTACACTCATGGAGGAACACACATCTTTCTGGATGAAGTGCACAAATATAAAGGTTGGCAGGATTGCATAAAAAACATCTATGATGATTACCCTGACCTGCATATAGTCTATACCGGATCGTCAATTCTGAATTTAAAGTCAGGAGATGGAGACCTGTCAAGAAGGTTACGCTCATACGAGATGACGGGATTGTCATTCAAGGAGTACTTGGCTTTTGAAGGCGCATTGGATTATGAAACTCTGGAATTGTCGGACATAT
The DNA here is from genome assembly GCA_002438845.1 of Bacteroidales bacterium UBA6366. GTDB lineage: Bacteria > Bacteroidota > Bacteroidia > Bacteroidales > UBA932 > Cryptobacteroides. The sequence continues at coordinate 595 of DJRG01000047.1, forward strand.
TGACGAAACATATAAGCATCAGCGCTGATATATGTTCAAAAATCAAAGTACTACCATACTTTGAGCGCTACCTGACCAGCGGTTACTATCCCTTTTATAAAGAAGAGGGCGATGGCTATCTCTCAAGAGTGCAGGAGGTCGTAACCCAGACTATTGATGTGGACATTCCTGCCGTGGAGGAGGTTGAGTATGAAACTCTCCAGAAGTTGAAGAAGTTGCTGATGATTTTGTCCGTTCAAGTACCGTTCATTCCAAAGATGAACGAACTTTATCAGGAATTAGGGACGAACAGAGAGCAAGGATTGAAGTTATTGAATATCCTTGAAGATGCCAGATTGATCTCTATGCTCAAAACGCCGGTAAAAGCAATAAAGCATCTGTCGGCCCCAGACAAACTCTATCTGGACAACACAAACCTAATGTATGCCCTGTCCGGCAATGTACAGATCGGGACAACAAGGGAAACTTTTTTCATGAATCAGTTATCTGTGGCACACGAAGTGGCATTACCTTCAAAAGGCGATTTCAAAATAGACGGAAAATACCTGTTTGAGGTAGGCGGCAGGAAAAAATCATTTGAGCAGATCAAAGATGAGGAAAACAGTTATCTTGCAATAGACTCAATAGAGACTGGCAACGGCAACAGAATTCCCTTATGGCTTTTCGGCTTCATCGGATAGAACATCTTTGCCCCAAAATCCGGCTTCAGAATGAACTGCATTCAAACTGAAACCGGATGCAATTATCGCAAAGATGAATGGCTACTTTGCCTTCTTGAGGGTTATCTCGTCGGTGACGCCGTTGTTGGAGACGACACGTAAGGTGTCCTCGGCGGTCTTGAGACGGACGGCCGGGAATGTCCAGACCACTCCGCTGGACTCCTCGGAGGATGTCAGACGGGAGACCATGCGGCCGTTCTGGTAGAGGGTCAGGTATTTGGCGTTGCTGTAGACCTTGATGCGGAGTTCCTCGCCGGCAGGGAAGTATTTCAAGCGGCTTGACGTGATGTGGACAGTGGTCTCTTCCTTGTTCCAAAGGGACTTGTAGAGGTAGAACACGTCCTTTCTCGTCTGGCGGTCACGGGTCACGAGACCCTTGTCGTTCATGTACTTGCGGTCGTTGTTCCGCACGAACTTGACACCGTCCTCGGAGTCCATGTATCCCTCCTGGCGGTTAGCCACAGGGAAATCGAAGAGAACCCAGACAGAGGTGAAGTTCAGCCACGGCATCGCCTTGATCTGGCGGACGTAGGACTCGTGGAAACGGTTGCCATATTCCTCATAATGCTTGGAATCGTCTTCCTTGTCGCGTACCGCGTCGGCAGGATTCCACACGTGGCAGAAAGGATTGATGCCGACACCATATTCAGAGACATTGAAAGGCATGTCCGGCTTCATCTCATGGAGTTTCTTCATTGAGGTAGAAAGTCCGCCGAAGTCATTCGGAGTCCAGTACCACCCATAGTAAATATTCTGCGAGCAGAAGTCACCTTTGAGGTCCTGATAGCCGTCCCGGGCAAGCCTCGAGCAGTCTGTGAAACCGACGAAACGGTCCGGATCCAGTTTCTTAGTGAAATCGTAGAGCCTTTCCGTCTCCCTTACAACCCGCTCTGCGTCAAGCGGTCCCTGGAGGTCATTGTTGTTTCCCCATGTGTCAAGTTCGTTCCACATACCCCAGAAAGCGATGGAAGGGTGATTGTAGAGGTTGTTCACCATCTCCTTCATCTGATGGTGGATGTTGTTGAAATAGCCCTGCGTGGCATTCGTTCCGCAGACGTTCACCCAAGGCACCTCCGTCTGCACGATGATGCCCAATGAGTCACATAACTGGAAGGCAAAGTCATTGTGAGGATAGTGTGCCAAACGCAGGAAATTGGCGCCCAACTCCTTGACAATGCGGTAGTCCCGGCGGTAGTCGGCCAGAGTCAATGCGGATGCCTTTCCATCGGTGTCCTGATGCATCGCCACACCACGGAGACGGTAAGGACGGCCGTTGAGGATGAAGCCTCTCTCCGGATCCATCTCAATTGAGCGATAGCCGACTTTGGTCTCGGCTATGTCCATCATTCTCTTACCCTTGAAAAGTTCGACACGGATCGTGTAGAGGTAAGGATCCCTCATTCCGTCCCAAAGATGCATCCCGGAAAGGATGAACTCGTGATCGAAGTCATACTCCGAAAACGCTCCCACAGGAACCTCACGGTCAGCCTGATAGCCCAACGTGCCGTTGGCCTCCAGCAGTTGGACACGCACAAGGATGTTAGCGTCCCTGTTGCTGGAATTGATGATTTTGGTCTTGACGTTGGTGACCACCTTTTTCTTTGTCACGACAGGGGTCTCGCAGCGGAGCCTGTACATTCCGTAGTCTTCCGGCGAGAAATAGACATCGTCCATGACCAGAAGCCAGACCGGGTTGTGAAGTCCTCCGTTCTTGTTGAAGTCCGAGGTGACAGGAGCCATTTCGAGATCCTCCGAGTTGTCGCAAATCACCTCAACCCTGTTAATCCCTCTGTCAATAGCCTCAGTGATGTCTACAGAGAAAGGAGTGTACCCTCCCTTATGAGAGGCAACCTGCTCTCCGTTGACCTTGATGACGGCAGCCTGAGCCGCGCCCTCGAAAAAGAGGTAGTATGTTTTCTTCACGTCAGTTATACGCAGATCGCAGCGATAGGTGGCCTTGCCTCTGTAGTAGTAAGGGGAATGTCCGTCCTCCGCATTGTAGGAGTGCGGAACCTCAACCGCCTGCCAGGATGATCCATCCTTACTGAACTCCCACTCTTTCAACTGTTCCTGACGGAATCCACGGATTTGCCCCTCCATCGGGAGGACTGAAAAAAGGACCGCCGCGAGCACGGCGCAAAGAAAATGTCTTTTCATCAAGATGAATGATTTACTCATAATTAGACAAAGTTAGCAATAATCATCGGAATTTCTTAACTTCGCACTATATTATCATCAATCATTTCGTTCCATGAACAGAAATTGCTTAAGAAACTATGACAAAACGAGGAAAGTTCATGACTGGTTCAGATACTTTGCTCCCAGATTCATAATATTTTCGGCCGTACTTGGATTCCTCACCAGGATTCTTCTGCTGTTCGTCCCTCCGACAGTGATCGGATTCACCGCGGTCGAGTGGGTGAAGATATTCCTGCTGGGCCTCATCAACGACATCGCTTTCTCGGTGCTGGCTCTTGCTCCGGCGATGCTGGTCCAGGCCACGCTGAACGACGCCAAATACAAGAAACCGCTCTGTGCCGTCATAGGAGCCACGCTGCTCGCCTTCGCGGTATATTCCCTTCTGCCGTCCAACATATTCACTGAATATGGTTCCGTCGTTCCGACGATAGCCCGCGTTCTTTCGATCCTGCTGCTTGGTTGTTTCTGCCTCAGGCTTTTCCTTCCAGGCGTCAGGGAAAGCTGGTGCAAGGCCGGTCTTCTGTTCACAATGGGGCTGTACGTATTCCTGATGATTTTCAACGTCATCTCGGAGTGCATCTTTTGGAACGAATTCGGGGTGCGGTACAACTTCATCGCCGTCGATTATCTGGTCTACACGAACGAGGTGATCGGGAATATCATGGAGTCCTACCCTATCCTGCCGCTGTTCCTCGGGGTGCTGTCGGTGGCGGTGCTTGTCAGCTGGAGAATGTTCAGGAAGAGAGATTTCAGCGAGGCCGGCAACGGAGGTGCGGTGTCGTTCTTTGCGACGTTTGTCATCTATGCCGTCCTGTTCACGGGGAGTTTCTTCTGGCTGCGGTTCAGTTACAGTAACCTTCAGAGCGACAACAACTACGCGACAGAGCTTCAGTGCAACGGATGCTGGAACTTCCTCGAGGCCTACAGCAGCAGTACTCTTGAATATGACCGTTTCTACCAGATGCTTCCTGCCGATGAGGCCTCGGCGCTCAAGCTTGAGCTCTGCAATCAAGTCACTGAGCCTTCACAGTCGGTCACCGAGCCTGTCGAAGTGACCGGAACACAAATTATCCGTGACACCGTTCCACCCATCAAAAAGAACATCGTGGTGATCGCCGTGGAGAGCCTGAGCGCCGACTTCCTCTCCGCCTACGGCAACGAGGACGGCATCACCCCCAACCTCGACACACTTATAGAAAAGAGTCTCGTCTTCGACAACCTCTACGCCGCCGGCAACCGTTCCGTCCGAGGCCTTGAGGCCCTTACCCTCTGCCTCCCTCCAAGCGCGGGGGAAAGCCTTATCAAAAGGCCAGGCAACTCCGGCCTGTTCTCAACCGGCACAGTGCTGAGAGCCAACGGCTACACCACCTCGTTCATCTACGGAGGCGACAGCTATTTCGACAACATGCGGACATACTTCTCCGGCAACGGTTTCGAGATCATCGACAAGGCCAGCTACCCGAAGGAAGACATCACGTTCGCCAACATCTGGGGCACATGCGACGAGGATTCGTACAGAGTGGCCCTGAAAGAGTTCGACAAGAAGGCCGAGAGCGGCACCCCGTTCCACGCTATCATATTCACAATCAGCAACCACCGCCCATACACATTCCCGGAAGGGAAGATAACCTACGATGGTGAGATGAAGTCGCGCTCCGCCGCCGTGAAGTACACCGACTTCGCCATCGGGCAGTTCCTCGCCGAGGCCTTGCGCAAGCCTTGGTTCGGAAACACGGTCTTCGTCGTCGTGGCCGACCACTGCGCCTCCAGCGCCGGCAAGACCAGCATCCCGGTGGACAAGTACCACATCCCTGCGATAGTATATTCCCCAGGCTTCATCCGTCCTCAAAGAGTGGAAAAACTCTGCTCGCAGATCGACCTGATGCCGACAGTGTTCTCCCTGCTACACTTCTCCTACGACTCGAAGTTCTACGGCCAGAACATACTTGATTCTGAATATAACCAAAGAGCCTTCATGGCCACCTATCAGGATCTCGGCTACTACAGTGACGATGTGCTGACCGTACTCTCCCCCGTCCGCCGCATCCAGCAGTTCGACGTGACCATGACCGAGCCGTGGCATCACACCGAGACCGTCAAGGGAACTCCGATGGGCAGCCTTGTGAAAGAGGCCCAGGCCTTTTACCAAACCGTCAACCTCTGTCCTCTAACAAAGGAATAGTAAGAAGCTGTTTTGATTTGT
>DJRG01000047.1:5902-7936 GCA_002438845.1 Bacteroidales bacterium UBA6366
ATAAATCAAAACAACTTCTAAGTCTTTACTCCCGGACATAGTGTGGCATTCCGGCAGGGGTCACGATGGAGATTTCGCAAAGCCCGCCAACAACACCATCCGTTTTCCATGCGCTTTGGAATATGAATTTGTGAACTCCATGCTTTTCGATGGTGTAGCAATTCGTGCCCCCGGTCTCCAACAGATGCCGTATTATACCGGCCGAGCGTTCCCCATGGCAATCAAAAAGATTCTTTCCGATCAGACTGCCGTGTTTCTTATACTGCTCCACAGCCGGATCGTTCTGATAGATTATAACACCGTCCCTATCACAGACGGTAATGGAGCAGTTCAGCTCCTTTGCCCAGTCAGGTATCATCATAAAGCGACTTGTTTAACTATGCTAATTTACATACCTTTGTGCTAAAACGAAACAATGATGAAGAACTATTTTGCACTATTCATAGTAATTGCACTCATCCCGATGTCCACTATTTCCTGCCGGACCACAGACGGTCTTGAAACATTCTCGTTTACCGATACGGTATCGGATCCAGATAATGACCTGGGACGCTTTATAGGCGTAAGCATCAAGCTGCTCGACAAAGCTGGAACATTCTCGTCGGTGATTACATATGAGTTGACTCCATCGTCGTCATTAGTCGCTTGCAAACACATCTATGCAAGGTCTTTAACTCAAGGTCGTTATTGAAGAGACGCGGCACCCTTTCAGAGTCGTTGCATCACACCTGGAAATCCATTTGATTGGTAGATAACGATTTGTCACTCCAGGTGTGAATGCTTCAGCACACTTGGGAGACCGGACCCTCGCCACAGAGCATTCTGTGGGCACTGGCCTTTCTCAGGTGTGAAAAACGCCGCACACCTGGAATCACATCCACTTGATTATTATCGATTTACAGTCCCAGGTGTGCTGGACAAAATCTATGGGTATCGCACAGTATGTGGGGAGTTAGTCAACTTCTATATATTAGCCTTCTCGTTTTATGTAAAACTCAGTGTTAAAGATGCCGGCACTTACATCCTGCCGGTGAAATATTCAGTGATTTGAGGTTTGGGAAATGTTTGCTATCTTTGAATGACAGATAAAGAATTGGCTATGTTGTACCCTATAGGAATACAGAGTTTCTCGGAAATCCGCGAAGGCGGATATGTTTATGTGGACAAGACCGCAGCGATCTACATACAGGGAATTATTATTTTCTGAGCCGTCCGCGACGCTTCGGGAAGAGTCTGCTCGTCTCGACAATGGAAGCCTATTTCAGCGGACGGAAGGAACTTTTTAAGGGGCTCGCGATGGAGACGCTTGAAAAAGACTGGACTGCGTACCCTGTGCTGCATGTAGACCTTACGGGCAGCAGGTACACTTCCGTCTCCGATCTTGAGGAGAAACTTGACAGACATCTATCAAAATGGGAAAGTGCCTATGGCAAAACCAGTGATTTCTCCGATCCCGCATCCAGATTCGAGGCCGTCATCGAAGCCGCTTACAGCAAGGCCGGCAACAAGGTCGTCATCCTCATCGATGAATATGAGAAGCCTATCATAGACAATATGGACACACCTGAACTGATGGAAAAATTCCGCAGTGAACTTCAGGGATTCTACAGCGTCATCAAAGGCAAGGACGAGTTCATCCGCTTCACCTTCCTGACAGGTGTCACCAAGCTCGGCAAGATGAGCATATTCAGCGGGCTGAACAGCATGAACGACATTTCCATGGATGCGTAGTGTCTGAAAAGGAGACCTCGAATTGTATTTCCAGAACACGATGTACGTGATATTCAAGATGATGGGACTGTATGTCAGATCGGAGTACCACACCTCGAACGGCAGGATAGACATTGTCCTATACACAGACAATTACATCTACATCATCGAACTGAAACGAGACTCGTCTCCGGAGACCGCACTGAGGCAGATCGAGGAGAAAGGCTACGCCAAGCCGTTCCAAGCAAGCGGAAAGGAGATCGTGGAACTCGGCATCAACTTCTCGTCACAGACCCGCACCATCGACGGCTGGCAAGTGAAAGA
>DJRG01000027.1 GCA_002438845.1 Bacteroidales bacterium UBA6366
CGATGTAGCGATAGGAATATCCAGGAGCGGACAACAGTCCTACAGGACCGTCCTCATAGTTGAGGGCGGGCTGGATGGAGAACTTGTCACCCGGCTTGAACTGATCCTTCCACTTGGAGCCGACCTCAACAATCTCTCCGGCGAACTCGTGGCCGATGATCGTGGGATTATCAGTGATGTCCCCCGGAACTCTCTTGTGGTCAGAACCTTGATGGGAAGACTTGTAGGAAGACATGCAAAGGCTGTCGCTGACAACCTTTGCAAGAATTTCGTCCTCCTTCATCTCGGGGAGTTCGAACTCCTCGAGACGAAGGTCTTCCTTACCATATAATCTAACGGCTTTAGTAAGCATGGTCGTCTCCTTTTACACACCCTTCTTAGCGCGGATGATCTGCTCTGCAGTGGTCTGGTTGCTGACCGGAACATAGTCCTTCAGTGGGACGATCTTCTCGTTGATGGCATCCAGGAACCATGACGGCTGAGGGAAGAACGCCTCCTCAAGCTCATGGCAAGGGGTGATCCAGTTGCGGGAACCGAGCACGACAGGAGCGGCGTCGAGGTCGTCGAACGCCATCTCGGTGATGTTGGCGGCGATGTCATTGAGGTAAGAGCCACGCGCACAGGCGTCACCGGCGATGACGATGCGGCCGGTCTTCTTAACGGACTCAAGCACCTTGTCGTAGTTGAACGGAACAAGGGAGCGGGCATCGATGACCTCCGCCTCCATTCCATATTTCTCCTTCAGGATGTCGGCGGCCTCAAGAGCACGGTACAAAGTGGCGCCGATAGTAAGGAAAGTGATATCCTTTCCGGTCCTCTTGACATCCGGCTCACCGATCGGAATCTCATAATATTCCTCAGGCACGCCACCTTCGTGGAACATCTCACCCTTGTCGTAAATCCTCTGACTTTCAAAGAATATGACAGGGTCTGTGCCTTGGAGCGCGGCGTTCATCAAACCCTTCGCGTCATACGGAGTGACAGGGAAGCAGACCTTGAGTCCAGGAATATGGCAGCACAGCGAGGTCCAGTCCTGCGAGTGCTGGGCTCCGTACTTAGAGCCGACAGACACACGAACAACAACCGGCATCTTCAGAATGTTGCCGGACATGGCCTGCCACTTAGGTAGCTGATTGAATATCTCGTCTCCGCAGCAGCCAAGGAAGTCGCAGTACATGATCTCAGGGATCACACGGCCTCCGCACATGGCGTAGCCGATGGCTGTACCGATAATCGCGGCCTCGGCGATCGGAGAGTTGAACAGACGGTGATATGGCAGAGCCTCGGTCAGTCCTCTGTAGACAGCGAAAGCGCCGCCCCACTCACGGTTCTCCTCACCGTAAGCGACCAAAGAGGCATCCTTGTAGAAACGATCGGCCACAGCCTCGAATATTCCGTCCCTGATGTTGTAGGTCTTCATCTTGCTGGCAGGCTTGCCGTCCTTGTCGAGGTAGAACCTGGACTTGCCGGCGATCTGCTTCACACGAGGATTCTCCTCCAAAGGCATATTCACGTCAGGCTTCGCGTCGCTGAGGGAATCGATGCTCTGGTTGGAGAACATCATGTCGCCCAAAAGCTCGCTCTCCTTCACGAGATCCATTCTCGGAGAGAGCTCCGTGTCGATGGCAAGTTTATAGCACTCGAATATGTTGGCGTCAACCTCCTTGCGGATAGCGTCAAGGGCGGCCTGATCAGCCACACCTGCATCCTTCAGTTTCTCACCGAAGGCTACGATGCAGTCTTCCTTCTCCCAAGCCTCGATCTCCTCCTTTGTACGGTAGGAAGACTGGTCGCTCGGCGAGTGGCCACTGTAACGGTAGGTGACAACATCCAGAAGCGCTGGGCCCTTCTTCTCAAGCAGATAGGCCTTCTTGCGGTTGAAAGCGTCGATGACGGCGAGCGGATTGTAACCGTCCACCCTTTCAGCATCCATGGCATCGGCCTTGAATCCGGCTCCAAGACGTGCTGGGAACACATAACCCATCGTCTCGCCCTTTGTCTGGCCACCCATAGCGTACTGGTTGTCCATCACGTTGAAGAGAACCGGCAGTCCGCCCTTCATGTCACCTTCCCAAAGAGTGTTGAACTGATCCATCGAGGCGAATGTCATGCCCTCAAGAACAGGTCCGCGGGCCATCGCCCCGTCACCGAGGTTGGCGACAACAATGCCCTTCTTGCGGTTAACTTTCTTGTACAGAGCGGCTCCCACGGCGATCGAGCCGGAACCGCCCACGATGGCGTTGTTCGGGTATATTCCGAAAGGGGTGAAGAACGTGTGCATCGATCCGCCGAGACCCTTGTTGAAACCGGTCGTGCGGGCGAAGATCTCGGCCATCGCTCCGTAGAGCAGGAAACGGATTCCGAGTTCCTTGACATCCTTCCCTTCGTAAGCCTTCTTGGCCACGTTCAGGGTGGCTCCGCCCCAGAACTCCTCCATGACCTTCTTCAGTTCAGCCTCCGGAAGGATCTGAATCGAACGCAGTCCCTTGGCGAGGATCTCACCGTGAGAACGGTGCGAGCCGAAGGTGAAGTCATCTGTGTCAAGGCAGTAGGCCATACCGACAGCGGCGGCCTCCTGACCGGCCGACAGGTGGGCAGGCCCAGGGTTATTGTAAGCGACACCGTTGTAGCCACCGGTGGTCTTGACCAGATTGAGCATGGTCTCGAACTCACGGATGTAAGACATGTCGCGGTAGATGCGGAGCAGATCCTCCTTTGTGAAGTTGCCTTCCTTAAGTTCCTCCTTGACGGTCTTGTTGTACGTCATCACAGGAATCTTCGGAAGCTCAAGCTCGTGATCCTTCGGACGCAAGGTCTCGTTAGGATCGATGTATAGCGCTTTTGGCATATAGTATATTATTAATTGATTATTATTTCAGTGCGAACGCAGTCTCTTTTATGATTTCGGAAACTGTAGGATGCGGGAACACGACCTCCTTGAGCTGCTCAAGGGTCATCTCAGACTCGATGGCGATGCATGCGCTGTGGATGATCTCGGAGCAAGGGTTGCCAAGCATGTGCACGCCAAGCACCTCGTGGTACTTCTTGCCGACGATGATCTTGCATATTCCCTCGCCTCCCTCATTCTCGGCGACGAAGCGACCGGCATAGGCCATAGGGAGCTTTACGACCGAATATTCCTTCCCGGAAGCCTTGGCCTGCTCTTCGGTGAGCCCGACTCCGGCGACCTCTGGGTTGGTGTAGACGATTCCAGGGATGGCGTCATAACGCATGTGGTCTTCCTTTCCAAGAATATTGTTGACCGCGACCTCACCCTCTCGGCTCGCGGTGTGGGCAAGCATCGAGAAGCCGGTGACATCACCAGCGGCGTAGACTCCGGGGATATTCGTGCGCATCTTGCTGTCCACCTTGATTCCGCAAGGCTTCCCGCCACGGTTCAGAAGCATCTCCACGCCGAGGTTCTCAAGGCCGAAGCCGCTGATGTTGGCGCGGCGACCCACAGACACGAGGATCTTGTCCCCGCTGACCCTCTGGGTATTGCCCTCAGGATCCTCATAGACAACGGTGTTGCCCTCGATGCCGGTGACTTTGCACTTGAGACAGAAATTCACGCCACGTTTCGCATAGATCTTCTGGAGCATTGCGCTGATCTCATCGTCAAGAGGCCCGAGAATCTTCGGAAGCATCTCGACCACAGTCACTTTCGTGCCGAGAGTGCTGTAGAAAGCGGCGAATTCCATTCCGATGACACCGCCGCCTATGACAACGAGCTCGGCAGGGCGTTCCTTCAAAGCGAGGATCTCACGGTTTGTGACGATCACGTCTCCAGCATCCTTAAGCCCAGGGAACGGAGGCACCGCAGCCTCTGAGCCTGTGCAGATGAGGATGTTGCGGGCCACGTAAGCCTGGTCGGCGGCAGTGATCTTGATCCCTTCCGCATCACGGCCCTGGATCATGGCCTCAGCGGCCACGACCTCGACATTGTTGGACTTCATCGCCAGCTTCACTCCTCCGACGAGTTTCTTAACGACCTTGTCCTTGCGGGCCACAATCTTGGAAAAGTCGAACGTAGGCTCCTTGACATAGACACCGTAGTGATCCCCGGTGAGTGCATAGTTATAAACCTTGGCGCTGTAAAGAAGCGTCTTGGTCGGAATGCAGCCTTCGTTGAGGCAGACACCTCCAAGGGATTTTCTTTCAAAAAGGACAACCTTCAGGCCGGCGGCACCGGCTCTTTCAGCGGCCACATATCCACCAGGACCACCGCCTATTACCGCTAAATCGTACATATTCATAATTCAACTTTCGCAAATAGGCAATTACTTGCTGTAAAAATACATTATCTCACGTTCGAAGGTGATTGCCCACCATCATCTATTACGTTACCCTCTCCCTAAATCCCTCCCCTCGGGGGAGGGACTTGCTTTCACTGCAAGCAGTGAAGAACAGGAGTGTTTCGCGAATGCGAAACTTTAGTCTATAAATATTTAAAATTCAACTTCAAGATTCTCGATCTCCGTGGCGACCTGCTTAAGGAAACGAGTAGCCTCACCACCGTCAAGAGCCCTGTGGTCGTAGGTCAGGGACAGGCCGAGATAAGGGACGAAGGCATATACTCCGGCACCCAGATCCTTCGGACGAGGAACGATCGTGCCGACTCCGAGAATCGCACTCTGAGGCACGTTGATGACTGGCGTGAACCACTCAACCCCGAAGCCTCCGAGGTTGGAGACAGTGAAAGAAGCGCCTTCGGCCGAGAGCAGGTCAGGGTTGATCGAACCCTTCTTGCAGTCCTCGGCCACCTTCTTGAGAGCCTTGCTCAAGCCTATGATATTCAAGTCCTCGGCATGCTTGACGCAAGGCACCATCAGTCCGCGCTCGGTGTCGACGGCGCAGCCAAGGTTGACGACATTGAATATCCTCATGGCGTCCCCGAGGCAGTGTGAGTTGACCTTCGGGAATTTCTTCAGAGCCTTGATGACAGCGCAGCACACAAAGTCGTTGATCGTGATGTTGGCGTCGATCCTTCCTTCCTCAAGGGCTTTCTTCGCCTTCTTGCGGAGGGCCTGGATGCGGCGGGCATCAGCTCCGAGCATGTGGGTGAGCTGGGCCGTGTTCTGGAGAGAGTTGTACATCGACTTGGCGATGAGCTTGCGCATGTTGGACATCTTCTCGACCTTGAACTCCTCACCTTCCCCGGCAAGATTCTCGGTGTGGGTTGGTTTCCAGACCTTGAGGTCGGAGCCCTTGACCATTCCGCCGATTCCGGAACCGGCGGCAGGTGCCTGAAGACCTCCGTCGGCCATCATAGCCTTGGCGAGGCCGGACTTAGGAGCGCCTTGGGCGGCGATCACGTCTCGCTCGATTATGCGGCCGTGAGGGCCTGAGCCGGCGATCTGTGCGGTGTCCACGCCTTTCTCGGAGGCGAGTCTGCGGGCTCTTGGAGAGACGGGAGCGTTGGCAAGTGGCCCGGTCGCTGAGCCTGTGGTTCGACATGGCTCACCAACCACCGAAGCGACCGGTGCCGTGGATGCGGTCACTTCGGCAGGCTCAATGACCGACGACGCCTCCGTGGCCGGAGAGGCAGACGCGCCGGCCCCCGAAGGGGCATATTCAGAGAAAGATTCCCCCGGTTCGCCGATGACCATGACGTTGGTCAGGCAAGGGATCTCGTCGTTATCGTTGAAGAAACAGGCCAGGACGGTGCCTTCTACCTTGGCGTCCTCATCGAATGACGCCTTGTCAGTCTCATAACTGAAAAGGACATCGCCGACGGAGACCTTGTCCCCCACCTTTTTCTTGAATTCTGTGACAATGCAACTTTCTACGGATTGCCCTTGTTTGGGCATGATAACTACGTGTGCCATTAATTATTAATGATTATTCGATTCTTTATGCGGGATACCGCCCGGATCCATGTGATGACGGCACGGCATCTCATACACACAAAGTTAAAATTTCTTCCTGACATAAAAAAGGATTATATTTGTAGCCTATAAACGAATTAGCATATTTCAAATTCAAAATATCAAATAGAAAATGCAGTCAACAGAAGATCTGAAAAAGATTGCCTCCCAAGTAAGGAGAGACATCATCAGGATGGTCGTCAAGGCAAACTCCGGACATCCGGGCGGATCCATGAGCAGCACTGACTTCATGACAGCCCTGTACTTCAATGTCATGGATCAGAATCCGGCGACATGGACACGCTCGGCGAAGGATCAGGACATGTTCATCCTCTCAGCCGGACACCTGACCCCAATGTATTATTCAATCCTGTCCAGGGCAGGATATTTTCCGACCTCTGAACTCGGAACATTCCGCAAGTTCGGAAGTCGCCTCCAAGGTCACCCTTCTGTAAGGAAAGGCCTTCCAGGCGTGGCTCAGGCGGCCGGTTCCCTCGGACAGGGACTTTCAGTCGCCGCCGGCGCGGCTCTGGCGAAGAAAGCCGACAACGACCCACACAACGTCTTCGTTCTCTGCGGGGATGGTGAGACCGAGGAAGGACAGATCTGGGAGGCGGCGATGTTCGCGGCCCACCACAAGGCCGACAACCTGATCGCGATGACAGACTGGAACGGCCAGCAGATCGACGGCACCACTGAGGAGGTGGCCGGTCTTGGAGACCTTGAGGCCAAATGGAAGGCTTTCGGATGGGAAGTCATCATCGCCGACGGCCACGACATGGACAAGATCCTGGAGGCGTTCGCTCAGGCAAAGGCCGGAGCCGGAAACGGCAAGCCTAAGATGATCCTGTTCAAGACAGAGATGGGACATGGGGTTGATTTCATGGCGGGCACCCACAAATGGCACGGCAGCGTGCCTTCTGAGGAGCAGTGCCAGAACGCCCTGAGCCAACTTGAGGAGACATTGGGAGATTTTTAGTCCTATTTCTTCACCGCATGCGGTGAAAGCAAGTCCCTTCCCCGAGGGGAGGGATTTAGGGAGAGGGTAACGAAAATTGATATTTGGTGGGCAATCACCTTCGAACGTGAGATTAATTTTTTCAGCTTGTAATTGTCTACTTGCGAGAATTAAGGTTATTATGAAGAAATATACAGATAAAGGTAAAAAGGACACCCGCAGTGGTTTCGGAGCCGGCCTTCTTGAAGCCGGAAAGGCTGACCAAAGAGTCGTCGCCTTGACCGCCGACCTCAAGGGCTCGCTCAAGATGGACGCTTTCGCGGCTGAGTTCCCGGAGAGATATTACGAATGTGGCATCGCAGAGTCCAACATGATAGGCGTGGCCTCAGGAATGGCTCTGGCCGGAAAGATTCCGTTCGCGGGATCGTTCGCCGAGTTTGTCACAGGTCGTGTTTACGACCAGATCAGAATGGAGGTATGCTACGGCAAGACCAACGTGAAGATCGCTTCCTCCCACGCGGGAATCACCCTCGGCGAGGATGGAGCCACACACCAGACAATGGAGGACATCGCCCTTATGCGCGCCCTTCCGGGGATGGTTGTCCTGAACCCTTGCGACTGGACGCAGACAAAGAACGCGACGATAGCCGCAGCCAAATACGACGGCCCCGTCTATCTTCGTTTCGGTCGTCCTAAGGTTGCCGACTTCACTCCGGACGAGCCGTTCGAGATCGGAAAGGCCTACGTACTAAACGAGGGCAAGGACGTTACCCTCTTCGCGACGGGTCACATGGTTTGGGAGGCCCTTCAGGCAGCCGAGGCCCTGGAAGCCGAAGGAATCTGCGCCGAGGTCATCGACATCGCCACCATCAAACCGCTTGACACCAAGACAGTCATCGCCTCCGCCATCAAGACCGGGGCCGTTGTCGTCGCCGAGGAGCACAACATGGCCGGAGGCCTTGGCGAACTGATCGCCGGAGTGCTCGCAGCCACATCCCCTAAGCCGATAGAATATGTCAACGGCCGTGACGAGTTCGGTCAGAGCGGGACCCCGTCCGAGCTTCTCGCCGCTTACGGAATTGACGCCGCACACATCGTCGAGGCGGCCAGAAAGGTTCTGGAAAGGAAGTAAAAAACAGAAATATCTATAAAAAACAGAAAAAAGTTAGGAGACATTTATGTTTCTTAACTTTTTTTCTGTTTTCTATGCATATATTGCGGGCCTTGAACATGCGGCGCATAAAGGATATGATGGCGACCATCCAGACACAGTCATATTCCCAAAACATCCGCGAAAAACACAACAGACTATGAAACTCAAAGAACTTTGCGTGGACGAGAGGCCACGGGAAAAGATGCTCGCCAAAGGAGCAAATGCGATGAGCAACGCGGAATTGCTCGCCATTCTGATAGGTTCAGGGACACAGAAAGAAAACGTGGTCGAGGTCGCGAACAGACTGCTTGCGGTCAACGACGGGAAACTGTCCATGGTCGCAGGCATGGATGCGGCAAGGATGAAGGAGATCGGAGGCATCGGCAGCGTCCGTTACACCACCATCGCCGCCGCTTTCGAACTCGGGAAGCGATGCTGTCTGGAGGATCCCGGCATAGAAAAGGTTCCCCTGACCGATGCCGACTATGTTTTCAGGATGATGCTGCCCCGACTTAAAGGGTTGGATCACGAGGAGTTCTGGGTCATTCTTTTGAACAGGGCCAACTACATCATACACAAGGAGATGATAAGTTTAGGCGGAATTTCTTCCACCGTGGTGGATTTCAAGCTGGTGGTAAGGATGGCTCTTGACAAACGGGCCAGCGGCATCATCATGGTGCACAATCACCCATCCGGCAATCCGCGTCCAGGGCACAGCGACCTGACCGAGACCGAGCGCATGAAAAAAGCGGCGAACACCTTCGACATCGCCCTGCTCGACCACATAATCATCTGTGACGACTGCTACTTCAGCTTCGCCGACGACATGGTGACGATGGCCGGAACGACGGAAAGGTCAAAAAATTTGCAGGAATAGAAATAAATCCCTACTTTTGGTTTTCGAAAAATCAATTTCGAGAAACCAATGAAAGTCATCAATCTTGGCGAGACCGATTCGGTCCTCAACAACATCGTTGCGCAGATGCGTGACAAAACCGTTCAGAAAGACAGCCTCCGTTTCCGTTACAACCTTGAAAGGTTGGGACACATCTTTGCCTACGAGATCAGCAAAGTGTTGGATTACAGCCCGAAGGATGTCATCACCCCTCTTGCCACGGCCAGGGTCCGCACATGCGACGCGAAGATTGTGGTTTCCACCATCCTGCGCGCCGGACTGCCTCTCCACAAAGGTGTCCTCGATGTTTTCGACAACGCGGAGAACGCTTTCATAGCGGCTTTCAGGAAGTACGACAAAGGTGACGAATTCCACATCAATGTCGAGTACTGCACCTGCCCTGACTTGACAGGCAAGACTTTGATCATCGCCGACACGATGCTCGCCACCGGATCATCCATTGAGATTGCCTACCGCAAGCTCATCCATGAAGGAGGAGAGCCGGCCCACACGCACTTCGTCTGCCCTATCGCCAGCATCTACGCCATCGAGTTCCTCCAAAAGCATCTTCCGGAGAACACGACCCTTTGGACAGCCGCTGTCGACGAGGAGCTGACCAGCCACTCCTACATCGTCCCTGGTCTGGGTGACGCCGGCGATCTGGCCTTCGGAGCAAAGTTGTAATTACTGGCATGCCAATAATTACAACTTAACCTCCCCCCAGTCTCTTCTGGTAATTCGGGTTTGCCTTCTAAGTCCGGCGCTTCGGCAAGCTCAGCGACCGGAAACTTTTTTGACTTGATCCGAAATTCCTGTACGAAGAGCATCAGACGAAAAAAGAATTTCCACACCATTCACCCGGATAGGGCGCGCGAAGCGCGTAGGTGTGGAAATTCTTTTTCGTCTGATGCGGCATATTCAGTTATAGTTCCTTGCGGAGACGGGCCTTGGGAATGTCGAGTTGGTCACGGTACTTGGCGATCGTACGACGGGCAACCTTATACCCACGCTTGTTCATCTCGGCCACCAACTGGTCATCAGTCAACGGCTTACGCTTGTCCTCCGCATCCACGCACTCCCGAAGAGCCTTCTTGAGCTCACGGGTAGAAACCTCCTCTCCATCCTGATTCTCAAGTCCCTCAGAGAAGAAATATTTCAACGGGAATATCCCGAAATGCGTCTCTATGTACTTGCTGTTCACGACTCTGGAGATCGTCGAGATGTCAAAACCGGTTTTCTCGGCTATGTCTTTCAGCACCATCGGCTTAAGATGAGACTCATCCCCATCCATGAAATAATCATGCTGATAGTCGATGATCGCCTTCATGGTACTCTCCAAAGTGTTGTAGCGCTGCTTAAGCGCCTCCACAAACCACTTGGCCGAATCCAGCTTCTGCTTGACGAATGTGGCCGCCTCTTTCTTCTGGCGATCCGAAGACCCTTGGGCGTCAGCAAGAAGTTCCGCATACTTACGGTTCACCCTTATCTCCGGAATATTGAAACGAGGCATCGTCAGCTTGAGCTCACCGTTGTCAAGGTCCAACACAAAATCCGGCACAATCTGCTGCGCCTGATCGTTGTAGGAATCGTCGATCTGGCCACCTGGAGCAGGATTCAGCTTGACAATCCTGGCCATTACAGCCTTCATCTCATCCTCGCTCAGCCCAAGTTTCGAAATGATCTTCTGAAAATGACGGTTGGAGAACTCTGTGAAATAATCCGTAAGAATCGTCTCGGCGATCTGAACATCCTTGGTCTGTTTCTGGGCCCGTAGCTGGAGCAAAAGACACTCCCGCAAATCCCTGGCCCCCACCCCGGCAGGCTCAAACTCCTGAATGACCTTCAGCATCTTCAAGACCTCCTCCGGACTCGACTCGATGTTCGCCCTGAAAGCGAGATCATCCACTATGCTGTCGACATCCCTGCGAAGGTAGCCATCGCTGTCCAGACTGCCGATTATGAAAGCCGCCACATCGTGATCATGTTTGGACAGATTGCGGTAGCCCAACTGCTCCATCAAGCTCTGGGTGAAACTCTCCTTCACCGAGAAAGTGTTGTACTGAGGACGTTCGTCCTTGCCATAATTGTTGACACGAAGCTTGTACGACGGAATCGGATCATTCTCATCGATCTCATCGATCGAGATGTCCTTAGGCTCTTCTCCATCCTCACTCTTTTCCGGTGCCGGAGAATCATCAAGCACCGGATTATCCTCCAATTCAGATTTCACCTTTTGCTCCAGCTCCTGAATCGGCAACTCTATGAGTTTTATGGTCTGAATCTGAAGCGGGGAAAGTTTCTGAGTCTGTTTGAGTTCTAGTCCTTGCTTGAGCATAGCTTATTCCTGATTATCTGTATCCACCTTTTCCACAGTGTAGGAGTGAAAGCGGTCCACCACCGGGTAGCCGATCACCTCCTTTACGATGAACGCGGTCGGGAACGCCCCTTTGACCTGCTGAAGAAGCTGCATGGCCTCGGATTTGGTCCGGAAATCCCCGACCGTGACCCTGAAGAAAGGGTTGGAATATGTCCGGTAGGCCGAAACACCCGGAAACATCCCCTTAAAGCGAGTCAAAGCCGCCTCCGAATCATTTCTGGAAGTCTGCTTGTTGTCATTGAATATCCTGACGCGGAAACCTGTCGATGTCCTGGCCGGATTTGCCGCGACATGCGCCTGAAAGGCGTCAAGGATGCTTCTGGATTGGTGTACTGTCACGTTCGGTTCATCCGTACCCTTCGCTGAAAGAAGAGCGAATATGTCCTTGCCCACCAGAGTCGAGTCCATGGACGCACTCTGCCGATAATAGACGGAGTCACGCCTCTCGCTGACGTCCTGAGCCGCCGCCAGAAAAACGGCCGCAAGCAGGGCCGTTGAGACGGCGAGAATCTTTTGAGCCAAAATATTCATAAAACTACTTTGTCATTTCGTTAAGATCTATATCCTTGAATCTCAAGGTTGTGCCGGCGCCGCTCTTGAGCTTCACCGTCGCCGTCACATCGGTCGTGAAGCCTTCAAGATTGCCTTTTCTCACTATCTGCATCAATTTCATCAGGCTTATTCCATCATTCAAGGTGGCCGTGCAAGGCAGATCATAGACCCTTGAGCACTTTTTGTCAACGCTGATCGTGTCCGCCGTGTAGGTCGCGAAATCCTCACCGTTGTACTTTACCGTCCCGCTGACATTCATCACCTTGAACGCGAATGTCGGATTGTCAATACCGACCGCGAGCACGGCGTCGATCGAACGCAGACCCTTCAATGAATATGATTCCAGACCGCAAGATGTCACTTTTATGTCCTTGACCTTTCTCAAACCAGAGCACCCGGAAAACACCGCACCAGCAATCAAAATAGCCAAAACAATGAATATGTTCCTATTGAATATCTTCATTTTGTCAACACTGTTTCTACAAAGATAGTGAAAAATCCATATCTTTGCATAAGACAGTTAACAATACGCAATGAAAAGAATATACATAGAAACCTACGGATGCCAGATGAATGTCGGTGACTCGGAGGTGATTTTCTCGATTCTGGGGAAAGAAGGCTACGAACGTACCGAGTCGATGGATGACGCGGATGTGATTCTCGCCAACACCTGCTCCGTAAGAGACAACGCCGAGCAAAGGATATGGGGTCGCATCGAGGTGTTCCACAAACAGAAGGAAAAGAGACCAGGGGTGGTCGTTGGGATTGTCGGCTGCATGGCCGAAAGGCTGAAAGACAAGCTTCTGGACACGCACAAGGTAGATCTTGTGGCCGGTCCGGACTCTTACAGGACATTACCTGGCCTGCTCCGGGAAATCGCCCCGGACAAGCCGCAGATCAACGTGATGCTCTCCCATGAGGAGACCTACGCCGACATCGTCCCGGTCAGGACCGACAGGAACGGTGTCTCAGCCTTCATCTCCATTATGAGAGGATGCAACAATGTCTGCTCGTACTGCGTCGTGCCATACACCAGGGGTGCGGAAAGAAGCAGAGACCCGCTGACAATTGTGAATGAAGCGCGTGATGTCTTCGGCAAAGGATACAAGGAAGTGACCCTGCTGGGGCAGAACGTGGATTCCTACAACTGGAAACCGGCCGACGGCGAGGCGTGCGACTTTCCGAAGCTTTTGGAGATGGTGGCCGGGATCAGTCCCGAGCTGAGGGTGCGTTTCGCCACCAACCATCCAAAGGACATCAGCGACGAGTTGATAGAGACAATGGCGAGGCACGACAACATCTGCAACCATATTCATCTGCCTGTGCAGTCGGGCAGCGACAGGCTTCTGGAAAAGATGAGACGGCGCTACACAGCCGAATGGTACCTTGAGCGTGTGGCTAAAATCCGGGAGGTCCTGCCGGACTGCGGAATCACCACCGATGTGATCGCCGGATTCTGCTCCGAGACCGAGGAGGATCATCAGCAGACACTTGAACTGTTCCGCAAGGTGGGTTTCGACTATGCCTACATGTTCTACTATTCCGAAAGGCCCGGAACTCTCGCCGCAAGGCACTACCCTGACGACGTGCCGCTTGATGTCAAGACAAGACGGCTGAACGAGATCATCGCGCTGCAAAGCGAACTGAGTCTCAAGAGCAACCGGAACGACATCGGCAAGACGTTCAGAGTTCTTGTGGAAGGGCCGTCCAAGAAGAACCCCGAGGAACTTTGCGGGCGCTCGGGAAGCAATAAGATGTGTGTGTTCCCGGGCAGAGGACACAAGGCCGGGGACTATGTGGATGTCAAGGTGATTTCCTGCACTTCCGCGACACTTATCGGCGAACCTGTTTAAGATTATGCAGTGGATTCTATCAGTTCTCTATTTTCTTCTGATTCTCAGCGTCTTCACAGTCATACTGGTGGACAAGGGAGATTCGGGAAGGAAGTTCGCGTGGCTGCTGATAATAGCCATGCTCCCCGTGGTCGGTCTGGTTCTTTACTTCATGTTCGGAATCAACTACAGGCATCACTGGATTTTCAACCGGCGGCACCAGCGGTACAGGAACATCTTCGAGACCGGAACCACTCCTGAACTGAACAGAATCCTTTTCGGGCACGGCAACGAGACTAAGATCCGCGAGGAGTTCAGGCCTTTGGCCAGACTTCTCGGCGCGGACGGCTACCCCTCGGTCACGTCAGGCAATGATCTGGAAATCATCACAAGCGGGCAGCGCAAGTTCGACCTGCTCTGCGAGGACATCCTCGCCGCCAAGGAATCAATACATATTGAATATTTCCATTTCGGGAACGACAAGGGCAGCAATGCGATCAAGCGTCTTTTGATGCAGAAGGCACGGGAAGGGGTCAAAGTCCGCTTCCTGTACGAGAACATCGCCAATTTCCCGATAGCGTCCGCCTACTACAACGACATGAGGAAAGCCGGGGTGGAGGTTGTCAAGTTCACCAACCCAAGGATGCATGTGCTGGACCTGGCAACAACGCTCAACTACAGGAATCACCGAAAAATAGTCGTGATCGACGGCAAGATCGGCTACACGGGAGGGATGAACATCAACGACCACTATTTCCGCCAATGGAGGGACACGCACCTGCGCATAACCGGTGATGCCGTGGCCGTGCTCCAGTACACGTTTCTGGACTCGTGGCTGACGGGTGGCGGGACGATTGACAGGGCGATGATCGATTACTATCCGATGGCCAAGAAGCCTGCTCCGGTCACTGAGCCAAATAGCCCGCTCACTTCGACAGGCTCCGTGACCGAAGATACAGATTCAGAAATCGACTTCCACGCCACCCATCCGATCCTAAAGGGCAAGCTTGTGCAGATTGTCCCGGATGAACCCGACCTGCCGCTTCCTATCCTACAGATGAGCTACGAGTGGGCTCTCCAACACGCCCGGAAGTACATCTTCCTCCAGACTCCATATTTTGTCCCGACAGAACCAGTCATGGACGCCCTCAAGACCGCCGCCCTATGCGGGGTTGATGTCCGTCTGATGCTTCCGGAAGTGGCCGACAATCTTCTGATGCGCCCGGCCAACCGAGCCTACTACGAAGATGCGCTTCAAGCCGGAGTGAGAATATTCTTGCGTCAGGGAGAGTTCATCCATGCCAAGACCTTTGTCTGCGACGACTACCTCTCCAGCATCGGCTCGGCCAATCTGGACTTCCGCAGCTTCGCCATCAACTACGAGGTCAACACCTATATCTACGATGATCAGACCGCTCTGATGAACAAAGGAATATTCCTGTACGACCTTCGCCAATGTCGTGAGCTGACGATCGAGGAATGGGACAAACGCTCGTGGTACTCACGGTTTCTCGAAAGTTTCATGAGACTCTTCGCTCCGCTGCTGTAAAACGCCGTACTCCCTGCGGGAATCCGGGGAAAATGATTCCGGACCCGATTATTTGACAATATTTCTCCAGGTACTCTATCGTTATTTTGCAAAAAGCCTATATCTTTGCAAAAACGTTTTCGGAGAATAGAAATGACAGGTAAGACTAAAACCAATTTCAGATGGGTGATCTGCGCGATGCTATTCGTCGCCACCGCCGTGAATTATCTTGACAGACAGGTGCTTTCCCTCACTTGGGACGAATTCATCAAGCCAGAGTTCCACTGGAACGAGTCACATTATGGCACGATCACGTCTCTCTTCTCGATCATCTATGCGATCTGCATGCTGTTCGCCGGACGCTTCGTCGATTGGATGGGCACCAAGAAAGGTTATCTCTGGGCCATCGGAGTCTGGTCGGCAGGTGCCTGCGCGCATGCGCTCTGCGGAGTCGTGACCGAGAATATTGTCGGTCTTCACACAGCGGCGGAGCTGGTTCAGGCCACAGGCGACACGGCGGTCCTGATCTCCACGATAAGCATGTACTGTTTCCTCGTGGCCAGAAGTATCCTGGCGCTTGGAGAGGCCGGAAACTTTCCTGCGGCGATCAAGACCACTGCTGAATATTTTCCTAAAAAGGACAGGGCCTTCGCCACGTCCATATTCAATGCCGGCGCTTCCATCGGAGCGCTCTTCGCCCCGCTCACCATCCCTGTCCTCGCCAAGAACTTCGGATGGGAGGTCTCGTTCATCATCATCGGAGCCCTGGGCTTCATCTGGATGGGATTCTGGGTGTTCGTCTACGACAAGCCTGAGGCCTCAAAGCATGTGAGCAAAGAAGAGCTGGCCTACATAGAGCAAGACAAGGAACTTGACAACGAGAAGGCGGACGACTACGGAACCGGAAGGAAGCTCGGCTTCAAGGAATGCCTGAAATTCAAGCAGACGTGGGCGTTCGCCGTCGGCAAGTTCATGACCGACGGTGTCTGGTGGTTCTTCCTCTTCTGGACCCCGTCCTACCTGAACACTCAGTTCGGCATCAAGACCAGCGACCCGATGGGTATGGCATTGATATTCACACTCTACGCCATCACGATGCTTTCCATCTATGGTGGAAAACTCCCTACCATATTCATCAACAAGGCAATGAAAAAAGGTGAGGCGTTCGACCCGTATGCAGCCAGGATGAAAGCAATGCTGATCTTCGCATTCCTGCCGCTGGTTGTCCTGCTTGCCCAGCCTTTGGGAAGGATCTCGCCTTGGTTCCCGGTCATTCTGATCGGCATCGGCGCTGCCGCACACCAGTCTTGGTCAGCGAACATATTCTCAACTGTCGGGGATATGTTCCCTAAGTCCAGCATCGCCACCATCACCGGTATCGGCGGTATGGCCGGAGGACTCGGCTCAATGTTTCTCCAGAAAGTCGCCGGAGAACTCTTCGTGTACTCCGAGCAGGTCAATCTGCCCTTCCTCGGATTCACAGGAAAACCGGCCGGTTACTTCATCATCTTCTGCGTCTGCGCAACCGCTTACCTAATCGGCTGGGGAATAATGAAGACTCTGGTTCCGAAATACAAGGTAATCACCATCAATTAGCCATCTTGCTGAATTTTATAATAATGATTAAGTTTGCGGAAATTGAAAGATTATGAGCCAAAAAGAACGGGCAACGGAATTTGTGGTGTTCTGCATTGAGAATCTTGCAGATCGTTTAGGCGTGCCTGGTTCTACAATATTCAACAAATTGAACAGCATAGGGGCGATCTCCGGGTTCCTTTATCCAAGTTACAAATCTCTGCATACCCAGAGTAAGGATTACATTCTTGATGAGATCCAAACCTATATGGCCCGCCATAACCTCGACATAAAACAATGAAAGTATTTCACGGCTCAATATCAATAGTTGACAAACCGCTTGCCAATGCAGGCCGAAATCATCTTGATTTCGGCAAAGGATTCTATCTGACAGATTTGGAGGATCAGGCAATATCCTGGGCCTCAAGACCGTTGAACCAAGGCAAACGGAAATATCTCAATATCTACGATTTGGATTTTGACGCGGTTATAAACGCTGGTTACAGATACGTTCAATTTAATGAATATAACGCCGAATGGCTGAATTTTGTGATTTCCAACAGAAAAGGCGGCTCTGACTGGAAACAGTTTGACATTGTGGAAGGAGGTATAGCTAACGATAGGATATTCAATACAATCGAGTTGTACTCCTCAGGTTTGATTTCCGAAAATGAGGCTCTTCAAAGGCTGATTTATGAAAAGCCAAACAATCAAATCTGCATTCTTAACCAAGACATTATCGATAATTATTTGGCATTTGTCGAAGCTCGTGAAATACAGGAGGAAGAATAATGACTGGAAATCCTTTGATAAATGAGACCCTGCTTCAAATGAAATATGCCAGAGTCATTTCCCTAATAGCCAAAAGATTAGGTATTCCTACCGAGAATGCGATGGATGTTTTCTACAATTCAAAGACCTATAGCAATCTCATTGACCTAAGAAACGGCCTTCAAAACATGAGTGACGCTTTTTTGGTGGATGAGATCATCCGTGAATCTTCCGCCTGCTGAGACCAGACATAGAGCAGCTAAGCCCCACATAGCCAAAGCAAATTCTCCATCCCGAATTTTGGTAACGTGCAAAATTCGGGATGGAGAATTTGTTTTGGCTTTATCTCTTGAAGGCCACTTCGACAAGCTCAGTGACCGAGAAGGGCCGATGTACAAAGAACTAGCTGATGAACAGCAGCTCGCGGTACTTAGGAAGAGGCCAGGTACGGTTGTCCACGATCTCCTCGAGTTTGTCGATCGGACGGCGGAGGGCGGAGAAGCTCTCGGCTATCTCGTGGTAGGCGACGGCTTTGGCATATTCATCCTCAAGGACATTGGCCTTCTTGCGGGCCTCGACCATAGCGGTAGCCTTCTCGCGGATCTGGTCTACATATTTGGAGATGCTCTTGATGAGGTAGATTTCCTCCTTGCACTCATCGGTGCCACCGAAAACTTCCTTGCTCAAAGAGACCTCCTTCAGAAGCTTGGACTTATATTCAAGGGCTGCCGGAATGATGTGGTTGATCGCCATCCTCGCCATCACGCGCGACTCGATCTGAATCATCTTGCTGTAAGTCTCCCACTTCACCTCATTGCGGGCCTCAAGTTCTTTCTCTGAATATACTCCCGTCTCCTTGAACATCTTGACCGAAGCCGGATCGGTGAACACCTTGATCATCTCCGGAACGCTGGTCTCGACATCCAGTCCGCGCCTCTTGGCCTCGGCCTTCCACTCATCGGTGTAGCCGTTGCCGTCGAAGCAGACGACATCGATGATTGAGGAGATTATCGGCTTCAGAGTGTCCATGATGGCCACATTCAAGGCCTTGCCGCTGGCGAGTTCCTTGTCAAGATCTTTCTTGAATGCGATAAGCTGCTCAGCCACAGCGGCATTAAGAGTTGTCATCGCACCGGCGCAGTTTGCCAGCGAGCCTACGGCGCGGAACTCGAAACGGTTGCCTGTGAAGGCGAACGGAGATGTCCTGTTGCGGTCGGTGTTGTCCACGAATATCTCCGGGATCTCCACCAGACCTACGCTCTTGCCTTTCTTGCCGGCGATCTCGATCGGAGTGTCTGACGGAACCTCAAGCAGTTTGTGAAGCACATCGGTCATCGTCTTGCCAAGGAAGGCGGACACGATTGCAGGCGGTGCCTCGTTCGCGCCGAGACGATGGGCGTTGGTGGCGGTGGCGATGGAAGCCTTGAGCAGGGCGTTGTGCTTCTGCACGGCGGCCAGCACATTCACGAAGAAAGTGACAAACTGGAGATTGCCCTTCGCATCCTTGCCAGGAGCCAGAAGCATCGTGCCCGTGTCGGTTCCCAGAGACCAGTTGTTATGCTTGCCCGAGCCGTTCACCCCGTCGAAAGGCTTCTCGTGAAGAAGGACCACGAAACCATGCTTGCGGGCGATCTTGTTCATCAGGTTCATCACGATCTGGTTCTGGTCATTGGCCAGATTGGTCTCTCCGAAGATCGGGGCAAGCTCGAACTGGTTCGGAGCCACCTCGTTGTGCCTGGTCTTGAGCGGAATCCCAAGGCGATGCCCGGCGATCTCAAGGTCACGCATGAACTCGGCCACACGGGTAGGGATGGCTCCGAAATAGTGGTCGTCCAGCTGCTGGTTCTTGGATGAGCTGTGCCCCATCAGAGTACGGCCGGTGATCATAAGGTCAGGTCTTGCGGCATAAAGGGATTCATCGACAAGGAAATATTCCTGCTCCCATCCCAGATAGGAATACACCTTCGTGACAGACTTGTCGAAGAGACGGCAGATAGGAATGGCCGCATCAGAAACTGCCTTGAGAGCTTTCTTAAGAGGTGTCTTGTAGTCCAGAGCCTCTCCTGTGTAGGCGATGAAGACGGTCGGGATGCAGAGTGTGTCATCCATGATGAACACCGGGGATGTCGGATCCCAGGCCGTGTAGCCTCTGGCCTCGAATGTGGCGCGGATGCCTCCGTTAGGGAAAGAGGAGGCGTCAGGTTCCTGCTGCGCGAGGGACTTGCCGTCGAAAGTCTCGATAACACCACCCTTGCCGTCGTAGTCGATAAGAGAGTCGTGCTTCTCCGCGGTGCCCTCTGTCAGAGGCTGGAACCAGTGGGTCACGTGGGTCACGTGATGCTCCATCGCCCACTCTTTCATTCCCCTGGCGACTCCGTCGGCGGTCTCTCTGTCAAGTGGCTTGCCGTTGTCGATGCAGTCAAGAAGCGCATTCAGAGTCTTGGCGTCCAAATACTTGTGCATCTTGGGACGGTCAAAGACCAGTTCTCCGTAGTAGTCGGAGGTCTTGCCCTCAGGGCGTTCAGCCGGAACAGCCTTCTTCTCGAAGGATTCCTTAACCAGATCAAATCTGTCAATGCTCATAATTTGTCTATTTGTTAAAGGTATGTATTTCCTTAAACTATATGTTGTTAATCAAAAATGTCCGCTTAATAAGGAAGAAGGCTGATCCACGAGGGACCAGCCTTCAATATTTAAATCATAATATCCTTATTTGCCATGAATATGCCGTCAGGCTGGAAGACCGGCACACACGAAAGCGTTCAGCGCCTGAACGTTCTGGCTCTGAAATCCCTGCTGGAACTGCTGCTGTCGGTATGTGTGAGCTTCCAAAATCATCCTTGAAAAATTTTGATGGCGCAAGTTATGAAATCAATTCTTAAACTCAATGATTTTTTTTGACTTTATCGGTTTAGAACAAAAACTCCAACTTTTCGGGTAGCCTCGTATAATCATCAATTCTGATATAATCCATGCCGCCGAGACGAATCTGGCTGTCGTTTCCGCCATCCAGGAAATCGTCCCCCACGAAAAGGATCTGGTCAATCGTATAGCCCTTCTCCGCAGCATAGAGCATCACTGCGTCAAACTTATTGTACCTTTTAGGAGTGATGTCGAAAGAAGTCGTGCCACCGATGAACACGGAATAATCCTTGAATATCTCGCTGACCTCCGGGAACATCGCGCGCCTGCGGATCTTGTCCGGATCGAATGACAATTTGTCCGCCTTGTCCGCTTTGGTGCCCAGAAGCCCGAAAGTCACCATGCCAGACTCGTGAAACTCAATAGATTCCCCTTTGTAGTCCGTGTAGCCATATTTCTTTCTGAGATAATCGCAGTTCTTCTGGAAGAACTTCCTGTCGATTGGAGTCTTCTCTTCCCTCACCATCTTGAACTTGCCATCGACGATGCGGCTCTCCTCCATCCCATAGTTGCCGAGTATGGTGATAGGATATTCACCCATCTGCTTGTAGATCCTCGCACAGTTGCCGCCGCCGGCCATGATTATCTCATAGCGCTTGGCCAATGTGTCGAGCACCGCCCTGTTGGCCGCTGTCAACGGAGTCTTGTGCTGGGTCAGAGTCCCGTCCAGATCAAAGCAGATAAGTTTCTTCTCCTGCTTCCATTTCAGCTCACGAATCGAGTCCATCAGACGTTTCATTCCCTGTGGCTGGTCGGTCGAGACGTAGGTGACACCGTGCCTCATCGCAAAGTCAGCCAAATCATAGCTGTTCACCGGCCAGAGAACCGTCTGAAGTCCTGCCGCATGGACATCATCCAGATAATGCGCGGCGTTCATCACAACATTATAATTATAGGACACACCGGCATATCCCCTGTCCTTGAGTTCTTTCACTGAATATGTCTTTCTCGAAGTGATCGGAATCACCTCTGCGCCAGGATGAAGGCGAAGAACCTCGTCACAGAGATGCTCGCTGAAAGAGATGAAGCAAACCTGATCGTACATATTCATTTCATCGCAGAGGGCGATGACCTTCTCCGCCAAATGAGTCTCCCTCGCCGGCGTCGGATGGGACTTCAACTCAAGGAACAGCTTCAGCGCGGACGTTTCCTTCGCCTGTGTGAAATACTCCCTTAATGAAGGAATATGGTCGCCGTTCGGAAGGGTGCAGCTTTTCACCGTGGCGTAGTCAAGTTTCTGAATATCCTTGTACTTTGTCCGTGGGATAGCGGGGCCGTGAAGGATCACGAGCGAATCGTCCGTGGTTAGGTGAACATCCAGTTCGACGCTCTCCACGCCCAGCTTCTGAGCGCCGGCAAGGCTCGTCAATGTGTTTTCAAAAGAGCCCGGATGGGCGTAAAATCCCCTATGGGACATGATTTTGGTCTGCGCCGGAAGCATCGTAGCGCAAAGCAGTGTCAGCACTGCCGAAAGAACGAACTTTTTCATGACCACAAATTTACGAAAAATTGCCTTATGTGGAAGCGGTTTCGTTTTTTTTGTAGAGCGGCAAAAATAAGTGACCGCAGATTTGACAAAGACTTCAAGGATTGCTATCTTTGCCGCGTGAAGGTTCTTTGGATCAGAATTGAGGCCAAAGATCAAAAGGGAATCCGGTGAGAGTCCGGGACAGTACCCGCTGCTGTGAGTCCCGTCCTGACACAATTTGCGGTCAGGAGCGGCTGTTCTCAAAACAGTCCAAAATGACGTGGCTTTCTTATGCCACTGGCTAGAAGTTGATGAATATCAGCACCCGCATGCCGGGAAGGCGCCGCGTCAGGAACAAGTCAGAAGACCTGCCTTCACGAAACTTTACGGTCTCGCCTGCGGGAGCACGGGCGGCGGCCGGACAGAAATTTTATGAAACGAATATACCGTCTCATAGTCTCGACCTGCCTCCTGGGATGCGGGTCAGTGGCTTTTGCGCAGACTTCCGTTGACACCACCTCGGTTCATCGGAAAGAAATGCCTTTGGACAGCGTCCAGGTGATCAAGGAGGCCGTGATAGTCGGCGCTCCGGCGGAATACAGGTACCGTGAGGTCATCCCGGCGCAAACCCTTAAGGAAGAGGAGCTTCAAAGACTGAACAGTTTCTCGGTCGCAGACGCGATCAGGTATTTCTCCGGTGTCCAGCTGAAGGACTACGGTGGGGTAGGAGGGCTTAAGACCGTGAACATCAGATCAATGGGCACGAACCACATGGCCGTCTTCTATGACGGAATCCAGCTCGGCAACGCCCAGAACGGACAGGTGGACCTTGGGCGTTTCTCGCTCGACGACGTGGAGGAGATCTCGCTCTACAACGGGCAGAAAAGCGACATATTCCAGTCAGCCAAGGACTTCGGGGCTTCGGGGACGATCTACATCACAACCCGCAGACCTCGTTTCGAGAAGGGACGGAACGCGAACTTCAAGGCGACGATGAAAACAGGGTCCTTCGGGCTCATCAATCCGTCCATCCGGAGCGAGTACAAGATCTCGGACGCCGTAAGCGCCTCGTTCAGCGGGGAATGGGTCAACGCCACAGGCAAGTACAAGTTCCGCTACCGCCGCCGCAACACTCTCGGAGAGATAGTCTATGACACCACTGCCGTCCGCCACAACGGAGACATCAACGCCACAAGGCTTGAGGCCGCTCTGCACGGAGTCATGAACGAGGGGCGTTGGACCGTACGGGCATATTCATACAACTCCGAGAGGGGCATTCCGGGGGCGATCGTGAACAACGTGTTCCGGAACGGCGAAAGGCTTTGGGACACGAACTCGTTCATCCAAGGCACTTTCACCAACAGATGGACACCGAAGTTCAGGTCGTTGGTCAACGCCAAGTACGCCGCAGACTACACCCACTACGAGAACCAGGACGCGAAACTGATCCAGACCAAAAACACCTACAAACAGAAAGAGTTGTACGCCTCATGCTCCAACCTTTATAATATTATGGAAAACTGGGAGGCGTCCTTCTCCTACGATTTCCAGTGGAACACCTTGGATGCGACATTCTGCATGCCGACCGAAAGCGACGGCACCTTCCCCTACCCTACCCGCTACACTCAGATGGCCGCGCTCGCCACGGCGTTCGAGTGGGGACGGTTCAAAGGACAGGCCAGCGTGCTGGGCTATTTCGTGCACGAGAAGGTGAAGCGGTTCGAGGCGCGTCCGGACAAGGCGGTGGCCACCCCGGCGTTCTTCCTCTCCTATAAGCCGTTCCTCAGGCAGGACCTGTCACTCCGGGCGTTCTACAAAAGGATGTTCCGGATGCCGACATTCAACGACCTCTACTACACGGACATGGGCAACGCCTTCCTGAAGCCCGAATATGCCAAGCAGTTCAACGTCGGTCTGAAATACACCAAGGATTTCAGGAATATGTCCGTTCTGCGCACTGTTGACGCTTCCGTGGACGCTTACTATAACCACATCACGGACAAGATCATAGCCTACCCGAAAGGCCAGCAGTTCCGCTGGACAATGCTGAACCTCGGGGAGGTGGACATCAAGGGCGTGGACGTGGCTCTGAACACAGCCTGGGCATTCGGCGAGGTGGAGGCCACGGCCAGACTCCAGTACACCTACCAGGAGGCTATTGACGTCACGGACCCTGAGGACACATATTACCGGGATCAGATCCCGTATATTCCTTGGCACAGCGGCTCGGCCGTACTGTCGCTCTTCTACAAAGGCTGGGGCTTGAACTACAGTTTCATCTACACCGGCGAGCGCTACAACCAGCAGGAGAACATCCCCCGGAACCACACCCAGCCGTGGTACACCAGCGACCTTTCCCTGCAGAAATCTTTCGTCATCCGTACCCGCACACTCAAACTCACCGCCGAGATCAACAACCTTTTTGGCCAGGACTACGATGTGGTGCTGAATTACCCGATGCCGAAGACCAACTTCCGGTTCATCGCAAGCATTGAATTGTAAATGAGCATATTCAAGAATATATTTCCTTTGGCGGCCGCCATCCTTCTGACACTTTCACCGGGGTGCCGGAAGATCGAGCTTGTCAATCCGACTGAATATGAGGTGCTTGACCTTGAGCCGGAACCGGACGCGGATCCGATCGGGATGTACCTTCTGAACGAGGGGAACATGGGCAGCAACAAGGCCGACCTGGACTACCTGGACTACAGGACGGCCGTCTACGCGAGAGGAATATACGCCGAGAAGAACCCGGATGTGGTGAAGGAACTTGGAGACGTGGGCAACGACATCCAGATCTACGACGGGAAGCTGTTCGCCGTCATAAACTGCTCGCACAAAATCGAGGTGATGGACGCCTACACGACCAAGAGGATCACACAGATAGACATCCCGAACTGCCGCTACATCAGGTTCAGGGGGAGATATGCCTACGTTTCCTCATACGTCGGTCCGGTGGCGATGGACCCGAACGCGCGGAAAGGCGCTGTCTTCAAGGTGGACCTCAAGGACTACAAGATCGTCGGAGAGGCCACCGTGGGCTACCAGCCTGACGAGCTGGCGATTGTGGATGAATATGCCTACGTGGCGAACTCCGGGGGCTACAAGGCGCCGAACTACGACTCAACCGTCTCCGTGGTCGAGCTGGAGTCCATGAGACAGGTTTACAAGATAGATGTGGCTATCAACCTCAGCCGGATCAAGGCCGATGCCTACGGCAACCTTTGGGTCTCGTCCAGAGGCAATTATGACGACATTCCTTCCAACCTCTTCAGGTTGGAGCCGTCAGGTGGACGCTACAGGGTGGCGGAGGCGATGAATATTCCCGCATCCAACATGGCCCTGCACGGCGATTCGCTCTACGTTTACAGTGTCGAGTACAGCAACCAGACTTCCAAGAACACTGTGACCTACGCCATCATCAACGTGAAGCAGAAACGTGTGGTCTCACGCAGTTTCATCACTGACGGAACAGAGCGCAACATCGTGATTCCCTACGGATTGGCCATACACCCAAAGAACGGAGACATATTCATAACCGACGCGAAGAATTACGTTTCGAGCGGGGTGCTGCATTGCTACTCGAAGGAAGGAGTGCGCAAATGGAGTGTGAGAACCGGAGATATTCCCGCCCACATGGTGTTTTTGGATCGTAAAAAGAGTTCTGAATGAGACGTTTGGTGACATATTCACTGATAATTCTGTTTCTTGCTGCATGCAGGGTCGAGGTTCCGTACGTGAGCCTCGGGCTGGATGACGTGTACAAGGTCGCAAGAATGCAGACCCTGGCCCTGCGTCCGGCCTACACGGGAGAGCGGTACCGCTGGACGGTCAAGACGGCATCAGGGACCGACTCGCTGCTGTGCGAGAGCAAGGACTGCATATTCCTGATGCGCTACCCGGGAGTCTATGAGGTCACTTTCACCATTGACGATCCCGTGAATCCGATCGTACATCCGATGACCATCCACGTGGTCAACGAGGAGGTCGAGTACAACCCGTACATCGCTCATGTTTATGAATACAGGCCGGCCCCGGGGCAGTTCGTCAACGAGATGCCTGTCTATCAGGACGGCGACACCGAAAAGACAATGATTCAGAAGGCTGAGGAGTCGCTTTCAGGCAGTTACGGGGCCGGAGTCTCTCTCGGGGCCTACGGAGGCTATGTCACATTCGGGTTCGACCACACGGTTGTCAACTCGCCGGGCGAGCAGGATTTCCGCATAGACGGCAACGCCTTCCGCAGCGCCGCCCACGATGGGCTTGACGCGGGAAGCTGCGAGCCGGGAATCGTGATGGTGATGTTCGATGAGAACCAGAACGGGAAGCCGGATGACAAATGGTATGAGATCGACAAGAATCCGTGGTACACGAACGATGCGGCAAGGTTTGGATATTCAATAACTTACTTTCGTCCCTCCGCAGACCACACCGCCGTTCCGGGAGCGGACGGGACCCTGACCGACATTGAATATGTCAGGTGGGAGGACAACGCCGGGCGGACCGACTATGTCTACAAGAACAAGTTCCACGACCAGGACTACTGGCCGAAATGGCTGCCGGAGGACGAGATGACTTTCAGCGGGACACTGCTTCCCAAAAACGCCGAGGACGTTTCGGGAAACGGGACGTACTACCTTCAATATATGTTCAAGTACGGGGCCTATGCCGACAACTATCCGAACAACGACACTGACGGAAACGGCGGCTGGATGAACGGCTTTGACATCGACTGGGCCGTCGATCCGGACACCCGTAAGCCTGTCCACCTTCAAGGAGTGGATTTCATCAGAGTCTACACCGGACTGAACCAGTACTGCGGATGGCTCGGCGAGACCTCCACGGAGATCTTTTCGGCGCGTGACCTTCACGTGCGGGTTCGCCCAGGGCAACATCAATGACAACTACTTTCGCAATGATATTCAAGAATATACTGACATATTTAGTCGCTGCGGCCTGCTGCGTTTCTTGCGTCTATCACAACGATGACAACCCGAATGTCTATCCGGACCCAGAGCCGATCCCGACACCTGAGCCGGAGCCGAAACCGGATCAGAACGAGGAGTATGTCAAGGCGGCATATTCACCGAACTGCTATATGGTTCGTCCGGGGGCATCGGTTGACATTCCGGTGAAAAAGGCTTACGCAATGTGGGCGCTTTACACGGATCTGCTTGGGAACGTTGATCTTGCCGGGCAGAAAGCGGAGCCGGAGCTGTTGTGGCAGGACGTTCCCGGTCTCGTCACCAATGTCGGGTTTATCGAGGGAAATTCGCCGGAGGCCTCCACGCTGATCGTCTCTGCATCCGACAAGGTCGGCAACGCCGTCATCGGGCTTCGGATCGGCGGGGAAATCCGCTGGAGCTGGCACGTGTGGGTCACCAGGTATAATCCTGACGGTGAGCATGTTTCCTACGGCAAGACATATTCATGGGACAACAACGGGGACGGCGTCGCCGACTACATATTCATGGACCGCAATCTTGGAGCAGTGAACGACGGTTGGGTGATCGGAAACAGCACTGCCGATTCGTTGGCCGCCTGCGGGCTGATGTACCAGTGGGGGCGCAAGGATCCGTTCCCTGGCGACCGGAAATTCAGGGGCGACAACAGCACTGACTATGAATATTTCGACAGCAAGCCGATCTATGATTCCGCCGGCAGCGTGCTGACAGAAGGGTCCCGGTCAGGAGGAACCGGAATCCGCTCCGTGAAGTCCGGCCACGACCTTTCCACAACAGGGTTTGCGAAGTCTGTGATGAAGCCGATGGAGTTTATTCTCGGAGAAAGTTCGTACCACGATTGGTTCTGTGGTGACAAGCCTGTGGTCGTAAGGAAATGTGACACGCTTTGGTGCGGAGCGAACCGTACGAAGACCCCGTTCGATCCATGCCCGGAAGGATGGCAGGTGCCTTACGACAAGAACGGTAAGTTCATCTGGAACGGTTTGGACAAAGTCACGACCGATTATTCACCTATCGGAGTGATCCCTTACAACGGTCTGCGCTACAGGAATGGCGGAGGCTGCCTGAAAAACTCTGGATTCGCCGCCAACATCTGGTCCGGCACGGCTCCTACAGGCATCGGGAACGCTTATCAGTTATCAGTCTACATCTCTCCGTACGAAAAGTCGGCGGTTGTCAAGATGGACGTGGGAGTCCGCAGCGACGGGTATGCGGTAAGGTGTGTGAGATCCTGACCAATGGATATTCATTCCGAATATTCCCGCCGCACATATTCCCTGATTATTCATAAATCATAAATACAGTACCATGAAGCATTCAGCAATCAAAGCATTACTGCTATTGGCAGTTTCTTGCACGGGCTTTGTCGCCTGCGACGATGACAAGGAGCCGGAAATCATCTACGAGTTCTCCGTCAAGGCTGAGGACAGCGCGATCGCGGCTCCGGCCGAAGGATGTGCCCGGACAGTCCTGGTGACATCCACAAAGACCGCCGGCAGCAGCACCACAAACGTGGCCTACGAGGTCAAATCCGCACCGGAATGGGCACCGGCCACAATTGAGCAGACCGCCTTGGTCATCAATGTGGCTCAGAACAGAACAACCCAGACCCGCGAGCCCGGCAACGTCACCATCCTTCAGGCAGAAAGCGGCAAGGAGCTGACAATCAACATCACCCAGGCCGGGTATGAATATTCGATGTCCCTCACCGGGAGTTACACCACTCCTCGCTGCAAGGTTCTGAGCATCGCCCCTGAGATCACGGGCTTCGACAAGAACCCTGTCTTCGCCTGGACAGTCAAAGGACCTGGCGACTCCGAGGCCACAGCCGCCGGAAACGGAAGCACCCTGAATTTCATCAAACTCGAGACCGGTGAATATGAGGTCTCACTGACCGTCACCGATGACAGCGAAATCTCTATGTCCAGCTCCTCCAAGGTTAACGTCGAGACAGAGAAAGAGGCATATTCACCATTCCTGTCCGAGATTCTCGATCTTGAGCTTGCTCCGTATTCCGCTGTCGGAGTAAGCAATCCATTCGGGAAGACCGACACAAAGAAATCCGCGATGGAGAAGGCCTGCGAGAAGCTCAACAAGGATTTCAGCGCCTCCAACACAGGTATAGCCCTTGGGCCGTTGGGAGGCTACATCGTGTTCAAGTTTGATCACACGGTGATGAATGTCAACGGCCTGCGTGACTTCCGCATCGGCAGCTTCGCCAGCAAGACATCATACCCGGCTCCAGGTGTTGTCTTCGTCGCATTCGACGCCAATCAAAACGGGCAGCCTGACGAGGACGAGTGGTACGAGATCGCCGGCAGTGAATATGGCAAGACTACGACCCTGTCAAACCTCACCGTCACTTACAACCGTCCTGAGAATTTCCTCACGACCGTCAGCATGGGAAAAGAGGTGAAGGACTACATCACTTACACTATCAATGGAGTCCCGGGGGCTCTATCAAGCGGTTCAATGCCGAACACAATCCCGTCATGGCCTTTCTGGCTGAGAGAAAGTGAAGAGGGCAAGACCATCACATTCACAGGGGTCACCCAGCTGCCAAGCAACACACAGATGAACGGAATGTTCCCTGGAACGACCCAATGGTACGACTACGGCTATGTCAGCAATTCCGACCCTAAGGATGAAGTCAACTCCTCATTCGACATCGACTGGGCTGTTGACAAGGACGGCAAACCGGCTCATCTGCCAGGTGTTGATTTCATCAAGGTACAGACCGCCACGATGATGGATGCCGGCGGTTGGTACGGCGGCCTTAAAACCAGCCTCAACTGCGCCATCGACCTCCATCTTTCAGGCAAACAAATAGAGACCATAAAGAAGTAGCCTTTCCTATCCATCCAAGAAATTCCGGGGAACCATCCTCTCCATAACGTACCGACCGTTCCGCACGGCCGGTACGCTCATAGGAGCCATAGCGCTCAGTAAAATCAACGGAATCAAATGGTTCCGATGGAACATTATCCCGGCGACTATCGTATTCGCCACATTGTTCTTTGCCAAAGGAACGGCGGTGATGCTCATTGTCATCGGACTCACAGGATTCCTCTGTTCAAGTGTGTTCCCGATAATCTATGCCGAGGCGATGAAGGTCCGCCTTGAAAAAGCCAACGAAATCTCAGGGCTGATGATTATGGGCGTGTCTGGAGGAGCGGTTATCCCACCATGTATGGGGATCCTCGCTGATCTCACTGGAAATCTGAACGGTTCTCTCGCCGTTATCGGAGTTTGCCTGCTCTACCTTCTGCTTTGTTCGCTGAAGCTCAGCAAGGCGTGAGGAGAAAGGAGTAGGCTCTACGGGAAACAGGAGTGAAGAACACGGTCAACTATCTTTATCGGGAATCCATAACGGGTTGATAGGACGTTCCTCAAGCGTGTGAGTTGATGTGGGTTTAGCTTTCCGAGCATATCCTCAGCCGTGGAGCAGATTGTTTTCCGCATTTCTTTCAGACAATAGCCTGTGTTCCGCACTGGAGCAAGAATCTCATCCGACCGCCCGATGGTGTCAGGGAACATCATCGGGCATATTCGTGCGATCGCGGTACGAACCTCCCTGTCGTTATTCTGGTATCGGATTGCCTCTCCCTGATTGGCATTCAAATCCGCCTTGTTCACCAGGTAAGAGAGAGAGCCGATTGTCCTGACAGCC
Source organism: Bacteroidales bacterium UBA6366 (assembly GCA_002438845.1). Lineage (GTDB taxonomy): Bacteria > Bacteroidota > Bacteroidia > Bacteroidales > UBA932 > Cryptobacteroides. Next base: position 30,533 of record DJRG01000027.1, read on the forward strand.
GACTCCAGGCGACCGGATGAAATAAAAGATGCGAATGTAACCATCCCATTGGCGTAAAGTTTCCATGCTCGAGGGACACTGCGGCTTGTTCCCATAACCTTCTGTTTCCTCCATGGAGGAATGTCCACAATCCTTGGACGCAGAACCGCCGAGTGCCCCTCCTTGTCGAAATATTCAAGAATGGAGCTCCAAGGATATGAGAAAGGGTTGTTTGTCTCGCGGTGCTTGCGCGGGTTGTTAAGAATATACCCGATGACATTCTTGAGATACTCTTCGGAATCAACCCTTTCGACTTTGACTCGTACCCTGCACATGACTTTTGATGTTCCGAAACGGTGTGAGTAATACATGCTGATTGTTTTCTTGTACCTTTCAGCACACCGAATCACATCAGATTTCCGTCCCCAAACCAATGAATGGAAATGGTTTGACACAAGCACGAGGATTGCGACTTCAACCTCTTCACCAAATAATTTGAATGCAACCGCAAATTTGTTCACTCCAACAATGAATGCATTCTCATCAGGAAACAAGTCAACGCCTTCCAGCCCTTGCGAACAGATGTGGTACCAACAAGGGTTCTCATCCTCTTGCGCTTCCTCTGGTTCCGGCAGCGTCTCTTGCACTGCCTCTTGCTTTTTCCCCAGTCCTTTACCTGGCGCATTCTCTTTTACCAGTGACTGTCCTCCCCATCGTTCTTGTCCAGTTTTTCTTTCACTAAAATCTTTCGCCTCTATCATAAACGCACAGTTCTGTTTAAGTTAATATCAAGGCCTTGGATTCAGCATCGAATCACCTCGCCCTTTTCGCCAACAAGGTATGACAAATTAACCAAAATCCCCAAACTTTCCACGGCTAATTCACACCTGGAAGTATAACTCGTTGGCCGACAGCCATTCCAAGTTTCAGGTGTGAGGCTTTCCGCACACTTAGGAGGGACAGGAGGCCGCGCAGGGGGACAGAGACAGGGGAACGGATCCAAGGTGTGACGGTCAACGCACACCTGGGAACGCAATAGGCTGGCGGGCAATGCCTTCGAACTCCAGGTGTGAGACATCCCACACACCTGGGAGGGACAGGAGGCCGCACAGAGAAGCGGAGCGTGGGAGGGGACTTCAAGGTGTGATATTCATCGCTCACAGACAAGCGCAACGGCATTGTGGAAATCATTGTGGAAAAATTTGGAAAGAGGTGGAATAAAATGGAAAAATATTCCTAACTTTGTCCTCAAGCGTGAAAGGCGAGAACTTATGATCACATTCATCGGAGAATATTCAGGCAGGATTGACGACAAAGGGAGAGTGGTTTTCCCTTCGCCGTTCAAGTCGCTGATGCCTTCCGAGGGGGATCAGAGGTTTGTCATAAAGAAGGACATTTTCGAGGAATGCCTTGAGATGTACACCTTTGAGGAGTGGGAACGCCAGTCCGAGGAGGTCAAATCAAAGTTGAATTTCTTTAATCGTGCTCACGCCGCTTTCTGGAGGGAGTACATGCGCGACCGTGCGGTCGTCGAACCCGACCCGAAACTCGGACGCATCTCCATCCCCAAGAAGCTTTTGGAGTCTATTGGTGTAACAAAAGAGGTAGTCTTCTCGGGCAACGATTACAAGATCGAGATCTGGGCCAAGGAAAAGTACGAGGCCAGCGAAATCTCAAACGAAGAATTCTTGAACATCGCCGGACAACTGTCTCAGGAGAGGTAGGAGGGCAGGGCGATGTCAGAATACCACACACCAGTGATGCTTGACGAGAGCATTTCCGCTCTTATCACCAATCCATCAGGAACATACGCCGATGTCACATTCGGAGGCGGTGGTCACACCGCCGAACTACTTTCACGCTTAAACGAAGACGGTCACGTCATCGCCTTCGATCGTGACAGCGACGCCATCAGCAACAGGATAGACGATCCACGCCTGACCATGGTGCGGGCCGACTTCCGGTTCATACACAATTTCGTGCTCAACGAGGCGCACGAGACCACGGACGATGCGCTCAGAGGAAAGCTCACAGGCGGCCTGGACGGCATTCTGGCCGACCTCGGAGTCTCCTCCCACCAGTTCGACACGGCGGAGAGAGGATTCTCCTTCCGCTACGACGCCCCTCTGGACATGAGGATGAACCGCGAGGGCGGGAAGACGGCCGCCGATGTGGTCAATGAATATCCAGGGGAAGATCTCGAAAGGATCCTCCGTGTCTACGGCGAGGTGGACAACGCCCGCAAGGTCGCCCAGCTGATTGTCTCCGCAAGGGACAAGGGCGGCATCCGCACCACCGGCGAACTTGACGGGGCCATCAAGGCAGCGCTTCCGAAATTCGCCGAGCACAAATACCTTGCGAAAGTCTATCAGGCCCTCAGGATAGAAGTCAACCACGAGATGCGCTCACTGGAGAAATTCCTTGACGGAGCCGTGGATGCCCTCAGGCCCGGAGGTCGGTTGGTGGTGATCACATACCACTCGCTTGAAGACAGGATGGTGAAGAACTTCATCAAGGCCGGAAGGGCCGACGGGAAGGAGGAAAAGGATGTCTTCGGGAATATTCACGCTCCTCTGAATGCCGTGAACCGCAAGCCGATCCTGCCACGGGAAAGCGAGATAGCCTCAAACACAAGGGCGAGGAGCGCCAAGCTGAGGATCGCCGAGAAAATCGAGGATGGAGGGGCAAGGTCATGACGGAATTGAGGAAATGGAAGTTCAGCGACATCTGGTCGTGGCTCAAGAATGCGGCTCTGGCGACACTCAAGGGGGAATTGCTGCTGAGACTGCATGTCAGCCGCTATTTCATCCACATCATCTACACGTTCTTCCTTTTCTGGGTCAGCATCTGGCTGAGTCTCAGGATCGAGAAGACTTTGACAAGGGTTGAGGACAACCGGAAAGCCCTTGCCGACATGGAAATTTACCACGCTCAGAAGACCGTTGAGCTTGCGGGGCTTTCAAGGATGAGCAAGGTCCAGGCTATGCTGGAGGAATCAGGCTCGAAGTTGACGATGCCGGACAAACCGGCTGACAGGTTAAGCGAATAACGGCGATGGCGGCACCAAAACAGAACACGACAAAGAAAGAGCAGGACAGGATTGGTCTGATTCTGTACTGCTTCTACATCTTTTTGATGTTCGTCGGCCTGGCCGTGTTCGGCAGGATGCTCTACATCATGTTTATCTGGGAGCCGGACAAGGATCTGGTCAGATACTTCGTCCCTCCGAGCACAAGAAGCGTCATCGAACCCAAACGAGGAGCCATCATCGGCTGCGACGGGAAGTTGCTGGCCCTGTCGACCCCGATGTACGATCTTTACATGGACTGCACCGTGCTACAAAAGGATTTCAAGAGCGAGAAGGATCCACACAAGGCCGATAGCCTGGAGAACGACTGGCTGGGCAAGGCAAGGAGATTCACGTCCGGACTCTCCGTGGAGACCGGAATCAACGCCGATGAGTACTACAGGATGATCGTCAGGGGCAGGAATGAGAAAAAACGGTACATGAAGCTTCTCACAAACCTCGACAGAGGAACCCTTCTGCGTCTTGAAAAGCTCCCGCTGATGGAGGAAGGACAGTACAAGAGCGGAATCATCATAAGGAAAAGAGACACCCGCCAGTACCCTTACGGGGTGTTGGCGAGGCGTACGATCGGCTATGTCAAGGACAACCGGAACCAGAAGGCGGACGAGAGAGGGCGCAGCCATATCGGCATCGAAGGGAAATATGACTATGTCCTCCACGGCAAGGAGGGAGAGATCTGGCTCAGGCCTACGGACAACCGGGAGAAGATCCAGAACTACGACAGCACCTACGTGAAGCCTGAAGACGGACTGGACGTCCGGACAACGTTGGACATAACCCTTCAGGACATTGTCGACAAGGCTCTCCGCAGGCAGATCCAGGACAACATGTCCATCGACATGGGATGCGCTGTGATCATGGATGTCAAGACAGGCGCGATCAGAGCCATGGTCAACCTTACGAGGGATTCCACGGACATGAGTCTCAACGAGACCTACAACATGGCTATCGGGCTCGCTTCCGAGCCTGGTTCAGTGTTCAAGACCACGACATTGATGACTGCCCTTGAGGACGGGGTGATCAAATCCCTTGACGACAGGATCCCGACCAACAACGGAGTGATACCCGGCTACAAGCCGGACACTCATGTCCAGGGGATGAAAGACATCTCGATCCTGCGCGGATTTGAGATCTCGTCCAACTACGTGTTCCGCTATCTGGCCGTCAACAATTACTCCAACGACCCGAAGAAGTTTCTCGACAAGCTTTACCTTTATAAGATGGGACAGGCGTTCGACTTTGACCTGGACGGACTCACCGAGCCGGAGCTTCCTTCCCCGGATTCACCGAAATGGAGCGCGACCGACCTCGGCTCAGTCAGCATCGGCTACGCAGTCAAGGAAACACCGCTCCACATCCTCACGTTCTACAATGCGATAGCGAACAAAGGAAGGATGATGAAGCCGTATCTGGTCGAGAGTATCGAGAAGAACGGTTCGGTCAAGACAAGGAAAGGGGCAAGTGTGCTGAACGCGTCGATCTGTTCGAGAGCCACGGCCGACACCCTGCTCAGAGCCATGCGAGCCGTCACGTCAGAAGGAACGGCCACGAGATTGAAGGGAGCGAAGCTGAAGGTGGCCGGAAAGACCGGAACTTCCAGGCAGGTGCTTTCCGCGGAGGAGATAAAGAGATATGGGATGGAGACTCCGTATGTCACAAAGGACGGGAGCTATCACAATCTGGCGACTTTCGTAGGATTCTTCCCTGCGGACGCCCCGAAATACAGTGCGATCATCTGCGTGAAATCCGGACTTATCAGGGGAAGCGTCTACGGTGGTGTGATCCCTGCAGCTGCGATGCGTGAGATTGTCGACGCCATCTACGCCCTTGATCCAGAGTGGGGTTCGGAGCTTGACAACTCAGCGAAAGTTCCAAAGATGACATCAGCCGCGGAAGCCACGGCAAAGCCTGACACAAAAAATCCGGTTGTTCCGGATGTCACGGGACTGGGGCTGAAAGACGCCATGTACGTGATAGAAAACAGTGGATTCAGGTGTAGATATTCCGGGACAGGACATGTCGTGTCTCAGAATCCGAGAAACGGACAGAAAGCCGACAAAGGCTCAACCATAACGATCACATTGAAATGAGACTGGAAAACATCATAAGGAACGCCGGAGTCATCGAGGTGCGCGGAAACCGCGGCCTTGAGATAACCGACATCTGCAACGACTCAAGGGAGGTCACCCCCGGAGCCATATTCATCGCCGTGAAAGGGTACGCCCAGGACGGACACGCCTACATCGGGAAAGCGATCGCTTCCGGCGCGGCCGCCATCGCCTACGAAGACGAGGCCGCATTGGACAAGGCGGTCTCTGAATATGACATGGCTACATTGGACGGCCTTACGTTCGTCAAGGTGGCCGATTCCCGTCATGCCGTCGCCATGATGGCCGCGGATTTCTTCGACAACCCGTCCGGAAAACTCACCCTTGTCGGCATCACCGGTACAAACGGGAAGACAACCACCGTGACTCTGCTCTACCGTCTTTTCATGTCGCAGGGCTACAACTGCGGGCTGCTTTCCACCATCGCCAACTACATAGGTTCAAAGCGTCTTGAGACAGCGAACACGACGGCGGACCCGGTCACGATCAACCGCCTTATGAGCCGGATGGTGGACGCAGGATGCGAGTATTGCTTCATGGAAGTCAGTTCGATCGGGGTCGAGCAGGAGCGTGTGGCAGGCCTTGAGTTCAAGGTCGGGATATTCTCGAACCTGACTCATGACCACCTCGACTACCACAAGACTTTCGCTGAATACCTCCGCTGCAAGAAGCTGTTCTTCGACAACCTTCCCGCCACCGCCACGGCCATCACCAACATTGACGACAGGAACGGAGAGGTCATGGTGCAGAACACCAAGGCGAAGATCGTAAGATATTCGTGCAGGAGCATCGCCGACCACACCTGCCGCATCATGGAAGAGACGTTCGAGGGAATGCTTCTGAAAATCGACGGCCGGGAGATCTGGACAAGACTCATCGGCCAGCACAACGCCTATAACATTCTCGCGATCTACAGCGCGGCCATAGCGGTCGGCGCGGACCCCGACGAGACACTCGTGGCCATCAGCAAGCTGGAATCCGCCCCGGGACGTCTGGAAGTGATCAGAGGTCCGCGAAACCTTTCGGTTATCATAGATTACGCCCACACTCCTGACGCATTGGAGAACGTTCTCAAGACCCTGAAAGACATCGACGGAGGGCGGGAGCTGATCTGCCTGTTCGGATGCGGAGGCGACCGTGACAAGACAAAAAGGCCTGAGATGGCGGCGATCGCCGAACGTTTCGCCGACAGGATCATCGTCACCTCGGACAACAGCCGCACGGAAAAGACAGAGGACATCCTCGAGGACATACGCAAAGGATTCAGTCAAAAGGGATTGGCCAAGGCGATCTTCATAGCGGACAGGAAAGAGGCGATCCGCACGGCCATCATGTTCGCAAAGGACGGAGGCGTCATACTGCTTGCCGGCAAAGGCCACGAGACCTATCAGATAATCGGTACCGAGCATCGTCATTTTGACGAGCGTGAGGTGGTCGCGGAAGTTTTTGGCGACATGGGGAACAAATAGGAGGAAAAGAAGCGATGATCTACCATCTTTTTGAATATCTACGGCAATACGACATCCCTGGACAGGGGCTTTTCACCTACCTGTCTTTCAGGGCGATGCTGACCAGTGTCACGGCGATGCTGCTTTCGTTCTTCGCGGGACGAAGGATCATCAGATGGCTTCAGCTCAAACAGATCGGGGAAACGATCAGGGACTTGGGGCTGGAAGGCCAGATGCAGAAGAAAGGCACACCGACCATGGGCGGAATCATCATCATACTGGGTATCGTGGTTCCGGTCCTGCTGTTCTGCAACCTGCGGAACATCTACATCCAGCTTCTTCTTCTGACCACTGTTTGGTGTGGAGCCTTAGGATTCGCCGATGACTACATCAAGGTGTTCAAACACAACAAGGAAGGTCTCCATCCAAAAGCCAAACTGATCTGCCAGCTTGGCCTCGGGTTGGTCATCGCGCTCACAGTCTGCTTCAGCGACGACATCGTGGTCAGGGAGAAGGTTCCTGTGAAAGCCGGGGTGGCGAATGTGGTCGAGCAAGGCAACAGCAGTTCCCTGAACGTTGACTCGGAGACACTTGTGGCTCAAGACACCGGATGGAAGATGGAGAATGTGATCAAGAGCACGAAGACCACGCTGCCTTTCGTGAAAGACCACGAATTCGACTACAAGTGCTTCTCCCCGTTCAAAGGCAAGTGGGGATGGTACTGCAAATGGGCTGTGTACATGCTGATGATCGTGGTGGTCATCATGGCTTGCTCCAACGGCACGAACCTGACGGACGGCATGGACGGGCTGGCGGCAGGGACAAGCGCGATCGTCGGAGTGGTACTCGGCATTCTGGCCTGGCTTGGGGGCAATCTCATCAATTCAGGCTACCTGAACATAATGTACATTCCAGGCAGCGGCGAGATCGCCATCTTCATGTCCGCGTTCGTCGGCGCGCTGATGGGTTTCCTGTGGTACAATTCCTACCCGGCTCAGGTGTTCATGGGAGACACCGGCAGCCTCACTATCGGAGGAATCATCGGAGTGAGCGCGGTACTGATGAGAAAGGAGCTTCTGCTGCCGGTACTCTGCGGGATATTCCTTGTGGAGTCTCTTTCAGTCATCATGCAGAAAGCATATTTCAAGTACACCAAGAGAAAATACGGTGAGGGCAGAAGGATATTCAAGATGGCCCCTCTGCACCACCACTATCAGAAGGAAGGCATACCGGCGCTTGTCTCAAGACCGGAGCACGCCATACCGGAAGCGAAGATCGTGACCAGGTTCTGGCTCATCGGAGTCATCCTGGCGGTCACCACACTGGCATTGTTGAAGATTAGATAAGTTTATGAATATGAGCAGAATTGTAGTTTTGGGAGGCGCTGAAAGCGGGGTCGGAGCCGCTGTTCTCGCAAAGGTGAAAGGATTCGATGTTTTCCTTTCCGACTACGGTAAGATTTCTGAACACTTCGCCCAGGAGCTCCGCAAATGGGACATCAGCTTCGAGGAAGGGCACCACACCGAGGATCTCATCCTGAACGCCGACGAGGTGATCAAGAGCCCGGGAATCCCGAGCACCGCGCCGATCATAAAGAAGATCGAGGCGAAAGGCATCCACATCATCTCGGAGATCGAGTTCGCTGGCCGCTACGACACAGCGAAGAAAATCTGCATAACAGGAAGTAACGGAAAGACCACGACAACCTCTCTGATCTACTACCTGCTTCAGAACGCAGGCCTGAACGTCGGCCTCGGCGGCAACATCGGCAAGAGCTATGCCTATCAGGTGGCCACCGAACGCTTCGACTACTACGTTCTGGAAATCAGCAGCTTCCAGCTGGATAACTGCTACGATTTCCGTCCGGACATCGCGATCATCACAAACATCACCCCGGACCACCTTGACCGCTACGACTACCAGATGGAGAACTACGTGAAGGCCAAATTCCGTCTCACGCAGAACCTCCGTCCCGAAGACTGCTTCATCTTCGACTCCGACGACGAGATCACGATAGAACACCTCAACAAGATAATCCTTTCAGCCAAACGCCTGCCGTTCACCCAAAAAGACGAGGTGAAGCAAGGGGCGTACCTCAAAGGCGACAAGATTGTCGTGAGGTTCGGCGAGGAGGAATGCGACATATTCCTGAAAGAGCTCGCCCTTGGCGGAAAGCACAACATCTACAACTCGATGGCGGCGGCCTTGGCCGCGAAGGCATCCGGGATCGACAACAAGACCATCCGCGAGGCCCTGTCCACATTCCAGCCTATCGAGCACAGGCTTGAGCCGGTCCTGAGCATCAAGGATGTGCTGTACATCAACGACTCAAAGGCGACCAATGTCGATGCCGCATGGTATGCGCTTGAATGCCAGAAGCGTCCGATCGTGTGGATTGTCGGAGGAACCGACAAGGGCAACGACTACGAGGTCCTCAAGCCTCTTGTCAAGGAGAAAGTCAAGGCCATCGTCTGCATGGGGCTCGACAACCACAAGTTCCACGAGGCGTTCGAGGGAATTGTCGGGAAAGACAAGATCGTGGACACCAAGTCCGCCGACGAGGCGGTAAAGGCCGCCAGCGGATTCGCCGAGTCAGGAGACGTCGTGCTGCTCAGCCCGTGCTGCGCCAGCTTCGATCTCTTCACCTGCTACGAGGACCGCGGCGAGAAGTTCAAGGAAGCAGTGAGAAGACTCTAAAGGTTCAATGAATATGGCCGAGGAAACAAAGAAAAAGAAGACTCTCTGGAACTTCGTGGATTCCCTCGAAGGAGACAAGGTTGTGTGGATGATCGTCATACTGCTCATCCTGTTCTCCATCGTGGCCATATTCTCATCCACCTCCCTGTTGGCCCTTCAGCAGAAAACGACCAGAATGGCAATCATCAGCGAACAGCTCGTCGTGTCTCTGGCGGGACTGGGAGTGATTGTCCTCTGCTGCTGCATCAAGAAGATCGGATTCTTCAGGATAGTCTCACAACTGGGCTATGCGGTTTCCATAGGCCTGTTGTCGATTCTGGCGCTTCACATCTCCGCAGGTCCGATCAAAGCCCTCTACATCAACCACGCATGGCGCATCGTGTCCGTCTTCGGATTTCAGGTCCACGTCTTTGAGGTTGTGAAAGTGGCCATGATCATGTACCTGGCATGGGCCGTCAACGCTTTCCGCAACGACAGTTTCGTGATCGCAAACCTGCTCGGGGAAAAACATCCTTTCTGGAAACGGCCTATTGTCAAGAAGTTCGTCTACATCTACATCCCGATCTGCAGCGTCTGCCTGATCATGATGATGGGCAGCCTGTCCAGCACGGTGTTCATCGGAGGCATGATGTTCATCACAATCCTGATCGGAGGAATCAGCGTCAAGGAACTTGTCAAACCGGTGACGGCCCTGGTGCTGTTCTTGGGAGTCGTCGCTTTCATAGATTCCAACCGTGACGGCAAGAAACTGTTCCCGCACCTGGATTCCGCCATCGGCCGCGTCACCGGAGCCGGAACGGAGGACAATCTGAAGATAATACGAGAAAAACCGCAGAACAGCAAGGAGTTTCAGGACGCCCTCGACGACATCAAGCAGCCGATAAGCGCGAAGATAGCCATCCATGAGGGACAGCTGATCGGCAAAGGGCCGGGACGAAGCACCCAAAGGTATGTCGTTCCCATCATGTTCGAGGACTACATGTACAGTTTCATAGTAGAGGAATACGGACTGCTCGGAGGACTGTTCGTCATCATCCTCTACATAAGCCTTCTTGCCAGAGGATCGATCATAGTCAGGAACTGTGACAACCATTTCGCCAAGACAGCGGTGGCAGGGCTTGTGCTGCTCATCACCTGTCAGGCCATGATGCACATAGCCATCAATTGTGACATGGGTCCGCTCACAGGGCAGACACTCCCGATGATCAGCCACGGCAACTCTTCGTTCCTGATGTTCAGCCTGGCGTTCGGCATCATCTTGTCCATCAGCAAGATGGCAAAGAGAAAGATCGCCAGGGAGGCGGCCAAGGCAGAGCCGTTGGTAGACAGGGTGATAAAGGACGAGGTAAGCAGCGGACTGGACGATCTGGATCAGATGGAGAGCGGGCTTTCCGATCGGGACAATGACATCACAGGGCCGGAGGACGAAGTCCCGGTCCAACATGAGAATGACATCCCGGACTACGGGATTGATGACCATAACAATGAATAGTATGGAGCATAAAGCATTGAGAGTCATAATAAGCGGAGGCGGCACAGGAGGTCACATCTTCCCGGCCGTCTCGATCGCGAACAAACTGAAGGAACTGAACCCGGAGACCGAGATCCTGTTCGTCGGAGCCGAAGGCAAGATGGAGATGGAGAAAGTGCCGGCCGCAGGTTACAGGATTGTGGGGCTGCCTATCGTGGGACTGCAACGTCAGCTCAACCTCAAGAACATACTCAACGACCTGTGCGTACCCTTCAAGGTCGCTGCCAGCCTGCTGAAGGCAAAGAGGATCATAAAGGAGTTCAAACCCCAAGTCGCGATCGGGGTCGGAGGCTATGCCAGCGCTCCCCTGCTCTGGGCCGCGACAGGGATGCACATCCCGGCTTTGATCCAGGAGCAGAACGGGTTCGCCGGACTGACCAACAAGAAGCTCGGGAACCGGGTGCAGAGCATCTGCGTGGCCTACGAGGGGATGGAAAAATTCTTCCCAGCCGACAAGATCGTCATGACTGGCAATCCGATCAGAAGCATCATAGTCCCCGCCACTCCGGAAATGAAAGAGGAGGGTGTCAAGGAATATGGTCTCGATCCACTCAGAAAGCACATTTTCATTGTGGGGGGAAGCCTTGGAAGCGCGCGGTTCAACCAGTGCATGAAGAAATGGATCACGGACGGATGCCCGGGAATTGACGGTGTCGACGTTCTGTGGCAGTGCGGGAAGCATTACAAGCCGGACATCGACAAGTTCATGGACGAGCAACGGGCCAAGAATCCGGATGTTGTCAGACATATTCATCATTCGGATTTCATCGGGAGGATGGATCTCGCCTATGCGGCGGCCGACGTCGTCGTCTCACGTTCCGGAGCCAGTTCCGTGTCGGAGCTCTGCGCCGCCCGCAAGGCCGTGATATTCATCCCGTCTCCTAATGTCGCCGAGGATCACCAAACCCACAACGCGATGGCTCTGGTGAGGAAAGACGCGGCTGTGGTAGTAAAGGATTCCGAAGCGATGGAGAAAATGATCCCGACTGCGCTGGAACTGCTGAAAGACCCGGCGAGGATCGCCACGCTTGAGGAGAACGCCGGAAAGATGGCTCTGCCTGACGCGGCGGAAAAGATAGCGGAAGAGGTTTACAAATTGGTCAAAGGTTAGACATGTCAAAATATTCAAAGATTTATTTCATAGGTGTCGGTGGCATCGGCATGAGCGCCATCGCAAGGTACTACAAATTCAAAGGGTATCCGGTAGCGGGCTACGACAGGACACCGTCCGACTTGACCCACGCCCTTGAGAAAGAAGGGATTGACGTGCATTACAATGACGACCCGGACTACATTCCGAAAGATGTGGCCTCGACTTTGGTTGTCTACACTCCGGCGATTCCGACGGATTTGAAGGAACTTGTTTATGTCAAGGAGCACGGCTACACGCTTGTCAAGAGATCCCGGATGCTGGGTGAGCTGGCCGAAGGGCAGACATGCCTTGCCGTGGCCGGGACGCATGGGAAGACCACCACAAGCACCCTCGTGGCTCACATACTGACCGAAAGCGGGAAAGGCTGTTCCGCTTTCCTCGGAGGCATCTCCAAGAACTACGGGACCAATCTCCTGACAAGCCACACACCGACAATCGTGGCGGAGGCAGACGAATTCGACCGTTCATTCCTCCAGCTTCATCCCGCGATCGCCGCGATCACAGCCATGGACGCCGACCATCTGGACATATACGGGACCCTCGAGGAGTATCAGAAAGCGTTCAAGGCTTTCGCCTCGCAGGTAAGCCGCACCTTGATAGTGAAACTCGGGCTGGACATCACCCCGGAAGACACAAACGCCAGGATCCTGCACTACAGCTACGACAACCCGGACGCCGACTACTATGCGGCCAACGCCAAACCGGACGAGGTCGGGCACTATATTTTCGACCTTGTCTATCCGGAAGGGGTGATCAGCGGCATCAGAGTCGGAATCCCGGGCTGGGTCAATGTCGAGAACAGTGTCGCCGCGGCCGCGGTTTGTCTTAACCATGGAGTGCCACCGGAAGCCATCAAAGAAGCGATCGGAACATATTCAGGTGTCAAACGCAGGTTGGACGTGCACCTGAACACTCCGCACCTGTCATACATTGATGACTATGCCCATCATCCGAAAGAATTGGCATCGGCGATCTCCTCGATGAGAGGAATATTCCCGGGAAGGAAGCTCACGGCAATATTCCAGCCGCACCTTTTCACCCGGACGAGGGATTTCGCCGATGATTTCGCCGCCGCCTTGAGCAAGGTGGACAAACTGATCCTGCTGGACATCTACCCTGCAAGGGAAGAGCCTATCCCGGGAGTCACATCCGAGCTGATCTTCGACAAGGTCACCGCTCCGGAGAAAGTCCTGCTGAAGAAAGAGGAGCTGATGGACTACCTGAGAAACGAACCCGTCGACGTGCTGGCCACCTTCGGAGCCGGCAACATCGACAGGTTCATCGCGCCGATCACCGAACTTCTTGAGGAAAGGTTGAAAAAATGAAAAAAGGTCTCAGGATAACCTTCGTCGCGGCGGCGTTCTGTCTGCTCGGTCTGATCTGCGTTGTCATCCACGGGATGAACGAAAGGCGGATCGGCCAGCTCACATGCGCTGGCGTCAAAGTGGAGTTCATGGATGACTTCAACTTCGTGACCGTCAAAGACGTGGAAGGCTATCTGAACAAAGGCTACGGCGCCTACATCGGACAGCGGCTTGACAGCGTGGACCTGCGGAAAGTCGAGAATGTCCTGGATGGCAAGAGCGCTATCCTCAAGGCCGAGGCCTACACGACTCCAGACGGCTACCTGAACGTCAGGATCCGGCAAAGAGAGCCAGTCATCAGGTTCCAGAAAGACAACAACGGGTACTACGCCGACGAGAAAGGGTTCCTGTTCCCGCTCCAGAAGAACTACACGTCCATGGTTCCGATCATAGACGGAGCGGTGCCGTTGAATGTGGAAAGGGGCTACAAGGGGGAGCCTAAGACCAAGGCGGAGAGGAAATGGCTTTCGGAAGTGATACAAATGGTGAATTTCATGCAAGACTCCGGGACATGGTCCGAAAACATCTGTCAGATCACGGTTAAGGACAACGGAGATCTGGTCATGATCCCACGCCAAGGGAAAGAGAGGTTTCTCTTCGGACCGCCGTCCGGCTTTGAAAGCAAGTTCGACAGGATAGGACGCTACTACACCACCATCCTGCCCGAGAAAGGAGCGGGATTCTATTCGATTGTGAATGTTAAGTACAACGGGCAGATTGTCTGCAGAAAACAGTAAGTGAATATGGAAGAGAGATACATAGCATCCGTTGATTTGGGCACGTCAAAACTGGCCGTCTGTGTGGCCAGGGTTCAGGATCAGAATGTCGAGGTGATCTACTACAAGGAATCACCGTCGCTTGGCATACGCTACAGCTATGTCCTGATTCCGGGAAAGGTAAAGGCAGAGCTGAGGGCTGCCATAAGCGAGGCTCAACAGGCTCTGAGGATCAAGATCCAACAGGTTATCGTCGGGCTGCCGCGCTGGTACGTCCGTCAGGAGACGGCCTCGGCAAGCATGACAAGACCTGAGCCGGACGATCTGATTCAGGAAAGCGAGATCCGCGCCCTGAAGTCCATGGCCCTGGAGTCCTACCCGTTGGAGGACTCGGCCAAGGAAGTTATCTATGGGGCGGTGGCCCAGTCATTCTCGACGGAGGACTGCATCAACGAGCCAGAGAACGACATCGTGGGCATGGCAGCGGAGACCCTCGAAGGCAACTTCAAGGTGTTCATCGGGAACCGGAGATATTCATCGAACATCGACAACGTCTTCAACGACCTGGGAATCGCCATAGCGAAGAAATATTTCACTCCGGGCATCACCGCGCGCGCCGTGCTGAAGTCCGAACAGATGGAGAACGGTGTCGCGCTGATCGACATCGGAGCGGGAGTAAGCTCCGTCACCATATTCAAAGACAAGATCATGCGCTTCTACGCCGCCATTCCTTTCGGCGGCAACAGCGTGACGAATGACATCAAATCCGAGTGCAACTTCTCGTTTGAGCTTGCCGAGAACATCAAGAAAGCCTACGGCGCATGCATGCCGAACAAGTTGTCCTCGCTTGGTGAGAAGTCCATCCAGATTGTGGACGAAGACGGGAACGCCACCGCCCAGGTTTCGGTGAAATACATCTCCGAGATCATCACGGCGAGGATGAAGGAAATCATCGAGGCCCTTCTGTTCAGGATTCAGGAAAGCGGCTACGCTTCCGAGGACATACTCAGGGCAGGCGTGGTCGTGACAGGAGGCGGGGCCGAGCTTGTGAACTGCGCCAATTACATCAAGGAACTGTCGGGATATTCAGTGAAGATCGGCAGGCCGAGACGATTCTTCTCCTGCGAAGGATGTCCTGAGGCAAGCGAGGCAAGCGCCGCGACCTCGATGGGCATGATACTGTCCGCGAAGAGCGACCGCCTTCTGAACTGCGTCAATGAAATCACGGCAAGGGTGGTCAAACCGGTCGCCACGAAGGATGCCGCGGTCACGGCTCCAAAGGAAACTGAGTCCATCGGGAAAGAACCGGAAGCAATCGCACCCATGGAAGAGACCGAGAGCGCGGCTCCTACACAGAGGGAAGAGCCTCGCGATGGGGCTCCGGAGACTGAATATGACCCATATTCCGCAATTGAGCATCCCGCTATAGAAGCCTCTGTCGCGGCCACACAGGATGAGGACGAGGGGCCAGGAGTGTTCGACAAGCCGACAGACGAGGAGATCAAGGAATATGAGGCCAAGAAACGGAAAGAGAGAAAGGAAAAGAAAGAGCACCGGAAGCTGTTCAATTTCACTTGGACAAAACACATTCTGGGCAAGGTCGGGGAAACGGTAGGAGAACTGTACAACGACATGAACGACGAGGAAGTTTAACAGACAGGTTATGGGAGACATTATTGACAATTTCGACATTGATGTGGCTGAGGTCAGCCCGTTCATGACACCTATCCAGTCGATGATCAAGGTGATCGGCGTGGGTGGCGGCGGCTGCAATGCGGTGAACTACATGTTCAGGGAAAAGGTGGAAGGTTGCAGCTTCATTGTCTGCAACACCGACCGGCAGGCCCTTGACGGGAGTCCTGTTCCTGTCAAGATCCACATCGGAGAGAACGCCCTCGGCGCCGGAACCGATCCGGCCAAGGGCCGTAAAGCCGCTCTCGAAGCGCACGATCAGATTGAGAAGGTGGTCCTTGGTGAAGACACACAGATGCTCTTCATTACCGCAGGAATGGGAGGAGGCACAGGCACTGGGGCCGCTCCCATCATCGCCAAGATGGCCAAGGACAAGGGCGTTCTGACCGTCGGGGTGGTAACCCTTCCGTTTGAGAACGAGGGAGAGAATGCGATGTCCCGTGCCATCGACGGCATCCATGAGCTGGTGAAGAATGTGGACAGCCTCCTGATCATCAACAACGAGAAACTCTACGATTTCTTCGGCAGCCATCTGGTGCATGAGGCGTTCCCGAAAGCGGACGAGGTCCTCTCCACGGCCGTGAAGGGCATCACCGAGATCATCAGCCGCCCGGGCTACATCAATGTGGATTTCGAGGACATCAAGACCATGATGCGCAACAGCGGCATGGCCCTGATGGGTTGCGGCACAGGCACCGGGAAAAACAGGATCGAGGACGCCGTCAAGGGGGCGCTACAGTCCCCCCTCCTGAATGACTTCGACCTCAAGACAGCCAAAAGTCTGCTCATAAACATCACCTGCGGCAAGAACGACAAGGGCCTCACGATGGATGACCTTTCCGAGATCAACCACAAGATCTCTGAATATACCGGCAATGTCAAGAAGTTCAAGACCGGTCTCGTCTGGATGACCGACCCTGAAATCGGAGACAGGATTCAGATCACCGCCATCGCCACAGGGTTCAAAGTCAATGACTTGAGAAAGATAGCCCGAGCCGATCTCGGCAACATTATCCTGATCGGAAAGGATTTCACGTTCGAAAGGCAGTCCCTGCCCGAGCCCGAGGACGAGATCAACCTCACCGGCAAGGTGAAGATCATCGGCTACAACACCTCCGACAACGTCAAGCGCTTCCATTTCGACCCGGACAAGAAACCAGTCCTTGCGGTAGAGCACGGCCAGAACCTCGCCGAACTGGAGCGCATCCCCGCCATCAAACGCGCCGACCGCTCTGAAAAGGAGCAGGTGTAGGGCACCCTGCAAAGAGTACTACCCGAAAATGTCGCGGAGTTCCTTGTTGCTGAGTTTGCCGATCCAGCTTTCACCTGTGGAGACGGTCATTTCGGCGAGATGCTTCTTGCGCTGGATCATCTCATCTATTCTTTCCTCGAAGGTGTCCTTGGTGATGAAACGGTGCACCATCACGTTCTTGTTCTGGCCGATGCGGTAGGCTCGGTCGGTGGCCTGGGCCTCCACGGCAGGATTCCACCAAAGGTCGAAATGGATCACGTGGGAGGCGGCGGTCAGGTTCAGTCCGGTTCCGGCGGCCTTCAATGACAGGATGAATATTTTGTCCTCTTTTCCGTTCTGGAAACGGGACACCATCTCGTTGCGCTGCTTGACCGAGCAACCTCCGTGATAGAACATCGGAGCCTTGCCCATACGGTCGGTGACAAACTTCACGAGCATCTCGCCCATCTCCTTGAACTGGGTGAAGACCAGCACCTTTTCTCCGGCGTCCACGATTCCGTCAAGCCGGTCGAGCAGCATCTCCACCTTGCCCGAAAGCGATGGAGACAAATTTCCGTTCTTAAGGTATTGCGCTGGATGATTGCAGATTTGCTTCAACGCCAGAATCATCTGAAGGATAAGTCCTTGCCTTTCAAACAAAGCGGCGCTGTCTGAAGTATCCTTGCCCTCGATCTCAGCCATAGCGGCATCCAGAGTCTTGTGGTACAGAGCAGCCTGCTCAGGAGACAAGGCTGAATATTCATTAATCTCCACCTTGTCCGGAAGGTCACTGATGACGGTTTTATCGGTCTTCATCCTTCGCATCATGAATGGTGAAGTCACCTTGCGGAACCTTGCAGCGCACTCCTCATCGTTGTACAACTGAATCGGGTTGGCATATTCACTCTTGAAGGATTTGAGGTTGCCGAGGTAACCGCTGTTCGCATAATCCATTATGCTCCAGAACTCGGTCAGGCGGTTCTCGACAGGAGTGCCGCTGAGCGCGATTTTCGTGTCAGCGGTCACGGAACGGACGGCCTTGCTCTGGATCGCGGCTGGATTCTTGATGTTCTGCGCCTCGTCGATCACCATCACGCTCCACTTGACTTTCGCGAATATCTTCAGATCCGAGCGAAGCACCCCGTAGGTTGTGAGGAGTATATCCACACGTCCTTCTGGCCCCCGCCTCCCGGTGCCGTGATAAATGAACGAGGTCAGTTCAGGAGCGAAACGAGAAATCTCTGCCTGCCAGTTGGAGAGAAGTCCCGTAGGCACGACCACAAGCGCAGGCTTCTCACTCAGCACACCTTCATCTTTCATCTTTTGAAGCAGAGTGATGGTCTGAAGCGTCTTGCCAAGTCCCATGTCATCAGCCAGAATAGAGCCGAACCCGACTCGCAAATTCCTGTAGAGCCATGAATATCCACGCTTCTGGTAAGGGCGCAACTCGGCCTTGACTCCATCCGGCACAGGGATTTCTTCTTCTTTGGTAAATCTTTCTATAAGTTCCTTAGCCTCTTCGGAAAGGACAATCGGGGCGGAATCATATTCTCCGAGGATGGCAGCCTGAAGCATCTCGCCGGGGCTGACATTTCCCATTCCAGCGATAGCCTTGTTGACCTTTTCCAAATCCTCCGGAGAGGTGTAGATGTACTGCCCCTTGAATTTCAACAGTTTTCCAGCCTGTCCGAGAAGCCTGTGGAACTCTTCGGCAGAGACCACCTCATCGCCCAAAGCGACTTCCCACTCGAACTCAAACAGATCCGCAAGACGGATGCAGGTCAGCGAGCTGTCCACTTTCTTTTTCAGTTTCAGCGTCGGCTTCGGCCTTATGAGACTTTCCAACGATTTTGGAAGGAACACTTTGACACCCAGCAGCTTGATCGCTGGAATAATCCTCATCAGAAGCGGCACAAACTCATCCAATGAATACCTCAACGCTGGTGTCGCCTTCCTGGCGATATAGCGTCCCACCTCAGGGATAATGACAGAAAGATCCGTGAACGCCTTCAGAATCGCAAGCCGCGACTGCGCAAATTCGTCCTTGGTGAGGATTTCAGATAATGGAGTTATCCACTTCTCCGGAGCCTCGGCATCCTCGACCCCAAGATTCACGTAGAACATCCCATCCACATTCTCATCAACAGTAAGCACCGGCACGAAACGAGATTGGCGTATTGAATATGACGACAGCCATGCGGAAACGCTCCCCGGAATCTCCCGCTCGCCCGGCTGGTCGAAGGCATAGCGCTCATTGTCAAAGAATAATCCCGTGATGGGTCTGTGCGAAGCAAGGCTGAGTTCCGGAACGAGTTTGCCCAAAAGGTACGAGACCAAAATTTCGGCCTTGTTCTTCACGTATTTGGCTGACTTCCCGACCTTGAACCGGATCATCGTGTCCGGGATGATGGCATCCAAAGACTCCATCAGAGATGTCACCTCAGGATCCACAGTGCAAGGAACCCACCTCACGGCATAATTTCCATCCGTCAACCGGACCACCTGCGGTGCGATGTCTCCGTTGGCCATCAAGTGCATAGATGCCAAAAATCCTTGATGCAAGGCAGCCACGCTTGGGGAATAATCCGGAATGAAATCCGGATTGATGCCAACTAACTCACGCAGGACGGCATTCTCGTCCGCTTCAGCGAATTCTTCACCGTCAGGCGAATAGTTCATACTCCAATTCAAAAGCGGATCGGCCTCCAGTGACACGGTGGAATCACCAGACAGAGCATATTCAGAACATTCACTGGAAAGCATCCGAGGCGGGAAAAGCCTCTCCGAAGTGAGTTTCCCCTCAAAGAATTTGACCGCGTTGCCGCTGACTTTCCGCATCTGCGATGAGTACTGTTCCTTGAAGTCACCGCTCAAATCGAATGTCGGGTTTGGCGGAAGCAGCATCAGGAGGACATCCAGCCTGTCCGAAAGGCGCGAGAAGTTAACTCTATTGAACTCAGGTGCATCCTTATTTACCTCCTTGACCGATTTTCTTAGCTCGATAACGTCTTTGATCGATGGTACGGTGGCTGTCTTCGCGGCTTCATCCACCGTAACCCCACGTTTCTTAAGCTCCTCCAGCAAATCCACATTGTGGATCGTAAAGACAAGGAATGGATTGTTGTCGATCTCCCTGCTCATCATGTAGATGACAGCAGCCAGATGTTTGCATGGCACTGCCCAGTCCGGGCAGCTGCACTGCATCTTGAAGTCAGTCCATTTCTCCGGGAATATCCTGAGCCCACACTCCGAAGCGATGTCCATAACCTCCGGATCCAGCTCATGCTTAAGCAGTTTCGAGACGATGTCCGGCCTCTCCATAATCCCCTGAAGGAGCTTCTCCACATCCTCCGGAAAAAACGGTGGCACAATGATGGTCACTGAATATGCCCGTGGCCGTCTTCCCTTCACCTTCGCGCTGATGACATTCCCCTTGATCTTGATCTCCCTCACCGCACCTGTGCGGGCGTATGTCGCCCCGCGCGGAATCCTGTTCTCATAGTCGATGTGCGTCAGCGAAAGCAGCCACCTGCTCCCCCACCATGTGTTCCCGAAACCCTTTGCCATAAATCTAATTGTTATTTGTTTACAAATTTAGCCATCAGTGAATAAATTATGCAAGATTCCCCCTACTACCTGATGCACAATCTATTCAATTAATCATTCGTAGTGGATAAAAATGGCATTATTTATCCATTACACGAATATTATTTGGGAAAATGACTCTAATAATTGAGCCCGAAGTGCCAGAGCGGAATGACGTTGCCGTTGGCATATTCAATGTCATCTTTCACGACTATGCCTCCATTTATTCCCTCTATCTGTTTTTGACCCTTTTTTCGGCCACCTATCTCAAAGGTGTTTTTACCGATTACGAAATCAGATTCTTTTGACGAGATGACCTCGTTACGGACCTTCGTCTGATTATAGAAAAATGTCTCCCGAACATTACCGATGTCAACAGAACTTCCGGACAGGGCATACATCAGATTCGGATTATCGATATAAACTTTCTCAACTTTGCCAAGCCCACGAAGTCCCCCGGTATCATCTCTCAGCTGGCCGATAAGGCCAGTCTTTTCCAGATATGTCAGATATTCAGGAACATTGTTCTTGCTCACCCCTATCTCTACCGCCAATTTCTCCATGCTTGGCTTGTAAGGTGCCAACGAAGCTATGATGGCAAGCATCTTCTTCAACTTGCGGGCGGTGGAAGCCTTAAGGTTGGCGTGCTGTGCGATGTCCGACTCAATCGTCCGCGACACAACCTGTTGCAAACGCATCTCGAATCCTATCTCACCCGAAAAAGGATAATAGCCCTTCTTCAAATATTCACGGAAATATGGCAACGGATGCTCGACACCTGGAATCTCTCCTTTTCCGGCAAGTATCTCATCCAATGAATATGTTGGTGTGTCAATTTTGTGAAAGAATTTCAGATACTCTCTGAACGAGAGTCCGCTCATAGGATAGACAAGCGCGCGACGGCTCAGATCAGCGGCACCGTCCTCGATATCCAAAATAGAAGAACCGGTGAACACCACATGCAAATCCGAATGAACATCATAAATCTGCTTCAGCTCCCGTGACCAATCACTATACTTATGGACCTCATCGATGAACAGATGTGTACCCCCATCCTTGACAAACTCGTCCGCCAGATCGGATAGTCTATGGTCAGCGAAATATGTGTGGTCAGCCGAGACATAAATAAATCGTCCTTTATCTTGATTTTCAACAATATACTGCCTTATCATCGTAGACTTTCCGATTCCTCTCGCACCCGTGATCCCGACAAGCTGCGCCTCCCAGGGAATATCCTGATAAAGATACCGATGAAACTCCGTTGGAGTTTTCCCCAGCATCTCCATCATATATTCATTAAGTTGTGTGTCAATCATAACGGCATGAATTTGTTTAGATTTCGCACAAAGATAGCAAAATTCCCTTATTGAGGGAAGAAAATATAGGGAATTTTCCCTCATTGAGGGAAAACAGTCGCTTCGACAAGCTCAGCGACCTGAACTGTCAGACTTGACAAGAAATAAACACATATTTTATCCGGAGAAATGCCCATTGGCCGGACAAACAAACTATAATACGCACTTTGTCCGGCGAAAGGGTGTTTCACCGGACAAAGCGATTTCTTAAAGCGGGAGGCTTACAGGCTGTATCTAAGGGTCGTGCCACTGTAAGCAAACCGGCTACTGACTTGTCATCAGAAGCAACGCCAGGCTTACGCCAGACGGGTGGTGGCGTAGGCGATGCGGGCGAGGGTTTCGGGCTTGCCTATGCGGACGATAATGTCTGCGATGCCCAGACCGCTGGCGGCTCCGGCGAGGGTCAGACGGGTGGCGTTCATCACCTTGCCCATCGGCCATTCGTTGCCTCGGATGAAGTCCTCAAGAGCCTTTTCGAAGGCTGGGACAGTCCATTCTCCGGCATATTCATTGACAAAGGAAGCGACCTTGGCGACATATTCAGCGACCTCCGGCTTCCAGAACTTGTCCACGTCCTTGGCGAGGAACGGTGCGGTGGCGGCATCGTCATAGACCTTCGCACGGGGATCGACCTGACGGCGCGGATCGTTACTCTGTGGCTCCACGGCGGCTCCGGCCTTGATTCCGTACTTCTCGAAATCCTGCGGAGAGACGAACAAATACGAAGCGATTGTCCAGAAATCCTTCACGAAAGTGGCTCTCTCCTTGATGAACGAAACCACATTCTGAACGTAACCTTTTGTGAATATGTGCTTGTTCAGATAGGCACCCGATTCGTTGGCCTCAGCCCCGGCGGCCTTGGCGCGATCAGGGCTCTCGACAACCTTCATTCCATGTTCCTCAAGAACAGGTACGAACAGCGAAGCGAGTTCCTCGTCGGATTTGAGGCGGAGATATTCCTTGTTATACCAGCGGGCCTTCTCCGGATTGAAGCGGGCTCCGGACTTGACGATACGGTCGAGGGAGAAAGCCTTGATCAGCTCGTCCATCGTGAACATCTCGCGGTCGTCGCCTGGGTTCCAGCCCAGGAATGCCAGCAGATTCACGAAAGCCTCCGGGAAGTAGCCGTCCTCACGGTAGCCTCTGGAGACCTCTCCCTGGGCGTTCACCCACTTGAGCGGGAAGACAGGGAATCCAAGTTTGTCACCATCACGTTTGCTGAGCTTACCCTTACCGTCCGGCTTCAGAAGCAGGGACAGGTGGGCGAAGCGAGGCATCGTGTCCTCCCAACCGAAAGCCTTGTAAAGCATGTAGTGGAGCGGCAGGGACGGAAGCCATTCCTCTCCTCTGATGACCTCGGTGATCTCCATGAGGTGATCGTCCACGATGTTGGCGAGATGATAGGTAGGCAGTTCGTCGGCCCTCTTCCACAGTACCTTGTCGTCGAGAGTGTCGGTGTTCACCTCGATGTGGCCACGGATCAGATCGTCCATCTTCACGACCGTGTCAGTAGGCATCATAAAGCGCACCGTCCAGTCGGAAGTCTCCTCAAGCAACCTCTTGACCTCATCCTGGGGAAGGGTCAGCGAGTTGCGCATCTTCATTCTGGTCACCTGGTTGTAGATGAAGGTCTGGCCGGAAGCCTCGGCCTCGGCGCGGGCTTTCTCAAGAGCCTCGGAAGAGTCGAAGGCATAGTAGGCGTAGCCATTCTCTATCAACTGCTCAGCGTACTTGCGATAGATTCCGCGCCTCTGGCTCTGACGGTAAGGAGCGTGAGGATGGCGCTCGGAAGGGGTCTCGACAACCTTTCCGTTCTCATCCACGCCTTCGTCAGGTATGATTCCGCACCAGTTCAGGGCCTCGATGATATATTCCTCGGCCCCGGGGACGAACCTGTGGGAGTCTGTGTCCTCGATTCTGATGATGAAATCACCCCCGCGCTGCTTGGCGTAGAGGTAGTTATAGAGAGCCGTGCGGACTCCGCCCATGTGCAGCGGGCCGGTCGGCGACGGAGCGAATCTTACTCTTGTCTTTCTGGTCATGTTGTTAAAAGGTAAAACGAGGCTGGCCCGATTCAACGTGGTCAGCCTCTGCCATATTCTTGAAAATTAAAGTTTTGAAGCGACAACCCTGCGAAGATCCTTGTCATTCTTGATAGTCTCGGAACTTAGGGTTCCGTCAGCGATCACATAGGCCACAGGCAGTCCACGGTTGATGTTGTAGAGCACGGCTGCCTGCGAAGCGGCGCCAAGTCCGTCGCACACATTGATCCACGGAAGCCTCTGGCTCTTCACGGCGCTCGCCCACACACCCTTGTCGGTGTCAAGGGACACTGAATATATCTCCAGTCCCTTGGAATGATACTCCTTGTAGAACGGCAGAAGCACATCCTGATTGAACATCTTCTGAGCGGCGTCGGCGGCTTGCCAGAAATAGACCAGAACGACCTTTGACTTCACCTCGCTCAACCTGACCTTGGCCCCGTCCACAGACGGAAGGTTCAAATCAGGGTAAGTGCTCTCCTGAGCGTTCTGAACCTGTTGGCTGAGATTGAATATATTGAATCTCTTCTCGGCTTCTTTCTTCAGCGCCGCCACATACTTCGAATCAGGATAGACCGTCATCAACGAGTCATGAACATTCTTGAACAGAATAGCGTCAGTGGTCTGACTGAAAATAGGGAAGTTCTCGTTGACCTTCTGGTACAGAACCGGGATGGCCGTCAGCGATTTGGAATTCTCGATGATGTACTTCACGCACTGGCGGTAGTATTCAATGTAATCCTTCGAAGCCGCCGCATTGTCGCCTTTGGCGGCATCCGAGGCGAACCTGTCCATGAACGCAGCGAAGTCCTCCTCCGTCCGGCGAAGCTTCTCGCTCTCGGCGGAACCTTCCACGGAGTACTTTCCGAGTGTGTCGGAAGTCACCTTCACGTTGTCACCTTTCTGCAAAAGCAGAGAGGCGATCTTGGTGTCCCCCTTGAAGAGATAGACGAACTGCGGCTGTCCCTTAAGGACATCAATCCTGCATGAATATGCTCCTTTCGCATCCGTCTTGACTGTGTCCAACGCCACAAGCGAGTTGCCGCTGAGTTGTTTTAAAATCACCTGAGTGTCAGGAGCACCGGTGAGTGTTCCTTTGATCTGAGCCTTATCCGAGCACGAAGACGCGGCGACCAGAACGGCTGCCGCAAGAAGTAAGTTTCTACAATTTTTCATATTCATTGAATATAGCTTCGGCTATCGCCTTGTTTTCCTCAGGTGAGACCTCCAGACGCTTTTTCTTGATGTCCATGTCGGCCTCGGTCTGGAGCGGCACCAGATGGATGTGGGTGTGAGGCACTTCCATACCCAACACACAGACTCCAACCCTCTGGCAAGGCACGGCGGCCTTGATGGCTATCGCCACCTTGCGGGCAAACGCCCACAACCCTTCGTAGGTCTTCTCGTCCAGATGGAAGATGTAGTCATCCTCGACGTTCTTCGGGATGACAAGAGTATGCCCTTTCGCAAGAGGGCTTATGTCCAGAAAGGCGTAGAACTCATCGCTCTCGGCCACCTTGAATGAAGGAATCTCCCCTTTTGCGATTTTCGTGAATATCGTAGCCATCGTCTTAGAGTGTGATGTCGAGAATCTTGAACTTGATGACTCCGGACGGCACCTTGGCGTCCACGATCTCACCTTTCGAGTGACCTATCAAAGCCTTGGCGATAGGAGTGGTCGAAGCGAGCTTCCCGTGGGCGAAATCCGCCTCGGTCTCGCCGACAATGGTGAATTCCATCACCTGCTTGGCAGCGAGGTTCTCCACCTTGACCTTGTTCATGATCTGAACCTTGTCCGTGCCGATCTTGGACTCGTCGATGACCTTGGCGTTGGCCACGAGATCCTTGAGCTTGGCGATCTTGACCTCCAGCAGTCCCTGGGCGTCACGCGCCGCGTCATATTCAGCATTCTCGGAGAGGTCTCCCTTTTCCCTTGCCTCCGCGATGGCCGCAGAGATGACAGGACGCTGCGCCAACGCGTCGGCGAGGTCCTTCTTCAGCTTATCCAACCCTTCCTGGGTCATATAATGAATTTCAGCCATAATGAAACCAATTATGTTCCTAATTAATCTAAGTTAACACAAAAACAACCAGCATGTATCACCTTGTACACTGTGATCGACTTTCTATGTTCCCTTGCACCAACAAGCGGGCAATCACTTGTAGGCAAACAATTTACTTAACAATGAGCGGCCATTGCCCTCCACCTGCCCCCTTTCGAGGCCATAACATTAAAACGGAGTCCCGCCCTTTTCCGGCGGAACCCTTCCCGTTTCTGCAAATATAGTAAATTTTCTTTCAAATAAGGAAACGGAATCACTCAAAAAAGTTGCACGAGAACTTTCTTTGATCACAACGACAGCATTATATAGAGAAAATGCTGCCGTCGTACACTATTTTGTCATTGACAGGATCATTATGTCCGTTTTTTTGCGCCACTAAACATACACTATACGGCTGATAATATTCCCGAAAAACAATCTATAACGCGCCAAATCGATGAAAAATCGAGAGATTTGGCGTGTTTTCAAGGCTGAAAGTGCGCCAAAACTAACAAAAATCATCAGTTTTGGCGCGTTATAGGGCCTTAGCGTTGACTCAAGTTTAGTACAATAATCAATAAAGGAAACCGAACATCCAAACGGGATTCGTGCCCAGGAGCCGATTTCGGTGTCGTCAACCGCAAGGTTACTGACACTTCTTTTATTACTCGCTTTAGGAAAAGCTAACTTCAAAGCGTTTTTAACTTATGGGAAAGCGAAAATTACCTCAAAACTAACTTTTACAAAAGCGAAGTAATCAGAGCGGGCGCTTCGACAAGCTCAGCGACCGACAGTGATTTGTGGTGATATTAAACCACAAGCTCTATGACCGAATGGTTCGGCGACATTAAAAGGTTTAATCGCTTCCCAAGAGTGACACAAATACCTCTCTGGCAACAAAAAGGGGCATAAGTGTCGCCGTTGAGACCCATTTGACATTCAACGGCAACGAAATCGATTCATAATGTTACCCGAAAATATTCTAAGACCATGACGGTTGCATTTTCTCCATATAATGCGCCATCGTATGCGTTTTTGTCATCGACTGGAGCGTTATAGTTGGTTTTTGCTCCCATCATTGTGCACATAAACAAATCTATTGTTTTTCTCATAAAAAACAGATAATTTTACATAAAAAAACATACTGACTATGAGGCATTTTAGGATTTTGTTGTGCACATTTTCCGTATTGATCTATTTGAACATTGATGCGAAGATTGTGGACAGACAAGCGGAAGGAGAGATCTCTTTTCACCTTGCTGAGGATAACCGGATTTATGTCACAGCGTTTGTAAACGGGTCCGATTCATTGAATTTTCTTGTGGATACAGGAGCGTCGTCTCTTGTTCTGAACACCAATTCACCGAGACTCCAAGGGCATATTCATAATGGGAAAACGATCAATAATCTTGGTGCGTCCGGTGAGAACACGGTGGAATATAGCCACGACAATTCCGTGAAGATCGGCACTGTTCAATACGAAAAGGCCGGATGCGCACATATTCCTTACCCTCCGGAATATTGGGACGGTGTGGTGGGACTCAATGCGCTAAGAGCCTTCAACATCGAGATCAACTATGACGATATGACGATTTACTGCTACTCGAAGAAGGAACCGCTTGAAGTCAGTTCTGAACTGATTCTGTTTCCATTCGAGTACAAATACGATGTGCCTTTCATCACGATGCCCGTAAAAATCA
>DJRG01000006.1:0-181 GCA_002438845.1 Bacteroidales bacterium UBA6366
CAACCTAAATCAGGAAAACACAGAGCGTCTGTGTTCTGCCACTCCAGGTGCGAATATTTCCGCATACCTGCGAGTCTAAAGCCACGTTGCAGTGCCGTCAGCGGTCACCGTCCTTTCCCAGATGTGAAAAACTCCGCACACCTGGAAACCCAACATGCTGAGCGTCTGTGTTCTGCCACTC
>DJRG01000006.1:240-11603 GCA_002438845.1 Bacteroidales bacterium UBA6366
TCCAGGTGCGAATATTTCCGCACACCTGCGAGTCTGAAGCCACGTTGCGGTGCGTTCTGTGGGGATGGGCCGAAATCTTGTTAGATGATTATCTGTGCGAAATGTATTATTCTGAATTATCGCGGATTTCGACTTTCAGCCAGTCGTGATGGAATGACCGGATTTTCCAACTGTTTGGGAATCAGCGGGTGGCTGTCAACGCCCTCATTGCCGGTCATTAATAGAATCCTGTCCGTCAAGCATTCGTGAGATGGCTTTGGCGAGGCGCAGGTCTGGCTCTGTGAAATGGTTGCCTGGATTAATCTCGAAGCAGTGCGGGATGTCACGTTCGGTAAGAAGGCCAAGAATCCGTTCCGTGCAGATCCCCACACGGCTCATGACAGGATGTTTCGTGTTGCTTTCGTTATCCCCGAGCGAGAGCGATACGAAATCCGGCCGGCGGATCATCGGATGCGAGACTGCATATTCAATGAATCCTGGGTACCAGAATGAGGCGGAGCCGCAGGCGATTCTGGTGAAGCGGTCAGCCTTCCAGACGCTCCAAAGGGCGAAAAGCCCAGCCAATGAGTATCCCGCCAAGGCGGTGTAAAGAGGCTGCTTTGGAAGTCGTGTTTCCACATCTGGCATGATTCTGCCCAGAAGTCCGGCCAGACGACTCTCTGCGTTTCCTTTGAACGGTGGCTGGCCTTTTCTCACCGCAGGAGCCGCCCACGGAGTCATCTCGTCCTCGAAATCGAAATCGTAAACCGACACCAGATTGAAGTCCGGGCAGCCGATCCGCCGGCAAGACTCCCAGACATTGTGCCCGTCCCCGGCCACAGAATGAATATAAACCGTCGGAAGCGGCGCCTCGCCTCCGCACCATATTCTGATCTTTTCCATATTCCCTGCAATTTAGGAATATTTCCTCAGACTTTCAGGAGGTGGCCGGAATGTTTGGCCTCCACATTGGAAATGTATATCTTTGCAGCGTCATTAACATTGAAAGTATGAGAAAATACATCTTGATCTTTTGGGTCTTAGGCTTGCTCGCAATAGGGGCGAATCCGCTTCAGGCTCAGCACAGGGCCGACCGCCAGAATCTGGAGAACGAAAATTCATTCTCGATGATTGTCCTTGGCGATCCTCAAGGCTATACAAAGTACGACATCAACCAGCCGATCTTTGAGCTTTGTACGGCTTGGATCGCAGACAATGTAGAGCATCTGAACATCAAGGCGGTGCTCTGTACAGGAGACATGGTCGAGCAGAACGAGAACATCACGATGAACCGCAAGATGCTCAACCAGACTAGCCGTGAGATGTGGGAGTCGGCTTCTCGTTCAATGGCCAGACTTGACGGCAAGGTGCCGTACATCATCTCCGGAGGGAACCATGATTATGGCTACAAGAAGGCCGAAAACAGTCGGACTAATCTTCCGGAATATTTTCCTTTCGAGCGCAACTCCTGCTGGAGAGACTGCCTCGTGACTGATTTTCCGAACCGCAACGGGGACATCTCCATGGAGAACGCCGCGTTTGAGTTTCACGACAAGAACTGGGGTGACATACTTGTCATCACGACTGAGTTCGCTCCCCGCCCGGAAGTGCTGGATTGGGCCAGAGAACTTGCATGCAGTGATAAGTACAAGGAACATAAGGTGATAGCGATGACTCACAGCTATCTCAAGCACCGCTCTGCCGAGTACACCAGCAATTCTAAGTACAAGATCACCCCTCAGACTTCCGGCAAGGATTTCTGGGACAAGTTCGTGTACTTATGTCCGAATGTTGTGCTGGTTGTCTGCGGGCACACCGGCAGGCCCGGGGATTTTGAGGATGCGGTGGCTTACAGGGTGGACAAGAATGTGGCAGGCAGGAATGTACACCAGATGATGTTCAACGTCCAGATCTCTGGTGGTGGCTGGGAAGGCAACGGCGGTGACGGCTGGCTGAGGATTCTGGAGTTCATGCCGGACGGCAAGACAGTGAAGGTGAAGACATATTCCCCGCTCTTCGGCATCTCTCCGAGCACCAAGCACTTGGCTCACAGGACAGGGGCTTGCGACCAGTTTGACATGAAGATCGATTTCTGATTGGTTTGTCGTGGATAGAGGCTTTCGTGAGAGCTAAAAGGAGTGGCAAGTTGCTTATATTGCTTACTAAAAGCGGTTTTAATTACTAAGTATCACAGTTGCTAAATGTTGATTCTAAATGTTTTACGTCAGTGAGATAAAGCGTACGGCTCCGGAGACGTTCTCCACTCCGTTGCAGAAGAAGGTTTACGAGATGTTCTCGGAACTGGGAATCCCGTTTGAGAGGGTGGACACCGATCCAGGAATCACGATGGAGGACTGCCAGAACATCAATGCCGGACTTGGAGGCAGGATCGTCAAGAGCATATTCCTTTGCAACAGGCAGCAGACCAAGTTCTATCTCTATGTGACAAGGGATGACAAGCCGTTCGTGACCAAGGACTTCGGCCAGGCTCTTGGAATTCCGAGGGTGTCTTTCGCCTCCGCTGTGAAACTGCTTGAGATCGCCGGGACCGAGCATGGCGCGACCACTGTGCTGAGCGCATGTCTTGATTCAGCAAAGGAGGTGACATTCGTCCTTGACAAAGAAGTCCTGGAAGGCGAGTCGTACTGCTGTACAGACGGCACCGCGGACTGCTTCGTGAAAATCAAGGTCAGCGACCTTCTCGATAAATACTTGCCCGCCTGCGGACACGAACCAATCTTAATTTAGGAATATTCACGCATGGGATATATGAAACCTTTCCCTTTTTTTGCCTTCGGGCTGGTGCTGTTGTCCTTTCTGGCCACGGAACCTGCCGAAGCGACCAACCGTTCCAGAGAAGTGGAAGTGAAGGTCGACCGGGAAAGTAGACCTGTGAGGACGTCGGATCTGTTCCGATTCAACATGGGCTGGTCCACAAACCATTATGGCCTGATGGAAATCACATGGCATCACTTCCTAAGTCCTAATGTCGCTTTGGGAGGCGGTGTGTCTTGCGGCCTGGCTTACCTTGGCGAAAATATGCCTTGCGGTGCCATAACGGATTGGGAATATGATTTCTGGCGCGAGATGTCCGGTGATGAGGAAGAAAGTCTAGACATGGAGGCGATGGGCCCGAAATTCTTGTTTTCGGGAATATTCAAGACTCCGGACCTGCTGAAATTTTCGCAATGCAGGGTCTTTTGCCTTATCGAGCCGGGCGCTGTCTTTGCGGTGCCATATTCGGGAAGGGACCTCCTTTTGTCTAACGAAGCCGGTGGGACGGCTACCGAGCATGTTCATAGTTGGGGCGGACGCTGGCTATTCTGGCAGTGCCGAGGGACGCTGATGTTTAACTTCGATGATCTCGGAATAGGACTAAGCTACTCCCTGAACGACATTGACATGTACTCCACCCTACGGACTCTTGAATATGAAGGGCAGTCTTTCGATGACTTTTATCATGCGAAAAAGATGGTCTATCACTCTTTTGGGGTGACGCTGTCATATTCATTCTGATTATTCCAGCCAGCCTTCGGGGAGTTGCATCGTGACGCAGTGGAGGCCGCCGTGGCCGGAAAGGAGCGGACGGCAGTCAATGATGATGACTTCCCTGTCTGGAAACACTCCCCGGAGTCTTGCGAGCACAATCTCATCAAGTTCTGAGCCGGTGCCGGGCACAAGGACCGCACCGTTGATTATCAGGAAATTCGCATAAGATGCTGGCAGAGGATAGTCGTCTAGGAACATCTGCTCCGGCTTAGGAAGAGGCACGAGTCTGTATGGCTTCCCGTCAAGAGTACGGAAGGACTGAAGCTGCGCTTCCATATTCATTAACGACTCATAGTCAGGGTCCTCCGGGTCATCACTTTTGAGGTAGGCGATGGTCTCCGGATTGCAGAACCGCGCCAGAATGTCGATGTGGCTGTCGGTGTCGTCACCGGAAAGGCTGCCGCTGTCCACCCAAAGCACACGCTTGAGCCCGAACGCCTGCTTGAGCTCGCCCTCGATCTCCTCCTGGGTGAGATATTCATTCCTATTGTCGCTGCAAAGGCATTCCGAGGTGGCCATCAAGGTTCCGGCTCCATCGGTGTCTATGCTGCCGCCTTCAAGCACGAACGGACGCATGTCCACGCACATCACCTCATCGGCGAAAGCCCTGTCAAAGAATATCTTCTTGGTGATTCCGTTGTCGAAGTTGGATGCGAACTTGAGCCCCCAGCCGTTGAAAACAAAATCATAGAGGTACTTCTCTCCCTTGTCGCCATAGACAGCGATTCCGCCATGGTCGCGCGCCCATGTGTCGTTGATTGGACACTCATGAAAACTGATCGCGGAAGTGTCCACCCCCAGCTCAGCGAGTCTGCCAGTGGCAGCCTCTACATCGGCAGTCACCAGCAGCACCTTCTCGAAGCGCAGTATCGCAGAGATGATCCGTCCATAGCATTCCTGCACCTTCTCCAGTTCGTACCAAGGTGTCGTCTCGTCAGGCCAGGTGAGCATCACCCCGCTCTGTCTCTCCCATTCAGCAGGCAGTCTCATGTTCATTGTAGTTTATTATCTGCAAAGATATTGTTATTTTTGCGAACTGTGAACAGGAGCAGGAGGTAAGCCATGAAATTTCGTTTGGAATCACCATACAAGCCGTCGGGGGATCAGCCGGGGGCGATCGAGGGACTTTGTGACGCGCTTAGTCAGGGCGTGGGGGATGTGACGTTGTTGGGGGTGACGGGGTCGGGAAAGACCTTCACGATGGCCAATGTCATAGAAAAACTCCAAAGGCCGGCGCTGATTCTCAGCCACAACAAGACGTTGGCGGCGCAGCTTTACGGGGAGTTCAAAAGCTTCTTCCCGTCCAATGCCGTTGAATATTTCGTCTCCTATTACGACTACTACCAGCCGGAGGCCTATCTTCCGACCACCGACACATACATCGAGAAAGACCTCAGCATCAATGACCAGATCGACAAGCTGCGCCTCAGCGCCGCGTCGGCTCTGATGTCAGGAAGAAGGGATGTGATTGTGGTCTCCAGTGTGTCCTGCCTTTATGGTATCGGAAATCCGGAAGACTTCCATGCCCAATCGATTCTGGTGAAACGAGGAGAACAACGCAGCCTAACAAGGCTCCTTTATCATCTCGTTGATGCCAACTACAGCCGTACGGAGGTGGATTTCAAAAGAGGAACGTTCAGGGTTCGTGGAGACACAGTCGATGTGTTCCTCGGAGGCTCTGACGAAGCCGTCAGGATCGAGTTCTTCGGTGATGAAGTAGATTCGCTTTCGTTGATTGATCCGCTGACCGGAGCGCACATTGAGTCACTGGATGAAGTTCCGATCTTTCCTGCCACCAATTTTGTGACCACAAGGGAGCGCAGCATCAAGGCCGTCAGCATGATCCAGGACGATCTCAAAAAACAGATCGACTATTTTAATGAGATTGGCAAAGGGTTGGAGGCCAAGAGGTTGCAGCAGCGGGTTGAGAACGATCTTGAGATGATAAAGGAGATGGGGTACTGTCCGGGAATCGAGAACTATTCCCGCTACCTGGACGGTCGCCAGCCCGGTCAGAGGCCGTTCTGCCTCATTGACTACTTCCCGAAAGACTTCATTACGTTCATCGATGAGAGCCATGTCACGATCCCGCAGATAAGGGCGATGTACGGCGGCGACCATGCCCGCAAGTCTGTTCTCATTGAATATGGCTTCCGCCTTCCCGCTGCCTCCGACAACCGCCCTCTGACCTTTGACGAGTTCAATTCCATAACCGACCAGAAAGTCTATGTCAGCGCCACGCCATCGGACTATGAGCTGGAACGCTCCAACGGGCTTGTGGTCGAGCAGGTTGTCCGGCCTACTGGTCTGCTTGACCCTCCGATCGAGGTCCGTCCCACAAAGAATCAGGTGGATGACCTTGTGGAGGCGATCCGGAAGAGAGCCGAAAATGACGAGAGGGTTCTCGTCACGACCCTGACCAAGAGGATGGCCGAGGAACTGACCGACTATCTGGACAAGATCGACATCCGGGTGCGCTACATCCATTCCGATGTTGACACGGCTGAGAGGGTCGAGATCATCGAGG
The DNA here is from genome assembly GCA_002438845.1 of Bacteroidales bacterium UBA6366. Lineage (GTDB taxonomy): Bacteria > Bacteroidota > Bacteroidia > Bacteroidales > UBA932 > Cryptobacteroides. The sequence continues at coordinate 6,296 of DJRG01000006.1, forward strand.
ACTTCAAGAACGGTCTTTTCGACGTGCTGGTCGGAGTGAACCTCCTTCGCGAGGGTTTGGATATTCCTACAGTCTCGCTTGTGGCAATTCTTGATGCTGACAAGGAGGGCTTCCTGCGCTCCGGAAGGGCATTGACCCAGACGGCGGGCCGAGCGGCAAGAAATGTCAACGGGCTTGTGATAATGTACGCCGACACAATCACCGAGTCGATGGAGCAGACCATCCGCGAGACCAACAGGCGACGCACAAAGCAGATTGAATATAACAAACTTCACCACATCACCCCTAAGCAGGTTGAAGTGAAAAGGAATATACTCGTGTCCGAACTCTACGGTGAACCGGAGAAGGCTGTCAACCCTCGTGTCAAGAACGGGCCGAGCGGCAGAGTCAGCGCTGCTGATTCGGTCTCCAATCCGACGTATATTCCTAACCCAAGTGATCTGGGCCGCGGTACTGTCTCTGTGGGTTTGGGACACGATTCCAAGAGGGAAGGAAACACGGCCTATGTGGACGGATTCGTCAAGGCTGACCTGGCCGCCGTGCTTCAGGATCCGGTGATCCGCTCCATGAGCCGGGAGCAGATTCAAAAGACCATCGCCGAGGACAAGCGCAGGATGGAAAAGTCAGCCGCCGACCTGGACTTCAGCGAGGCAGCCCGCTATCGTGACGAGATGTGGGCTTTACAAGAATATTTAAAGGTCTGGAAGGATTGATCTCTCCGGCCGCTTCGACAGGCTCGGTCACTTCGACTGGCTCAGTGACCGAGCCTGTTGCTGAGCCGTCCCATTCGGTCGCTGAGCTTGTCGAAGCGACTATGTTATTTTGTCGAAGCGACTATATCATACCCTGGAAACCTTCGTCACATGCTTAAGCAGCCGTATCTGCGAGATCACCTTGTCCAATTCCATGTTGGACGGCACGGAAATCCTCATCGTGATCTCGTAGGTGCCGCTCCGGCGGTTCTCATTGACGTTGAATGTCCTGAGCGATGCCTTGAATGTGTTCACGATCTCTGTGATCTGACCGATGACCGATGACTCCATGTCCGCCACGATCTTCAGCGAACTCTGGAAACTTCCTCCGGCAGGGGAGTCAGCCCACTTCACTTTCTGGATCCTGTAAGGGTAGGCACTGATCAGACGCGCCGCGTTAGGACATGAGATCCTGTGGATCTTGATGCCCTCTGTCCTTGTCACGAAACCGAACACGTCGTCTCCGAACACCGGATGGCAGCACTTGGACATCTTATAGTCCAACCCCTTGAGATCTTTGGCGTTCAGTACAAGAATGTCATCGGATGAATGCCTGTTGCCCCATTCCGCGGACCTTGTCTCTATCCTTTCCGCCTCGGCCTCCCTCGCCGCTTCGATGGCTTCGGCAGCGATCCGGTCTCTGTCCAGAATGTAGTTCTTGACATCGTTGACGTCAACCTCCCCGTCCGCGATGGCTGCGTAGAACGAGTTGAGGGTGGCGTACTTGAGCTTTTTCAGCAACTCGGCAACCACCTCGTCTGGTAACTCCAGTTTCCAGTTCTTAAGCCTTCTGCCCAGAAGCTCCTTTCCTTGGGCCGCCTTTTTATATTCCTCCTCATTGAGTTCCTGCCTGATGCGGTTGCGCGCCTTTGAGGTCACGACGAAGTTCAGCCAGTCGGAGGACGGCTTCTGGTTCTTGCCGGACATGATGTCCACCACATCTCCAGTCTTGAGCTTCTCCCTGATTGACACCGCCTTGCCGTTGATCCGGCCACCGGCGCAACGCACTCCAAGCCCAGAATGAATATTAAAGGCGAAGTCCAACACAGTGGCGCCTGCCGGCAGTATCCTCAATTCACCCGACGGGGTAAACACGAATATCTCCTTGGAAGGCGGCTGCGGAAGCTCGTCCGGACTGCCTTCGTGCGGATGCTCAAGGGCGTAGCGGACTGATGTCAGCCATTTGTCCAACTGCGCCTCGTGCTTGATGCCTTTGTAGGACCAGTGTGAGGCCTGTCCGTTCTCCGCCTCGTCATCCATCCTCTTGGTCCTGATCTGGACTTCAATGTAGGCCCCGCTCTTGTTCTTGACAGTAATGTGCAGGGACTCGTAGCCGTTCGGCTTAGGGTTCGTCACCCAGTCACGCAGACGCTTCGTGTCGGCTTCATATTCCTCAGTCACGTAGGAATACACTTTCCAGCAGAGGTCTTTCTCCGTCTTTGCGTCAGGCTCGCAGTCGATGATGAAACGGATGGCGAAGACATCATAGACCCCCTCGAAAGGCACCTTCTGCTTCTGCATCTTCCGCCAGATCGAGTATGCGGTCTTTGTCCTGATCTTCAACTTATAGTGGATTCCGGCGTCGGACAGGGTCTTCTTGAGCGGCTCGATGAACTCCTCGGTCAGCCTGATGCGGTCTCTTTCCGTGGCCTTCAGCTTGTTGGTGATGGCGCGGTACTGCTCCGGCTCAGCAAAACGGAAGTAGATGTCCTCCATTTCGCTCTTGATGTTGTAGAGTCCAAGCTGGTGCGCAAGAGGGATGTACAGCATCAGAGTCTCCAGAATCTTCTTCTCTCTGGAGGCCTTCGGGAACATCTCCAGATGCCGCATCACCTCCAGCCTGTCGGCTATCTTGAGCACGGTCACACGCGGATCCGTCGAGTACTGGACAATCAGCTTCTTGTAGCTCTCGGCCTCCAGGCGGGTGTCTTTCGGCTTGATTGTGGCGATCTTGTTCAGCCCCTCCACCATCTTGTAGACATCCTCCGGGAAAGCGCCTTCCAGTTTCGGACCCTGAGCTTGTCGAAGGGTCTGTGTTTCGGGGGAAGATGTGCCTTGTCGGGCTGTCCCTTCGACATGCTCAGGGACCGACCTCATTGATCGTAAATCAATCTCCGGATGCTTTCTGGTTGCTTCATGAAGAAACACCGCCGCCACACAGTCAGCCGGCAGGCCGATCTCGTCTGCCGCGATCAGAGCCACGTTGATCGGATGCTCGATGAATGGATGGCCGTTGCCACGTGTCTCGTCCGCCAAAGCCGCCGCGGCAATGGCGTACGCTTTGTCGATGAGAGCCTGTCCTGCCTCATCGTACTGGGGAAATCTCTGATGAATCGTGTCCATAGCAAAGTCCGTTTCGCGCCCGCAGGCGTCAATCTTTTCAAATTTACAAAATTTATTCGAATATGCTGCTGTCCGCATCTCTTTCTTTAGCCTTTGAGTATGCCGATGTGGTAAATTTGCCGGTAAATATCTGTCAAGGCTGGTAAATTTACGATCAGTCATGTAATTTACTACATTGTGCTATTTGAAGTTACGAGTGATGTCGCTATCTTTGGACCATCGTGCTCAGACTAATATTATCAAATCCCATATATTTATGAAAAGGAACAGCATTATAGCCGCTTTCGCCGCCGTGGCTCTGACCTTGGCCGGCTGCTATGACAAAGACATCGATCGGATTGACGAAGAACTCGATCGGATCGAGAACACAAGAATCAAAAGTCTGACCGACCAGATCGACCAGATCAACTCCTCGCTCCCGAAACTTGAGCAGGCTGACAAGGATCTCAAGGAAATGATCTCCTCCCTGCAAGGAACGGCCGGAGACCTTCAGGAGGCTATCGCCGAGAACGAGTCGAAGATCAAGGCCGTAAACTCTGACCTTGCGGAAGCCCTTGAAGAGCTACGGGGAACCGACGCGAAGGACAAGGAGGAGGTCATGGCGGCTCTGGTTGCGGCCAAGGCGGAGATAGCGGCCAGTCTGGATGCCATGAAAAAGGAAACCGGAAACAAACTGGAGGCGGTGAACAACACAATCGCGGATCTCCAGGATAAGGATGCCAAGTTGGAGAAGAAGATCTCGGAGCTTAGGGAATATGTTGACAACGGCCTGAAGGAGGCCAAGGAGCACGCCGACAAGGGTGTGGCGGATGCCAAGGACTGGGCGTTGAAGACATTCTCGACCCTTGAGAGCCAGAAGGCGATCGAGGAGGACATCGCGTCCATAAAGGGTAGTGTCGAGGGACTGGAGAAATCTATGACCGACCTTGAGAAGAGGCTCACGGAGAAATTCTCCAAGGATCTCGAGACGGCCGTCTCCGGATTGGATGCCAAGATCTCGGAGCAGGTGAAGGCCGTAACCACAGCCTACACCACTGCCATTTCCACGGCGAAGACCGAGATTGAGAGCGCTTACACTGCTGCGATTGAGGCGGCGATAAAGGATCTGGAGACATCGCTTAAGTCATGGGTCAACGAGACGTTGACGGGCTACAGCACTGTGGCTGCCACGGAGGCGAAGATTGCGGCTCTGAAGGACAACCTTGAGAGCCAGCTGTTGAGCCAGAAGACTTACCTTGAGGGTCTTGTTGATGTCCTTTCCAAAGACATGGAGGACATGAAGAATGCAAATGCCAAGCTGGCGGAATTGATAGAAGCCAACAAAAAGGCTATTGATGCCAACAAGACGGCCATAGATGCCAACGCCAAGGACATAGCCCAGCTCCAGAAAGACCTCGCCGCCGCGAAGACAGAGATCAAGACCGCCTACGAGAAAGCCATCAGCGACGCTATCAGTGCGTCTGAGGGCAAGTTGACCAAGGAGATCGCGGACAAGATAGCTCAGGTGAACAAGACAATCGATGATAAGGTAGCCAAGGTTCAGAATGCTGTCGATGCCCTGACCGTCAAAGTTACCGACCTTGAGAAGAGTGTCCAGGCCATCAGCGCCGACCTCACCGCTCTGAAGAATTCCGTGAAGGATCTTGAGGACAGGCTCAACTCTCGCATCCAGTCTATTTCCTACATCCCGACCTACACAGACAGGGTTGAGGAAGTATATTTTACTGTTGGCAACATCAGCTATATCAAGGATCTCACCCTTCAGTTCGAAGTCATGCCTCACGACATGGCTCAGAAGATCACTGTGGATCAGGTGTCCGGTCAGGCAACTTACCCTCAGACAAGGGCCGCGAGCCTCACGTCGTTTGAGGTGAAGAGCGTTTCAGGTGATGCTGATGGAATCCTTACGGTTGTCATTGATCCGATAAAATTCCTGAATAATGACCATTACAAGTCTTATAGGATGAGTCCTGCCGCGGTCAGGGTCGCTGTGTCCGATTCCAAGTCCGGAGTGAGCGTGGCTTCTGAATATATCTCCATCGATCCGAAGAAGTACAACAGATTCATGTCCTACACGACCACGACCGGTAAGGAACTCAACCAGTATTGTTATTCGGTCTATGATAATGATGGCAAAAAAGGTAAGACCGTGTCATCCCAAAATTCTGAAACGGGAGAATGGACGATGAGTGTTCCGTATGGACCAAGCTCTG
>DJRG01000069.1 GCA_002438845.1 Bacteroidales bacterium UBA6366
AATTTGGATTATGTTAAGTTGACCATTTGATAAACCACTATCCTTTGATATGATTCTACAAATACTGACTCTTCTTGGCGCGTTGACGCTCTTTGTCTTCGGACTTGAGATGCTTAGTTCCGGGATTCAGAAAGCCTGTGGCGACCGACTCAGGCGTTTTGAGAAATGGATGACATCTGGAACTCCGTTCAAACAGATCCTTTCCGGAGCCGGAATCACGGCCGTTGTCCAGTCTTCAAGCGCCACGACAATCTTGGTGGCCAGCCTTGTCAGCGTCGCTACCCTATCTCTAAAGCAAGGCATCTGCGTGATTATGGGAGCCAACATCGGTACTACCATAACTGCTTGGATTATAGCGGCTACAGGGTTCTGGCTTGACGTGACCGTTCTTGCTTTTGTGCTGCTCGGCGCCGGTTTTGTCATGACGCTTCTGAAGAAATCGCTGATCAAGAACATCGGCCAGGCCGTTTTGGGACTGTCATTGGTTTTCGTTGGATTGATCTACATAAAGTCCTCAATACCAGCGATTGACACTGTTCCGCAAGTCGCCGCTTACATCTCCGGGCTTGCCTCGCATGGAGTTGGCTCAGTGCTGATATTCATGCTTATAGGTGTTGTAATCACTTTCCTCCTCCAGTCTTCCAGCGTCACTGTTGTCCTTACGATGGTGCTTGCCTACCTCGGCTGGCTGCCGTTTCCGATGGCCGCCGCGATGGTTCTTGGAGAGAACATCGGTACCACAATCGGAGCCAATATCGCTGCCAGCGGCGCCGGAGTTCAGGCCCGCAGAGCCGCACTCGCCCACACTGTCTTCAATGTGGCCGGGGCTGTCTTTGTGTTGATCTTCTTTAACATATTCATTAAGATCAATCTTGGACTTGTGTCCTTGTTCGGACTTGATTCGCGGATGACAGATGTCTTCGGTATAGCCTGCGTCCATACCTTATTCAATGCGATTTCGACATTGGTTTTGGTTTGGTTCCGCAAGCCGTTCGCCAATCTGCTGACCATGTGGATAAAAGAACCGGATCCGGAAAAGGGAGACTTCCACCTGAAATTCATTGGAAAAGGCCGGCTTTTCGGAACTCCTTCCATCTCGATTGAGCAGGCGTACAAGGAGGCTGTAAATTTCGCCACTACGGCGCAAGGTGGTTTTCAGAATGTCAAACTTGCTTTGAATGAGAAAGATCCGGACAAGTTTGAGGAATACAGACAGAAACTTGTGAAGTGCGAGGAGGTTACGGACAGATTTGAATATGAGATCGCTGCTTTCCTGAATAGTCTCACATCTGAGTCCATGAACGATCACGAGGCGCGTGAGGTAAAGGTTATCTATCGTGTGATTAGTGAGTTGGAGAGTTTGGGAGACAGTTGCGAGAACATCAGCCGTCTGCTGAACCGACTGCATGTCCATAAGCTTGATTTTGACGATGAGACTATCAGCAAACTCAACTTGTTGATTGGCAAGGTCAACCAAGCCTTTTCCGTGATGGTCTCAAACATGAGGTCAGCCGCTGAAGGTAAGCTTATGGACATCAGCAACGCCTACAAGGCCGAGGATGTCATCAATGAGACACGAGACACGCTTAGGGACGAGGGCATCCTCCAGATAGAGAAAGGGGCTGACAAGTTCCTGTCTATCAACTATTATCTTGACATGTTGGCGGAGCTTGAGGCCATGGGGGATTTCATGATCAACATCTCCCAGTCTCTGTTCCATGAGTTTGATAATTAATATTATAAAGCCGGTTGCGGCTGAGTGGAAATATTTATGGGAAGGAAAAGAGTCGATCTCCTGTTGGAGAACATTACCATAGAGGCTTGTGCCGCTGAGGGCAAGGCTCTTACGCATTGGAACGGAGTCGTGGTCTTCGTGCCGTTTGCCGTTCCTGGTGATGTGGTAGACATCCGTGTCACCAAAAAGAGCAAGAATTACTATGAGGGATTCATGGAGAGGATCGTCACACCATCAAAGGATCGTCTGGAGCCATTCTGCGAGCATTTCGGAGTCTGTGGAGGGTGCAAATGGCAGCCTCTCCCCTATCCGATGCAGCTTGAGGCCAAGCGTCAGCAGGTTTATGACCAGCTGGTGCGGATCGGCCATCTGAACGTGCCGGAGATCCGTCCGACAATCCCGTCCGACAAGATCCAGTACTATCGCAACAAGTTGGAGTTCACCTTCTCGTCAAAGAGATGGCTGCTGAAGGACGAGGACATCGAAAACGTACTGGAGAGCGACCGCATGGGGCTTGGATTCCATGTAGGCAAATTCTTTGACAAAGTGTTGGACATCAAGCGTTGCTACCTGCAAAAAGACCCGTCAAATGACATCAGGCTTTTCATCAAGAAATATGCTGTCGATAACGGTCTTGACTTCTTCGACATCCGCCAGAACGTGGGTTATGTCAGGAATATGTTCATCCGCACCACCGACACCGGTGACCTGATGGTGATCACGTGTTTCTTCTACGAGAATCGTGAGGATCGGGAGAAAATGCTCGACGCCATCGCTGAAGCGTTCCCTCAGATCACTTCGCTTTACTACATCATCAACAATAAGTTGAATGATTCGATAGGCGATCAGGAGTGCATTCTCTACAAAGGTGAGCCGACCATCCGTGAGACTATGGAGGGGCTGACTTTCCGAATTGGTCCTAAGTCGTTCTACCAGACTAATTCCGAGCAGGCGTACAAACTCTATTCAGTCGCAAGGGATTTCGCTGAGCTGACCGGCAAAGAGGTTGTCTATGACCTTTACACCGGAACCGGCACTATCGCTCAGTTTGTCTCCGGCAAGGCGGCAAAGGTGATAGGTATTGAATATGTCCCTGAGGCTATCGAGGACGCCAAGGTGAACGCTTCCGCGAACGGCATCACGAATTGCGAGTTCTTCGCCGGAGACATGAAGGATGTCCTGAGCCGAGATTTCATCAAGAAGCACGGTCAGCCTGACGTTATCATTCTGGATCCTCCTCGTGCCGGCATTCATCCAGATGTGGCCAAGGTCATCCTTGAGGCCTCCCCTGCCCGTATGGTCTATGTCAGCTGCAATCCGGCCTCACAGGCCCGTGACCTGGCCCTTTTCGCCGAGAAGTACGAGATCACGGCTGTCCAGCCCGTAGACATGTTCCCTCACACCCAGCACGTTGAGAACGTCTGCGCATTGAAATTGAAATCTTGATTTGGTCTAAACAGTACGCTTGATTCCGGTTGCGGAATCCGTAGAAGTATTCCAGTCGCTGGGCTTGTCGAAGCGCCGATGCGTCGAGACGACTTGTTTAGAATGGGTATCCGACGCCGAAATGGAGGGAGTAGCCGTCTTTCTTCAGCCATTTGGACGGGGCGCGCCAACGGTCGGTGTCCAGGGACGGATCATAGACCTTCATTCCCATGTCTAAACGGAGAATCAGGAAATTCAGATCAACCCGGAGTCCAAGACCCCAGTCGGCGGCCAGACTGGCTGAGAGGTTCCTGAGGTCGAAATGGGTATGGGAACCGTCATCTCCGTCGGTCTCTTTCAGGGTCCAGATGTTGCCGACATCCGTAAAGACGGCTCCGCACAGCTTCCAGAACATCAGGAAACGGTACTCAAGATTGGCTTCCAGTTTTACGTCACCGGTCTGACTTGGAATCACGAACGTTGTGTCGGCTTTGGAGTTACCCGGGCCCAAGGCACGGGCCTGCCAGCCACGCATGCTGTTGGCTCCGCCGCTGTAGAATTGTTTCTCGAACGGAAGTGTGGATGAGTTGCCATAGGCGTAACCGACACCGCCAAGCAGGCGCATGGCCAATGCCTGACCACCGTTCTTGCCGAAGACAAAGGTCTTGCCGAGAGTGAGCTCTGTACGGATGTACTGGGAATATGGAGTGTTCCAGATAAGCCTGGAACCATATTCATCCTTCCCCATGGTCTCGTTGAACAGGCTCAGGACATTGCCGGAGGCATCGAGCTGAAGGCGGGCATATTCATAAGTCTCCTTGGGCACCAACGCCGTGCTGGTCGTGTAGTACGCCACGAGCCCGGAACCGACATCGAAGTGGTTCTGGTAGGCGTCACGAAGAAATGGATTGCCGGTCAGTGTGGTGTAGAAATTCTGATCGAGGTTCGTGAGCCTGACGATTTTCGTCTGGATCGGATAGAATTGATAGAAGAACTTTCCGTTACGCAGCGAGCCGGAGTAACCGAAAGAAGTCGAGATCATATTTCTCGTGTATTCAGGGCGATTCTGGTAATTATATGAAGCGTTGATTTCGGTGCGGGGAACCGACGGCCCCTTGAACATGGAATTCGGCAGACCGAGAAATTCAGGGAAACTCAGACCGGCCGAGACACCGAATTCATTGGATTTGACGTTATTGTCATCGTACTTGAACTGGAAATTGCCCAGGAATCCCAGATTGAGCCATTGCCCGCCATGGAATATGTTCTTGTGGTAGTAGCTGACCTGTGGCGAGATCCCTATCAAACCAGTGGAGTTTGTGGAGCCCTCCAGATTGACCTTGAAGCCCTGCATCTTGGAGCGGGTAAGATTGATGTCGCAGTCCACTATGCCGGAGTCTTTGGGATTCAGGGAGACATTGACCCCGCTGAACATCCTCAAGGCGGAAAGTCGGGAATATGTCGTGTTCACCTCGCTCTCATCGTACTGGTCTCCAGGATGGAGCGTGCACATGTTTCTAAGAACCTTGTCATTGAATTTCAGATCTTTATCGTATGAAATCGAGACTTCGCCCAAGGAATATTTCCGGTGCGGACGGGCATATTCAGGAGTCTGGTTTCTGGTATATTCCTTGACCATCATAAGAAGTCCGGCGGTGTCGTTGGAATTGAGTGTGTCCGCCTCGAACGAGAGGTAGTTCTTTGTGAACCCGAAGTAGCCTTTGCGTCGGAGTGCGGAGGCCAGACGTTCTGTCTCCTTCTCAAGCGCGTCCTCAGAGAGAAAATCCCCCGGCTTGATGGAAATGGAGGAAGTGTCGGCAAGGAAATCCTCACGGAACTCCCCTCCCGGCAGAGAATAGGTCAACTCCCCTATCCTGAATCGCTTTCCAAGGGACACTGAATATGTCACATCAACCTTTTTGCCCTTTACCCTGACGTCGCTCCGCACTTCGGACCCATAGTATCCCATGTACTCAAGATGCCTCTTGATGTTCTCCACGGAGGCCTCGACCTGTGAGGGTTGGTAGACCACCGGCGCTGTCCCCATCTTTCTTATGAACTTATTGACCGTTTTGTCGGGGTTCTTGCCTGACCAGTTGTAGATGTTCAAAAACGGATTCCACCCGAAGACAATGTAGGAGTTAGGCTTCTGCTTGATGTAGGATTCAATCTCTTTTGTGTTGAACCTGTGGTCGTTCGTCACCTCGACCTTGTTGGCCGCCAGCCGGTACTGACCATCCTCCAAAACCCGCGTGGTGCTGCACGAGAGTCCCAGAGCCAGGCCGGCGGAAATGACCGCCGCTAAATGAAAGACCGAGGATTTAGCCATCATATTCTACAAAAATAGCAACCCTTTCTGATTTTTCTTCAATTTTGGGTCAAAATATTAATTTTCGTACCTATATTTGCACGCCGAAGCCGGGCATGGCATTCTCGGCGGTGCATTACTTATGTCGAACATTATAGGTTTACAGTTTTTTTAGGATGAAGAACAAGTACATCGATCTTGTGGATCAGACGTTTGATTTTCCTCAGGACGAATTCAGGGTTGAAGACGGCAATCTTTTTGTCAATGACATTGACATGATGGGAATCATCAAGGAATACGGCACTCCGTTGAAACTCACCTATCTCCCGAAGATCACCTCACAGATTCATAGGGCCAAGAGAATGTTCCGCAACGCGATGTCCAAGGTCAGCTACGAGGGAGACCATCATTATTGCTACTGCACGAAGAGCTCACAGTTCAAGTTTGTCATCGAGCAGGCGCTCAAGAGCGATGTGCATCTTGAGACTTCATCTGCCTACGACCTGGACCTCATCCGCAAGCTGGAGGCCGATAAACTTGTTGACAAGAACCTTATAATCATCTGCAACGGTTTCAAGAGGCCACAGTACATCGAGAACATCGCCACGATGCTCAACGAGGGCTGGCACAACATCATCCCTGTGCTTGACAACAAAAACGAGCTGGAGGATCTTGACGATCTGATCGAGGTTCCGACACAACTCGGCATCCGCATCGCCTCCGAGGAGGAGCCGTCGTTCGATTTCTACACCTCCCGTCTGGGAATCAGATATTCGGACATCATCCCGTTCTACCGTAACGGCATCAGCAAGAACCCGAAGTTCAAGCTTAAGATGCTCCATTTCTTCATCAACACCGGCATCAGGGACACCTCCTACTACTGGAACGAGCTGGCGCGCTGCCTGAACCTCTATTGCGACCTCAAGCAGATCTGTCCGGATTTGGATTCTTTGAATATCGGAGGCGGGCTTCCTATAAAGACCTCTTTGGCGGTTGATTACGATTACAAGTATATGATTGAGGAGATTGTCTACCAGATCAAGTCAGTCTGCGACTCCCATGGAGTGCAGGTTCCGGACATTTACACGGAGTTCGGCAACTTCACAGTCGGCGAGAGCGGAGCGACCATATTCAAAGTGCTGGATGTCAAGCAGCAGAATGACCGCGAGTGCTGGTACATGATCGACAACTCGTTCATGACAAGCCTCCCGGACACCTGGGGACTTCACCAGAGGTTCATCCTCTTCCCTATCAACAAGTGGAATGAGGAATATCACAGGGTGTTCATCGGCGGGCTTACCTGCGACAGCAAGGACTTCTACAACTCCGAGGCTCATTCCAACGCTATCTTCCTTCCGGTCATGAAGAACAGAAGGGATCCGCTTTACATCGGATTCTTCCACACGGGAGCCTACCAGGAAGCGATTTCGGGGTACGGCGGAGTCAAGCACTGCCTTCAGCCTTCACCTAAGCACATCCTGATCGACAAGGACAAGGACGGAAAGATCACGACAAGAGTGTTCGCCCCTGAGCAGAGTTCTGAGTCGATGCTTAAGATTCTCGGTTTTTAGGCTTATGCCGTCACCTGTTTCACACAATGAGATAAAGTTCGTCAAATCTCTTGAACAGAAAAAGTTCAGGGATGAGCACGGACTTTTTGTCGTTGAAGGGGAAAAGATGGTGGAGGAAGCCTTGCGCTCTCCGTTTTCAGTTGAGAAAGTCTACAGGGAAGAAGAGGTTGGAAGCGCCGCGATGGCAAGGCTGAGCCTGCTGTCCTCCCCTTCTCCGGTCTTGGCGGTGGTCAGAAAGCCGGCGGACATAGAAGCCGGGAGTGCCTTGAATATTCCTGACCGAGGGCTGTTTTTGGCATTGGACGGAATCAGGGACCCTGGCAATCTTGGCACGATCATCCGCACGGCGGACTGGTTCGGGATTGACGCTGTGTTTGCTTCAAAGGACACTGTGGACATATTCAACCCCAAGGTCGTGCAGTCCACGATGGGGGCCATATTCAGGGTCAGATTCCACTATTGCGACATTTGCGGACTATGTGCGAAAGTGGCCGCGGCCGGTGGCAACGTGTACGGCACTTTCCTGGATGGCGAGGACATGTACGCAAAGGAACTTGCTACAGGAACAGCTTCACCTTCCGTCATTGTGATAGGCAACGAGTCCAAAGGCATTTCCCATGAAGTTGGTAAACTTGTGACAGACAGGTTGTTCATCCCTTCATGGCCTAGAAACGAGAGAGGTTCAGAGTCTCTCAATGCGGCTGTGGCCACAGCGATAACAATTGCTGAGTTCCGCCGCAGGGCGTAGAATGCGTTTTTTTCTTTTCTGGAATTTGTTTTGATTTGTCGGAAACGTTCTTTTGAGGTGAAAATATTCATGGATTTTTCGTAATTTGCGGTTCGCAAGCAAAAACAGACGCAAATGAATGAAGAATCCTTGATGCGGTCCAGAATCCGTAAGATTCTGATGATCTGCAGCAACTACGACGCTTTCGCCCTTGAGGAGGATGGACGCATTGAGAATCAGGTGAGGAACGAGTATCGTGAGCTGAATCTGAGCAATCCTCCGAAATTCATCTGGGCAAATTCCTCGGAAGAGGCCAGAGCCCTCATCGGCTGTGATGCGGAGATCGATATGGTCATCTGCATGTACAACGAGCAAGACAAAGGCATCTTCCCTTTTGCCTCGGATCTTAAGCTTCAGGGGCACAAGATCCCTTTCATCCTTCTGATTCATTATTCCAAGGCCGTCCGGCAGAGGGTTTTGGAGTCTTTCCATGACGGGGTCGACTTCGTTTTCAGCTGGCATGGCAACGCCGATTTGATTCTTGCCATTGTCAAGCTTTTGGAGGATGCGGCCAATGCCGAGAACGATGTGTTTGAAGTTGGCGTCAAAGTGATCCTTCTTGTAGAGGACTCGATACGTTATTACTCCAACTATCTCCCTGAGCTATACAAGATTGTCCTTACCCAAAGCCGCGAATTCCTTACCGAGTCACTGAATGATGACCAGAAGAAATACCGGAAAAGGTCCAGGCCGAAGATATTCCTTGCCACATGTCTCGAGGAGGCGATTGAATATTTCGGAAAATACAAGCGGAACCTGCTTGGCGTCATCTCAGATGTCGGAATGGTTTTTCATAAGGGAGATGACCCTAAGACGGAGAAACTTGACGCTGGAATAGAACTTGTCAAGATCATCCGGGAATATGATCCCCTGATGCCGGTCCTGCTCCAATCCTCGCAAGGAAGTGTTGCCGAGACCGCCGTGAGTCTGGGCGTAGGCTTTCTGAAGAAATATTCAAGCACGCTTTTTCTTCAGCTTGAGGATTACATGAAGGAAGAGTTCGGTTTCGGCGACTTCGTGTTCCGGGATCCGGGGGGCAATGAATGCGGAAGGGCCGCGAGCCTTTCCCAGTTGGAGAAGATCATCTATGACATCCCGGATGATGTGCTGATGAGCAACACATCCAGGAACATGTTTTCCAAATGGCTGTACGCCAGAGGCTTGTTTAATTTGGCGGAAACATTCAGGGCGGAGCACCACACTGACGCCGGTGAGTTCCGGGAGTTCCTTCTGGACAATATCCGTCGTTATCACAGGAGCATCGGCCAGGGAATAATCACGGAATTCCATAAGGACTCGTATGAGGATTATTACTGGTTCTCACGGGTTGGCGAGGGCTCTTTGGGAGGTAAGGCAAGAGGACTTGCGTTTCTCAACCATCTTATTCAAAAGCATTCACTGACTGACAAATACGATGGTCTGAGTGTTTCTATTCCGAGAACCATCGTGCTGACGACGGACTGGTTCGACAAGTTCATCATAGACAACGGACTCCAGTACGTCATTGACGCTGAACTGTCTGATGACGAGATCCTTTCGGAGTTTGTGGCCTCCACTCTTCCGGAGGATTTGACTCAGAATCTCAAAGCGTTTCTGGCGACGGTGGATTGTCCGCTTGCGGTACGCTCAAGCTCCAAGCTGGAAGACAGCAACTATCAGCCTTTCGCCGGGGTGTATGCGACCTACATGTGTCCTCCTGTGGAGAACAAGGACAGGATGCTGCGTGAGCTTGGAAAGGCGATTAAGAGCGTCTACGCATCGACATTCTTCAGAGGCAGCCGGAATTACATCCAGACAAGCGGGAATCTCCTTGGAGAGGAGAAAATGGCGGTGATTGTACAGACAATCTGCGGAACTGCCCATGGTCACGATTTCTATCCGATGATGTCCGGTGTGGGGCGCTCTCTGAACTCCTACCCTATCGGGTCTGAGAAGGCTTCAGACGGAGTTCTGAACGTGGCCTTTGGTTTGGGAAAGACTGTTGTGGACGGAGGGCGGACATTGCGTGTGGATCCTCTGCATCCCAAAAAGATTCTTCAGTTGTCCAACCCGAAACTTGCCCAAAGGGATACTCAGAATGAGATGTTCGTGCTGGACTTAAGTCCTTCGGCCTTTAAGATTTCGAAGAACGACGGAGTCAACCTGAGGAGAATTTCTGTTTCTGACGCATTGAGTGGCTATGATCATCCTGAATTGGTGGCATCGACATACAACGCATTGGATGACAGGATGGTGCCTGGGATTGGAATCAGAGGCTCAAGGGTGGTTTCCTTTGACGGAATATTCCAGTACGATAGGCTTCCTCTCGCGAGGGCGCTTTCGGAAATCATGTCAATATGCCGGGACGAGCTGATGAGCGAGGTCGAGATCGAGTTCGCGGTTGACCCGGTCAAGTCTTCGGGAGGAACGGCGGCGGATCTGAAACTCCTTCAGGTCCGTCCTGTGTCCAGTGGAATCGGTTCTCAGACATCCACGATCGAGGATGCCGAGGCGATAGTTTCCAATAAGTTGATTCTCAGTGATAATGCTTTGGGGAATGGGTATTTTACCGAGTCCTCCCACATTGTGGTCATCATGCCGGAATCATTCGACAAGATGAAGACGGCCTTGATGGCGGTGGAGATCACCGAGATCAACTCCAGAATGATGGCGGAAGGAAAAACGTACTTTCTTGTCGGTCCAGGAAGGTGGGGATCCTCGATTCCGACTTTAGGGGTTCCAGTGGCGTGGACGGACATCTCCGCAGCAAGGATGGTGGTTGAATATGGCATCGACGGCTTCAGGATAGATCCGAGCCAAGGCACCCATTTCTTCCAGAACATCACATCCTTAGGCGTGGGTTACCTCTCGGTTGATCAATATGCTGGCTCGGGGATGATCGATTTCGATGCCCTCGGCAGGTTGGAATGTGTTTATGATGGCGGATTCGCGAAAGTGCTGAAAGTCGACGGGCTGACAGGATTCATCGACAGAAACGGAGGCAAAGCTTTGATAGGATTTTAGGTATGGATAAAATGATTGTTTATCAGGTTCTTCCAAGGTTATGGGGGAATGGGAAGTTTTCGGGGTTTGATTCTGACACTCTGGCGTATTTCAAGTCACTGAGCGTAAGTCATGTCTGGTTTACGGGTGTGATAAGGCACGCCACAACCGTGTCGGCTGAAGAGTGCCCGGCTTCCGACAGGCAGATTGTCAAAGGGGCGGCCGGCTCTCCGTACGCCATTACGGATTATTACGATGTCAATCCATATCTCTCTGATAATCCATCCGAAAGAATGTCTGAGTTCGAGGCATTGTTGAAGCGATGTCATGAGGCCGGGCTGAAAGTCATCATAGATTTTGTCCCTAATCACGTGTCCCGTGACTACGGCAAGGTCGGTTTGTCCAAGTCGGAAATCAAGCCTCTCGGAGCTGACGATGACCCGACCATCCACTGGAGGGCCGAGAACGATTTCTACTACTATCCAGGCCAGGCTCTAAAACTTCCGTTCGATGTTCAGTCTTACTATGAGAATCCTGCCAAAGCCTCAGGGAATTGCTTCTCGCCCTCCCCTTCCGTCAACGATTGGTACGAGACCATCAGACTGAATTACTGCGATTTCCACACTGCGACATGGGACAAGATGTACGAGATTGTGCGCTATTGGTGCGGCAAAGGCGTGGACGGATTCCGCTGCGACATGGTGGAGATGGTTCCGTGGCAGTTCTTCCAGTGGCTCATAAAGAAGATCAGGGATGAGTTTCCGGAGATCATATTCATTGCTGAGGTTTATCAGAAAGGATTGTATTCCAGGTACATAAATGAAGTCGGATTTGATTTCCTCTATGACAAGTCCGGGCTGTATGATTCCGTCCGGGCTGTAGTCGAAGGTCATGGCACGGCCAAAAGCCTGACGTGGAACTGGCAGTTTCTGGGGGACTTGCAGCCTCGGATGCTGAACTTCCTTGAGAACCATGACGAGCAGCGTTTTGCCTCCGATTTCTTTGGCAGGGACGCGCGAAGGACTTTCGCGGCTCTGGGTGCGGGAATATTCCTGAACACGGCTCCGTACATGATCTATTTTGGAGAGGAGCTCGGGGAGCGTGGTATGGAAGCTGAAGGGTTCAGTGGCCGTGACGGGAGGACAACCATATTCGATTGGTGGAAGATTGCGTCAATCGGGAGGCTGATTGAATATATTCATAAAAATGATGGACTTACTTCGGAAGAGGCGGCGCTTCTTGAAAAGTGGCGGGAGTTTTTGAATATGGCTTCGTCGGTTCCGGCTGTGGCTTCCGGAAAGACGTTCGATCTTTGCTATTGCAACTATGATTCGCCGGGCTTCGACCCTGACAGGCATTTCGCTTTCCTGCGTGGCGACGGCTCGCAGACCTGGCTTTTTGTCTGCAATTTTTCCGGTGGAGAGTCGCTTCGAAGGTCACTGAGCCTTGTCGAACCACAGGCTCTGCGACCGGAAGGACAGCGGTCACTGAGCTTGCCGAAGTGCCGCCAAGCCGAAAAACTATCCATCTTGATTCCCAAGGAAGCAATCGATTATCTGGACATGAAAAACCTCGGTCCGGAAACCCGGATCGAGGTCGAAGTGTCATCTGATGACTGTGCGATAGTGAGACTCAACTAAATGAACCTCACATATTCAAGTCTTACCAGTTAAGGATCTTCTTGAAGTCGTACTCCTCTGGATTAGCCACGTAAGCCTTTGCGGCCTCGTAGTCAGCCGGAGTGATGTAGTGGCAGATGTGTCCGTAGTAGTTGCGGGCGATTCCGCCATCGATGTCCACGCGGCGAGGAGGGATCTTGCCCTCGGCGTTCTGGAGATCCTTCAGGTAAAGCGGCTGTGCGTTGCCGTTCTCGTCAACGTAGACCATGCATCCGGTCTCGCCCTTAGAGAAGAGCTCATAGACGCCAAGCGCAAGTTCTGTGCAGTAAGAAAGGTCGTAAGCCACAGGATCCTGGCAGCGGACATCGTAACCGATCTCAACAGGACGGGTCTTGACCTTCATGCCGATCTTCTTGAACTCCTTCTCGAGGATGTCGTTGAAGAGGACAGCCTTGGAGATCTTGCCGAGCTCTGGGTGACCGTGCTCATCGTAGGTCATGTGGACTCCGGTGGCCTTGATGTCCTCTGGCTCAAGGTCATGGAACACGCCTTCAGCTACAACTACAGTTCCGTAAGGGATGCCGAGAAGCTTTCTCTTGATGATGGCCGAGAGGGTCAGCTTGATGATCTTGTCGACCGTGATTGTCGTCTTGTTGAACATCTCAGGGATGATGGTCATAGGGCAGTGTGTGGCCTCGCCGATTCCGAGGGCGAGATGGCCGGCGCTGCGTCCCATGGCAGAGATGAGAAGCCAGTTGCCTGAGGTGCGGGCATCCTCGTAGACTGTGCGGGCGATGTGCGCTCCCTCATCCTTGGCGGAGTTGAATCCGAAGGTAGGCGCGTTGTGAGGCAGAGGAAGATCGTCGTCGATCGTCTTAGGAACGTGGATGTTGTGGATCGGATAGTTCTTGGCCTCAAGGAACTTGGCGATTCTGTTGGCTGTGGAGGCTGTGTCGTCACCACCTACGGTCACGAGAAGTTTCACGTTGTTGTCCTGGAAGAGAGCAAGGTTGAAGTTCTGCTCGAAATCCTCGTTGGTCGGCTTGAAACGGCTCATCTGGAGATAGGAACCGCCTCTGTTGAAGTAGGCGTCAGCCTTGAAGAAATCGATGTCTTCGGTGCGGGCTTCCTTGCGGAAGAGTCCGGTGTAGCCTTCGTGAAGTCCGATGACCCTGTAGCCGTTTGAAAGGAAAGTCTTGGCGACAGAGAACACGACGGTGTTCATTCCCGGTGCCGGGCCGCCGCCGCACAGAATGATGATGGAATCTTTCATATACGAATGATTTAGAAATTTGTATGTTCGTTAAAAACGGCCACAAATTTAAGAAACTGTTTTAACTTTTCAAAAATGTTCTTGGATTGTGAGTATTTTCAGAATCAAGTCGGTTTTCTATTGGATTTATTCGGTAAAACCCGACTATTTTCGTTAAATTTGTATTCTTTATACAAGACACATTGCTGATATGGATCACGAGCAGGCAAAAATACGGGTCGAAGAACTCCGGAATACTCTCTGGGAGAACAGCAGGCGGTACTATGTCGACAACGCTCCCACGATGAGCGATTTTGAATATGACCACCTGATGCGTGAGCTCGAGGACTTGGAGAATGAATATCCTGACCTGCTGACCCCTGACTCCCCTACCCGGAAAGTCGGCAGTGATCTCGACCGAAGCGTGGGACCGAACGCCGAGCCTGCCGCCCGCAAGGAGTTCGCCCAGTACCCGCACAAGTACCCGATGCTCTCGTTGGCCAACACCTACAACATCGGTGAAATCGAGGACTTTGTGCGCAGGGCTGAGAAAGATCTGGGCAACGTCAAGTTTACATATTCATGCGAATTGAAGTTTGATGGTACAGCCATCTGCTTGACATACAAAAGCGGGCGCTTGTTTAGAGCTTTGACCAGGGGTGACGGAGTCGTGGGCGATGATGTGACGGCGAACGCTTTGAAGATCAGTAATATTCCGGAAAAATTGAAAGGAACCGGATGGCCGGAGGAATTCGAGATACGTGGTGAGGTCTTGATGCCGTACGAGTCGTTCGACCGCCTTAACAAAGAGCGGGAGGACAATGAGGATCCCCCTTTCGCCAATCCGAGGAACGCGGCTTCAGGGTCGTTGAAGCTTCTTGATCCGAAGGAAGTCGCCAGGAGAGGACTCATGTGCACACTCTATCATATTCCAAGTCAAAGCGTTTCGTTCGCGACACACGACGATGCCCTTAACGCCGCCGCCTCATGGGGATTGCCGGTCTCCGACAAGAGAAAGGTAGTCCACGGGATAGACGAGATCGAGGAATATATCCATTATTGGGACACGGAAAGGAAGTTCCTGCCGTATGCCACAGACGGAATCGTGATAAAGATCAACGAACTGGCTTACCAGAGCGCTCTCGGGTACACGGCCAAGTCGCCTCGTTGGGCCGTCGCATTCAAATTCCAGGCGGAAGAGGCGCACACGAAACTTTTATCCATCACCTATCAGGTCGGACGCACCGGTGCGGTGACCCCAGTGGCGAATCTTGCTCCTGTACAGCTTGCCGGTACCGTTGTGAAGAGGGCGACGCTTAACAATCAGGACTTTATCTCGCAGATGGACATCCGTGTCGGTGACACTGTAACAGTCATAAAGGGCGGAGAGATCATTCCCAAGATTATAGATGTGGACCTCTCGCTGAGGCCATCGGACGCGGTAAAGCCTGTGTTCCCGGATGTCTGTCCGGACTGCGGGACCGCTTTGGTCAAGGAGGAGGATGAGGCTAAATGGTTCTGCCCCAACACCGACGGCTGCCCTACCCAGATCAAGGGCAAACTTGTGCATTTCCTCAGCCGCAAGGCGATGAATGTGCTGGCCGGAGACGCCACGATAGAGCAGATGTACAATCTTGGGTTAGTCAGGACTCCGGCGGACTTCTATTCATTGACCAAAGGACAGTTGCTTCTTCTGGACGGGTGGAAGGAACGCTCGGCGCAGAGATTTCTGGACAGTCTGGACGCATCTCGCAAAGTGACTTTCGACCATGTGTTGTTCGCGCTTGGAATCCGCTATGTCGGTGAGACCACGGCGAAGGAAATAGCCCGGCATTTCGGGAATATCGATGCCATAGCCACGGCCACCAAAGAACAGTTGCTTGAGGTTCCGGATGTCGGTGATGTGATAGCGGACAGCGTTTATGAATATTTCCGTAACTCCAAGCATCTTGCTTACATCGAGAGGCTTAAGGCGGCCGGCATCCAATTCTCCATGGAAGCCAAGGCGACGGTGTCTGACGCGCTGGCAGGGAAAACGATAGTGATTTCGGGCAATTTCAGTGTCTCCAGAGACGAGATGAAACGCCTGATCGAGGCCAACGGCGGCAAGAACAGTTCTTCCGTCAGCGGCAAGACCTCTTACCTTCTGGCGGGAAGCAAGCCTGGGCCGGAAAAGATGAAGAAGGCTGAAGATCTTGGCGTCCTGATAATCAGCGAGGAAGAATTCAGGAATATGCTTCCTCAGGCTGACGGCGGAATCTCTGCCAACGGTCAGACTGCCGAGCCTGATTTGTTCTCGGGTATGTTTTAAGGCTTTTGAGGATGAAGGGATTCCGGAAACTGATATTCAAGTGTAGGCTTTGGTTCCGTTGGGCTAAGAAGTTCTTCGGACAGGATGTCTGGACTCTTGACGAGAACAATCTGTCAAAGGCCAAGGCACGCCTTGTCAAGGATGTCAGGGTCGTCACGATTGCCTTCCAGACATTCGCCGAGCAGAAGATCGGTTTTCAGGCTGTCGCGCTAAGTTATTTCTGCACAATGGCCTTCGTGCCTTTCATCGCAGTGGCATTCGCCGTGACGAACGGTTTCGGGCTTGCTGACAAACTCAAGGAACTCCTGTTCTCCTGGGACATCAGCCAGAGCATAATGGACATCATCCTGAACGCCGCCGACAAGATCCTGGATTCCGCGACTAACGGATTGTTCGGACTTATAAGCGCCTTGACCTTCGTCTGGCTCATCATCTGGATGATGATGAGGGTCGAGACAGTGTTCAACAATGTCTGGAAGGTGCGTAAGCTGCAAAGAGCATTTTTCAAGCGCATAGGGATCGACGTTATCATCCTTGTGCTTGCTCCGTTTGTGGTGCTGTTGCTATATTCCGGCACAATCATATATTCACATGTCCTGGATCTCATCCCGAATTGGATCGGAGCGACTGACACGATCAAGTCGTTCCTCGGCTGGGTTGTGGCCTGGGCGGTCACGGTGCTGATCTTCTCCGCGATGTACAAGTTCATCCCGGCGGTGGACGTGAAGTACCGCTATGCGCTGAAGGCTGCGGTGATTGCCGGGGTGGCATTCTCCGTTCTTCAGTACCTTTACCTTGAGACTCAGGTGTTTGTGATGCGTTTGAACACGGTTTACGGAACTATCGCCGCCATCCCTCTCTTCATGGTCTGGATGAGGTTCGGATGGCAGATAATCCTTTACGGAGCGCAGTTCTCCTATTCTTTCCAGACGGTCAACGAAGGAGGTTTCGTCAAAGGACTGCCGGGAGTGTCGGAGGCGATTATGAAAAGAGATAAAGATTTGGTTGAAGTATGAGTTTCTCACAATTTACAGAACAGGACTACGAACTGATCCGGCATAGCTACGCACAACTTAAGGCGGCAGCTGAAAAACGTTGCGCGAACCAGCAGGAGCTGGATGTCGTGCAGAAAGCCTTTGATTTCGCCAACGAGGCTCACAAGAACGTGCGCAGACGCTCGGGAGGCCCTTACATCATCCACCCGATCGAAGTCGCCAAGATTGTCGTCAACGACATCGGGCTCGGTTACAAGTCGATAGCGGCCGCGTTGCTCCATGATGTGGTCGAGGACACGGACTATACCGTGGATGACATCCGCAAGTTGTTCGGGGACAAGATAGCCAGCCTTGTGGACGGCCTCACAAAGATCAAGAATGTGCTTGACAATGAGGACCGGAGCAAGAAGCTGGGAGGTGACAACGCCAAGAGTCTTCAGGCCGAGAATTTCAAGAGGATTCTCCTTACTCTCAATGACGATGTCAGAGTCGTGCTGATAAAGCTCGCTGACCGCCTGCACAATTGCAGGACAATCGAGTTCATGCCTGAGTACAAGAGGGACAAGATACTCAGCGAGACGATGTTCATATTCATACCTCTCGCCCACCGTCTTGGCCTTTATGAGATCAAGTCCGAGATGGAGAACATCTGGCTGAAGTACAAGGAGCCTGACGCCTATAAGGAGATCACAGGACTGATAAACAGCAACCTCAGCGGAAGAGGCAAACAGATTGATGACTTCATCACCCCTATCGACGCGGCGTTGAAGAAAGCGGGCTTCAATTTTGAGATCAGAAAGAGGGTCAAGACGCCATATTCGATCTGGCACAAGATGCAGACGAAGAACATCACCTTTGATCAGGTGTACGACCTCTATGCCCTCAGAATTGTGTTCACCCCGCCTGCTGACACAAAGGAGAGCGAGCGTGACCAGTGTTACCACATCTTCTCGATCATCACAGGAATATACCGTTACAAGCCTGATCGTGTGCGTGATTGGGTCAAGCATCCCAAGAGCAACGGCTACGAGGCCCTGCATTGTACCTTGATGAGTGACACCGGGATATGGATCGAGGTTCAGATCCGTTCCAAGAGGATGGACGACATCGCCGAGAAAGGAATCGCCGCCCATTGGACCTACAAGCAGGAGGGCTACATCAGCGAGAACGACAGCGAGATGGACAAGTGGCTTGCCAAGGTTAAGGAGATTCTTGTCAATCCTGACGTCAATGCTTTGGAATTGTTGGACATCATTCATAATGATTTGACCAGCAGTGAGATCACTGTGTTCACTCCTAAGGGTGACCAGAAATCCATCCTAAAGGGGGCCACGGCTCTCGATTTTGCCTATAGCATCCACACTGAAATCGGCAACAAGGCCATCGCGGCAAAGGTGAACATGAAGCTTGTCCCGCTGTCTCATGTTCTCAGAAGCGGTGATCAGGTAGAGATCATAACGGCGGAGGTAGAGCAGCCGAAGCGCGAGTGGCTCCAGTTCCTCCAGACCAGACATGCCCGCAATGTCGTCATCGACTATTTCAAGGGTCGCAAGAAAGAGATCGCCGAGGTTGGCAGGAAGATGCTTTCAGACCAGCTGGAGTCTCTCGGCTACAGGATGAACAATGATTCGATAGAGATACTTCTGGATCATTTTTCCATCCCTGGGGGCAACTCGGAAGAGATGTTCTTCAGGATCGGGATGGGAATAATCAAACTTGGCGACCTGTCCGAAGTCCTCGCGTCCGGAAAAGCCGACAAGAGCCACTCTTGGTCTTTCCCATGGTTCGGAAAGAAGAAAGAAACCGCCAAAAAGGAGAAGAATGAATATGTCATCGCTTCTTGCTGCCGGCCGATCCCAGGAGATGCCGTGATCGGAATCAAGTCTCCGGACGGCACCGTTACTGTGCATAAGAAATCATGTCCAGTCGCCGACAGCATCGCATCCAAACACGGCGATTGGCTTGTTGTTCCTCAGTGGGACGATGATGACAGCCAGTCATTCCTCGCACGTCTTTCGATAAAGGGAGTGGACAGGGTCGGACTCTTGAATGAGATTTCCCGCTACATCTCTCTGTTCATGGGGGTTAACATGCGCAAGGTCTGTCTGAGTACAGATGGCGGGATTTTTTCCGGCTACATTGATCTTTATGTTCACGACAAGGCCGTTCTGGAGAGGATGATCCGCAAGCTCGGCTCGATTGACGGCATAAAAAGTGTCGTCAGAACTGAAATCTAAGCCTGATTTTTGAATATACACGTTCCGCGATGAAAAATAGACTGTCAATATTATTCCCGTTGATTCCCGCAGCACTGATGCTGGCCGCCATTATGCTTCAGCCTTCGTGCGCCAACACGACCCAGGCTCCGACCGGTGGACTGAAAGACACGCTCCCTCCGGTGGTCAGAAAGGTTGTTCCGCAGCCCGGCGCGGTTGCCGTGCCTGTCCATGGCACAAAGGTCACGTTCACTTTCAATGAATATGTCACTGTCAAGGATCCCAAGGGAATATTCCTCTCTCCTCCACAGAAGAAGAGTCCAAAGTATAAGATAAAAGGGAAAAGTGTGGTAGTGTATTTTGAGGAGGATCTTCTTCCCAACACCACCTATACCCTTGACCTTACAGGGGCGATCGCCGACAACAACGAGGGAAACATGTTTCCGGGATTCACGACGGTTTTCTCGACAGGAGAGACGGTGGATTCGATGTATGTGACTGGAATGGTTCAGGACTGCAACACCTTGATGCCCATAAAAGGGGCGACTGTGATGTTCTACAAGGACCAGAGGGATTCGGCCGTCTTTCTGGAAAGACCTGTGGCTGCGGTGAAGACTGACGACTGGGGGTATTTCTCCCTGAGAAACATTCAGGATACCTTGTTCAGGGTCTATGCGGTGGTTGACGGCAATGGCAACAACATCTACGATCCGGACGAAGACCGCGTCGCTTTTCTCGACACATTGTTCAGACCTGT
The DNA here is from genome assembly GCA_002438845.1 of Bacteroidales bacterium UBA6366. Lineage (GTDB taxonomy): Bacteria > Bacteroidota > Bacteroidia > Bacteroidales > UBA932 > Cryptobacteroides. Next base: position 19,959 of record DJRG01000069.1, read on the forward strand.
GAATGTGGTGAACGACACTGTGCCTGAATTGAGGAAGTTCGACATGAAGGACACTTTGGCATGCCAGTCCCGGAAAGTGGAGCTTAGGCTTAACGTTTTTCGTGAGAGACCTTCCAAACAATTGCTGATGAACAAGATGAGGACTGGCGACCGAGCCGCCTACATCACGTTCATGGCTCCTGACGCAAGGATTGATTCCTTGTGGTTTCAAGGATTTCCCGCCAGCGAGGTCATCACGGAGTTCAACATCGAAAAGGACAGCCTTTTGCTTTGGCTGAATGACCAGAGGTCAATGCCAGACTCGTTGCATTTGTGTGTGAAGTACTGGAAGACAGACACTCTCGGTGTGCTTCAGCCGGTGACCGAGAAAATCAGTCTTGTGGACGAGAAGAAGCCGAAGTCCAGAAGCGCCAGAAAAAAGATCGAGCATAAGGACACGGTCTGTGCCCTGAACCTAAAGGCTGAGCCTGAGACCTTTGAACAGTACGGCATTTCGATGGAATTCGAGTATCCTCCGATCCTCGGGGCGTTTGATTCGTTGATTTTCAAGTCTATAAACCCGAGACAGAAAGAAAAGAAGGAGACCTTCACCATAACTCGTGACTCATTGAATCTTAGAAGGTACGTCATCACGCCCGGAGTCAGGATCCAGACAGGCTACGAGTATTTCTTCAAAGTTCCCCAAAGATCTTTCAAGGACATAAACGGACATTGGAATGACAGCACCGAGGTCAAGGTGACACTTCCAAACGATGATAACCTGAGTCTGTTCACCTTGAATCTCACAGGAGTTAACGGCAACAAGTACATCGTGGACCTTCTTGACGAGAGAAAGTCGTCTGTCCTGCGCAGCTACATCATCGAATCCGACGCAGTTCTTAAGTTCCCTTATCTGAAGAATGGCAAGTACGCCATAAGAATCACCGAGGACCTGAACCGCAACGGAATTGTTGACACGGGAAATCTCCTGGCTCACAGGCAGCCGGAGAAGGTCAAGTTTCTGATGACGAAAGACAGCGATCTGTTTGACATTCCCGAGCGCAGCGAGATCAATCAGGATTTGGATCTGGCCACATTCTTCAAATGATGACAAACATGACAACACGGAAATATATTCTTTCATTCTTCCTCTTACTTGCCGGTATGACTTGCCGGGGGCAGGCTCCCGCGGACTCCGTCAAGGCTGATTTGCCAGCCATAAGGGACAGCCTGAAGGCGACGGACGCATATTCAGACATCTACCTTGACACGGTTCAGGTCAACCGTGTCTTCGAGATCAACGACTATTCCCTGATAGGTGTCGAGTATGGTGTCTCTTTCAACCGGATGAGCTTCAATCCCCCATACACACAGTCCACGCTCTATTCGCCGAACACTTTCGGGGTTTTCTACACCCGTTACGGAAAGATGTTCGCCTACCTCCCTTATTTCGGATTCAAGGTTGGTCTGCGTTACAGCCACGAAGGGTATAAGTTCAAGGAAAACAAAGACACCAAGGTGACTCCGACCGTGGAAGGGGCCACTCAGGCGGTAATGGATGTCGTGGAGGTCCCGTTCATGGCGCATCTTCACCTTGATGGGCTTCACTATAAAGTCATGGCCGAAGCCGGAATCTACGGAGGCTACAGGATGAATATAAAAAGAACCGGCGAGAATGTCGATGAGTCTATCATGAACTCTTTTCTGGACACCGACCGCCGGTTTGACTATGGACTATGCGGGGGCATCGGTTTCGGTTTGGTGTTTGAGCCGTTGGAGTTCCACATCAACGCCAACGTACGCTACTCCTGGGGTACCATCTATGACCCGGACTATTACAGCAAGGACTACTACAGATTCGCCTATCCGTTTGATGTGATGGTCACCGCGGGGGTGTATTTCCAGTTGACCAGAAGAACCGGTCGCGGCAAGGCGCAGCTTAAACGTGAGGCGTATCAGCAAGTCTTTAATCCGAATGTGAAATGAAAACTTTGACAGCAAAGGTAGGAGATGTCCTGATCGGAGGAGGTAATCCGATCGTCGTCCAGACAATGTGCAACACCCACACTTATGATGTGGAGGCTACTGTGGCTCAGTGTGTGAGACTCCGTGACGCTGGGGCTGAAATAATCAGGATCACGGTGCCCGGGCCGGCGGATGTGGAGCATATCAAGGAGATCAAGCGTCGTTTGCGGGAACTCGGAGTTTCGACCCCGATTGTGGCTGACATACATTTCTCTTCACAGACCGCCATCATGGTGGCTCCGTTTGTGGAGAAGGTAAGGATAAATCCAGGGAATTTCCACAAAGATCACGAGGAGGCCAGAAGACAGTTCGCCCAGCTCATCGATGTATGCCGGGAGAATGGAACGGCGATCAGGATCGGAGTCAACCACGGCTCGTTGGGAGATTACATCACCAACCTCTACGGCAACACTCCCGAGGCTATGGCCAAGGCCGCGATGGAATGGCTGGGCATGTGCGAAAAGGCTGATTTTCATAATGTTGTGGTGTCTCTCAAGTCAAGTAACACTGTTGTTATGGTGGAGGCTTACCGTAGATTGATGTCGGCGATGAAGGATAACGGAGTCATCTACCCTCTTCATGTCGGCGTGACCGAGGCCGGCAACGGGGACAGCGGCAGGATAAAATCTTGCGTCGGAATCTCCGCCCTTCTTTCTGAGGGGATCGGAGACACGGTCAGGGTCTCACTGACCGAGGAACCGGAGGCTGAGATTCCGGTGGCCGTCTACCTTGCCGAGAGATACGGCCATAGGATTGTCTCATCGATGACATCCATGTCTGTGAATGGCAGAAAGGCCGTAGCGCGCTACGACTCCCCTTCTCGTGAGACCCTTTTGCTCGATGTCTCGTGCGATTTCGGCAAGAGATTGCTGGACAAGTCTTTGGATGGGCTTGAAATTGACGGAACATACTTGGATGATTCTGGAAACAAGGTCTCGATCCGTGAGTCCGGCCTTGGGGCCTATCTTGCCGATGAATTGATGCAGGCGGCGAGAAGACGCTTCTACAAACCTGAATATGTCGCCTGCCCTGGGTGCGGACGCACCATGTACGATCTTCAAAAGGCGTTCGAGGAAGTCAAGGCCAGGACCTCGCATTTGAAGAATACTGTCATCGCTGTGATGGGCTGCATTGTGAACGGCCCGGGGGAAATGGTGGACGCTGACTGGGGATATGTAGGCGAAGGCAACCACAAGGTTACCATCTACAAAGGAAAGACTCCCGTGCTGAAGCATATTCAGGACACGGAAGCCGTAGACCGTCTTGTGGAACTGATCGAGGCGGATCAGTCACAAGTTATTTAAGTTCAGCGATAATCGTTTCGCAGGCTCTGGTGAAATCCCCTTCCTTCACCTTGATCTCGGCGTCAAGCGGAAGGAATATGTCGATTCGGGAGCCGAACTTGATGATTCCGCACTGCCTGCCTCTTTCGACCTTGTCTCCCTCTTTCGAGTAGCAGACAATCCTTCTGGCGAACGTGCCGGCGATCTGTCTGAACAATACCTCACCATGCTCGTTGCGGATGACCGTGGAAGAGTGTTCGTTTTTCTCTGAGGCTTTCGGAAGGAAGGCGAGCAGGTACTTTCCCGGGTGGTATTTATAGTAGGAAATCTCACCGTCCATCGGCCAGAAATTGGTGTGGACGTCGAAGAAATCCATGTACACAGACACCTGGATGCGGTCATCTTTGAAATATTCCTTTTCGTATACCCTGTCAACTATGACGACCTTGCCGTCAGCGACAGACGTGATCATTTTGGAGTCCCCTTCCGGCAGCTCTCTGTCCGGCACGCGATGGAACCAAAACACAAAGAAAGC
>DJRG01000041.1:0-258 GCA_002438845.1 Bacteroidales bacterium UBA6366
CAAGACTAAGGCCTACAGAAAAGCCCACAGGGAGGAGTTTATTCCGATGATTCTCCGCCCGTCGCCTCACCTTTGGGAAGTCACGGACACCACGTCCTCGCCTGGCTCGGTTGTCAAGGTCCGCTACAAGGACAAACACATGAAGGCAACGATGAGAATCAGGCTTCAACGATAGGTTTCAGACGCGTTCCCGCAATACCGCCGGAACGCGTTGTTCTTTCTCAACCCATAGCGGACATTAAGAAGCTGTTTTGATTT
>DJRG01000041.1:363-8629 GCA_002438845.1 Bacteroidales bacterium UBA6366
AGAACATTTCAAACAAATCAAAGCAGCTTCTAAGAAGCTGCTTTGATTTGTTTGTAAGCATCCGACAAAAGCGACATCTATATTCCTAAAACATCGTGGATTTTAGGGATGAGGAGCGAGAGGACATATTCATACTCCATGAAATGGGTGCCGTCGTAGATGGTCCAGGTGCCGTCGCCGAAGTATTTTTCCCATGTGCGGATCGAGACCACGCCGCTGCGCCGGTAATGGTCGCGGGTGCCGAAGAAGGCATGAAAATAGTCTCCGCTTCCGTTAAGCGGAGTGTTCTTCAACGCGTCACCGAGAACTTTCCTCCACTTTCTCAAAGGTTTGTAAGTGAAATGAAGTTTCTGCCGATCACCCGGCTTTGGACGGTAAATCCGGTCGAACAACGCGGTCACACCGGGAATCAGAGTCAGCCAGGCCAAAGCCACGAAGTATCGCGGGGCGTTCAGTGATGGAGAGACGAAAAGGTGAGGATAGCCCCTCAACGCTATGGCGTGTGTGGCTCCCATGCTCTCCCCTATCACAAGGTCCGGACGGACTTCCTCAGCCCATTTCGCCAGTTGCAGGCGAGCGATTTCCGGATCAAAATCATAAGTCCTGATCACAACCTCGAAATCCGGCCCCAGATTGTCCTTCAGAATGGACGGGATGCGGCTGTCCCCGCCCCCGCCCATTCCGTGGACATAAAGTATCACGTGTTTCCGCGATTCATTCATAACTCGAAGAGACCTACTTTCTCGCCATCAGGTCGCTCATCGCCAGATTGACGAGTATGTACCCAAGGAAACTGGTCAGGAATATGAACGACCAGTGGGAGCGCTCGACAAGCGCGATGATGACAGACAGCGCCACAATGACCAGAAAGGCGACTCTTTTGGCGACCTCCAGTCTCGGGGCCTTCTTTCCGCCGCCGAACTTCATCGAGAACATCGGTATCTCGCTGACCAGAAGACAGCAGAGAACCAACGCCAAGACCGGAATGAAAACTGGTCCATCGCACCAACGCGCCAGAAAGCAGTCAGGCCTCACTGTCACGAGAGTAGCCAGCGAACCGCAGATCATGGCCGCCGCCGGAGTCGGAAGCCCGATGAAACTGTCGTGCTGACGTTCGTCCAGATTGAACTTGGCGAGTCTCAAGGCTGAGAATGCGGCAAGCACAAGCGGCAAATATTTCAGGATCAAGATGTCAGTTCCGCTTATCTGATAGAGCATCACGGCCGGCAGAACCCCGAAGCTGACATCATCCGCCAATGAATCCAACTCTTTACCTATCTCTGAATATGCCTTCAGAAGCCTTGCGGCCAGTCCGTCGCAGAAATCAAAGACGGCGGCGAGAATCATCAGAGTGAACGCCAGCTCAAGCCTGCCGTTCAAAGAGGCGATTACCCCAAGAACCCCGCACAGGAGGTTCATAGAGGTAATCGTGTTTGGAATATACTTAATTATATTCATTTACTTGATTCCAAGTTTCTTCTTGAGGTCCTTGGAAAGGGCATCCTTGTGCACAACAACATCCATGGACTTGGCGCGGACGAAAGAGTCTGAGCAGTACCAGATCCCGCCATACTTGCTTGCAGTCCCCCATGAGTTCTTGATCATCAAGTACTTGGTACCGTTCTGATCAGTAGCCACACCAAAGATCTGCATTCCGTGGTCATCAGTGGTGGTCTTGTTGTCAAAGCCTTCCTGACGGGACTCCTGGGTGACCGAAGCTTCCTTCGGCAACTCGGCAGCAACTTCCTTCTTCTCACCAGCCTTGCCGACCCAGCGCTCCTGATCTGAGCCTGAGGTGGCTTTCACGTCTTCAAGAAGAACACCGATGCCATCTCTGGTGAAGCCCTTCTCACTCACGTCTGTTCCCCACGCAAGGGTATAGCCCTTGTCAACCGCGCTGTAGATCACTTCCATGAACTCGTCAATAGGGATGTTGTAGGCGGAATCCCATCTCCAGTTGTCTGAGATCTCGATGATGAAAGAGGTGTAGAAAGGATGATGTGTGAAAGAAGTAAGGGTGACATAGTCAGACGGAACGATGCCCATCTCGTCCCTGTAGGAGGCAGGGGTGTAGGTCTTGCCGTTATATTCAAAAGTCTCCGGAGCCTCGCCGAGGAAGTTGTCGACGATGGCGTCGAAGCCTTTCTTCCAGTTGGCGGAAAGGACTCTGTTAGGGTTCTTTGCGATGGCCTCTACATAAGCCTTGGTGGTGGCGTCGAGTTCTCCGTGGACAGGAAGCGGCTGAAGACCAGGCATCGCGCTCTGAGGGACAAGACCGTAGTCGGCGATGACGTGGAGAACATCATCAGCCTCGGAACCGGCGGCGAAGTTGATGTGACCGTCCGTGCGGACATATTTCACAGCCCTGTCCTTGTAGGAATGTGAGACGACGAACATCTCCGAGAAGTCCGGATAGAGAGTCGTGTCCTTGATGTTCTTGATACGAATGGCCTCAGACTCAAGGAATCCGAGTGTCGAGAAGCACCAACAGGTGCCTGAACGGTACTGGTTCTTCACAGATGTGATAGGGTTCTCCTTCACGACGGTGAATTTGTATTCGGCCTCCGGCTGGGCAGGCTTAGGCTGCGCCGACACGGCAATAGGGATAAGGACTGCGGCAAACGCTGCCACAAAGATATTCTTCATATATTCAATATTTTAATAGTTTTCAGCCTTGATTTGGAAATAACTCCTCTGATGCTTGCACACCGGGCAGACCTCCGGAGCCTTCTTGCCGATCACGATGTGCCCGCAGTTCGAGCACTCCCAGATCATGTCCTCGTCTCTGGAGAAGACAACAGCGTCCTGAACGTTCTTAAGCAGTTTCCTGTAGCGCTCCTCGTGGGTTTTCTCGATGGCTCCGACCTTCTCGAACAGGAAGGCGATCTCGTCGAAGCCCTCCTCCTTGGCTGTCTTGGCGAATCCGGCGTACATGTCAGTCCACTCGTAGTTCTCGCCCGCCGCGGCGTCAGCAAGATTCTCCTCTGTTGAAGGTACCTCACCGTCATGCAACAGTTTGAACCAGATCTTGGCATGCTCCTTCTCGTTCTTGGCGGTCTCCTCAAACAGCTTGCCTATCTGCACATAGCCATCCTTGGCAGCCTTTGAAGCATAATATAAGTACTTGGTGTGAGCCTGACTCTCCCCGGCGAACGCCGTCCGCAGGTTCTCCTCTGTTTTCGATCCCTTTAGTTCCATAATCTATGAATATTAATTTGTTTTCAACAATACTTCTGTCTCCCACTGGAGGCCCTTCCTACCGGCAGTCATATTCACAATTCTTTCCAGGTCATCCGGCCCATCCCGGCTCCAGCCTTGCAAATGTAATAAAAATACCCTGATAAAGAAAGACCATGTTCCGGATGTTCAGGAGGAAGCCATCATTTGGAATTTCGGGATAAAAGCATTAAGTTTGGATTCGGCAAAAGACAGCTAATTAGAAAAGATGCAAAACTTGGATTCCATAAACCTCAGCGGGACACAGCGGCGGGCGGTGATGAAGCTTGCGGTGGAACTGGTCAAGGCTGATGACAGGATCCACTCGAAAGAGGTCATGGTCCTGGACGAGTTGCAGTCAGTGCTCGGGCTTGATCAGCAGGAACTTGACCTTATCCACTATCTTTCGCTGGAGAGTGCCGTTGACTGTCTCAAGGATCTGGGCAGAGACCCAACAGAGAGGCTCATCAATCTTTTCAACGAGATAATGTGCTCCGACAACGACATCGACTTCGAGGAGAATCTGCTACTGTCCTCAATCTCAATGTCCTGCGACAGCGGTTCCAGAGACTGGTGCAGGATTCTGTCAGCAAGCGCCACAGAATCGGAAGCCCCTGAAAAACAGATAGTTTTTCTTGAGAGCAGGGCTTCGGAAGCCGCTCATTTGGTCCTTGATGACAAGTACGACAACCTGCTCATCTCTAAGGCTTTCGGCGACATCGGGATAGAATTTTTCTACCTTCCGGACATCATCCGGGAGTTTGACCGCCATCTTGACAAGAGCGACAAATTCGGGCTTCTCAAGCGTTCGATGGAGTACCTTGTGCCGGCGGGGGACAAAATCAAACTGAACCACCTGAAGGAATCACTGACCGCTCTTGACACAAGAGCCTTCTATCACCTCATCCTATCAAGGTTTGGAATTGACCCTGAGCGGATTCCGTACACAGCATTCCTGCTGGTAAAGATCAGGGACAGCCACATTCTTGACGACAGCGACACTTTGCGCAGAACGGTGGACTTCCTCTGCATCGACATCTCGTCCGAAGTGAAAAAGCGGATCCTTGCGTTCGTCTCCCGCTTCGACGAGAAGCGCGGCCTGCTCTCCTACAAAGGCTACTACAAGTTCCTGTACGACTACCTCAGCGCCGAGGCGAAATTCACCAACCCAATCAGCATCAACTCAAAAGGCGACTTCACACTCGAATCCGGCGACATCATCAGGTTCAAGTCAGCCCCGCAGGCGAAAACCCTATACCTGCTCCTCCTGAGCCGTGGCGACAAAGGAATATCGCAGGCCGACTTCAACAAGGCTGTCTCTTTCCTCAAAGCATTGGACATCAACGAATATCTCACCTCAACCGGAGATTTTGACCTTCCTCGCTTCAAGGAGATTCTCACCTGCAAGGATGATGAATATGCCCGCGTGATCCTCGACACAATAGCCATCTACCGCTCATTCTCGACCAAGGACAGTGGGGAAAAGGATTTCCTTGAATATGTCCAAAGCATCCTCCAGCACCGAAGTTCGCTTAAGACGTACATCAACACCGGTTTTGCCTCCGCCCGTAAGCTTGCAAACCCAGACCATTATCTGGTTAGCTTCAATCCCGGCACCAAAACCTACTCCGTCTCCGCCAGCCCTTCCCTCTTCACCGTCACCTCAGAAGCTTCTTCCTCCACCCCATTGACCGACTCTCCTCTCTGGAAAGCAGCCCTCCTTTCCACTCATACAAGAAATCAGAAATGATTTGTTTTTTTACTAAAAAAGCTATATGTTTGTAACATAGTTTGAAGAGTGCGCAGGAGAGGCAAGCTCCAACGCTTATTTACACAGGGTAAGAATTTTTTTCATTCTCACCCTGTTTTTGTTTAAACGGGCGATGTAATCTATGCTTTCCAAACGATTGGATTCTTGGTGATGAAATCAGTGTGGGGTGGTATCTTTGAGAGCATATTCAAAGAATGGATTGACAATGAAGAAAGAAAACGGTGAGACAAGGGCCGGTATGGCTAATGTGGAACTCACACAAAGCGGCACAGAAACAATGGATTACCTTATCGAGGGATCCGAGACGGTTGCCCAAGGAAAAGGGCGGAACATCATTCCGGAGGTGGAGAAGGAACCGCTTTGGAAGGCTTATCTGGAGAAGTTCAAGGATCCGATCATCATCATATTGCTGGTGGCGCTGGGACTCTCGCTGGGAGTGTCGGTGTACGAGATGGCATATTCAGGAAGGGACGCTTCATGCCTGATAGAGCCGCTGGGAGTGCTGGTGGCGATACTTCTGGCGACCGGGATCGGGTTCATCTTTGAGGTTAAGGCAGAGAAGGAATTCAAGATTCTGAACAAGGCCAAGGACGAGAGGCCGGTCAAGGTGCTGCGTCTGAAAAGGGCCGGAGACAAGACTCCACAGACCTATGAGATTCCCAAAAGCGATGTGTGCGTCGGTGATGTGGTGGTGCTGGAGAACGGTGACGAGGTCCCGGCGGACGGACTCCTGCTCAGTGACAGGAATCTGACCATCGATGAGTCTAATTTCACGGGAGAACCATTCACGAAAAAGAAGACCTTACCGGAAGCCAATAATGAAAGCACCTACCCGGAAAACTTCCTGCTTCGCGGCACAACGGTGATCGAAGGCAGCGCGACATGCAAGATCACAGCCGTCGGCACCCAGACCGAAGAGGGAAAAGGCGCGAGAATATTACAAGAAGAGCCTGACGTCGAGACCCCGTTGAACGCCCAGCTGAACCAGCTCGCCAAATGGATCACCTACGCCAGCTACATCATCGCGGCACTGATCGTGGTCGGAAGAATGAGCATATTCTTCCTCACGAATGACGCGGAGACATATTCATTCATCGAGATTTTCCGCATGGCGCTCAATTCGCTGATGATCGCCGTGACGCTGATTGTCGTGGCGGTGCCGGAAGGGCTTCCGATGAGCGTGACGATCAGCCTTGCTCTGAGCATGCGCAAGATGCTCAAGGAAAAGAACTTGGTGCGCAAGCTCCACGCCTGCGAGACCCTCGGCGCGACCACCGTCATCTGCACGGACAAGACCGGCACGCTGACTAAGAACAAGATGAGCGTGGTGGAATCCGAGTTCTGGGGCGTCGATGAAAGCCTCATCGCTGACAGCATAGCCGTGAACTCCACGGCCGCGCTGAACAATTCTGAAAACGGAGAGCCCCACGCGATCGGAAACCCTACCGAAGGGGCGCTTCTGCTCTGGCTTCAAGGCAAAGGGGTTGACTATTCCGAACGCAGGAACGCCTACCAGATTGTGGATCAGATAGCTTTCTCGACCGAAAGGAAGCGGATGACTACGGATGCCATCAACATCGAGACCGGCAATGAATATCTCTTCATCAAGGGCGCCCCGGAGCTCCTGTTGGAAACTTCCGACATCATTGAGGGCGGTCCCTCGAAGGAAACCGTGCTCGCCACTCTGGCGGCATGGCAGGCAAAAGGGATGAGAACCTTGGGATTCGCGTTCAGGAATATGTCCGCTCAGGATTCCAATGTAACATTCATCGGAATAGTCGGAATAGCGGACCCGATCAGGGAGGATGTGCGTGAGGCTATCGACACCTGTTCAGGCCACGCAGGGGTCCGGGTGATCATGGTGACAGGAGACAATGCCCTTACCGCCAGCGAGATAGCCCGCCAGGCAGGAATCATAAGCAAAAATGAGAGCAACCAGCTGACAATCACAGGCTCAGAGTTCGCCGCCAAGAGTGATGAATATCTCAAAAAAGAGGTTCTGCCTACCCTCAGGGTTCTCTCCCGTGCCAGGCCTGAGGACAAAGTCCGTCTTGTCACCCTTCTTCAGCAGATGGGCGAGGTCGTGGCGGTCACCGGTGACGGAACGAACGATGCCCCGGCCCTGAAAAAGGCTCAGGTAGGACTCTCGATGGGAGACGGAACGGCAAGGGCAAAGGAGGCCAGTGACGTGACGATCATCGACAACTCATTCTCCAGCATAGGGAAAGGCATCCTGTGGGGGCGTTCCTTGTACTTGAACATCAAGCGTTTCATCCTGTTCCAGATGACAATCAACGTCTGCGCCTGCCTTATCGTTCTGCTTGGAGCGTTCATCGGGCTGGACTCTCCGCTGACCGTCACCCAGATGCTGTGGGTCAACCTGATCATGGACACATTCGCGGCGATGGCCCTGTCCTCGATCCCGCCGGACCGCAAGGTGATGGACGAAAAGCCACGTGACCAGAAGAGCCACATCATAGACCGGAAGATGGGTGTCAGGATAGCCTTTTCAGGAATATTCTTCTTCGCCTTTCTGGCTCTTCTTTGGCAGCTCCTCTGGAGGATGGACATCAGCTCCGTAAGAGATCTTCTCCACTGGAATGTCGTCGGGGAGTTCTTCAGCGGAGCCTTCTCGGCCCACACAAAGGCGCATCTTTCCGGCTACGAGCTGGGAGTGTTCTTCACGACTTTCGTCCTGCTCCAGTTCTGGAACCTATTCAACGCCAGATACTTCAAGACTAACGGCAGCGTTCTTCAAGACGCTCTTGATTTCTTCTTCAACCGAAAGAGGTTCAAGGCATCAGCCTGCTATGGCTGCCTTCTGGTGGCCGGAATCATCCTGGCCGGCCAGTTTTTGATCGTCAACTGCTTCGGAGCCTTCTTCGAGGTCTCCCCTCTCCCTCTTGCCGACTGGGGCTGGATCCTCCTCTGCACCTCACCGGTACTCATCATTCCGGATCTCTACCGATTTATCCGCTCAAAGGTTGCCTTGTAATCAGGTATAGAAGGCAAACAAATGTAAATAAATATCGAAAAAAGATCCGCTCTCGCCAGAGGAGGCAGACGGGAGCGGAATTAATCTATTGTTTACTAATCAAAGTGTTAACTTTCACGGATTAATTTGAGACCGGACGGATCTCCCAACCATTCCAGCGACGCGATCCCATAACCGTAGAACCACTTTTCTCAGTATGCACATATAAACTATATGCATCTTTCAACTCATTCACATTAATGGTTGAGCTCCGGTAATATTCCCCAGATAAGAAGAAGATACTG
>DJRG01000041.1:8696-18506 GCA_002438845.1 Bacteroidales bacterium UBA6366
CATCATATTTCCATTCAAAATTTTCTTTATTTAATAACTTATGGAACTCAGCTGAGGTCGGAGTACGCCAAGAGCCTCCCCAATTGGCTGTAGCGGCATCATCGTATGACTCAAGAACGGTCAAACCGTCAGTGGAATTGTACTTGGTGTAGTTCCCGGTCTCGTTATCGTACCATTTGTAATTCATCCAATCATACTTCTTTTTCGTCTCCGTCTCACCCCAGGCAGAATTCCGATCCGGCTTCCTCAGGAGTTGACGCGCCTATGTTGCAGGTGGCCCATTTCAGGCCGTCTCCCATCTCGACATATTCGTGGCCGTTGATTTCCTTCTTCGGATCCAAGCGACCGTCCACGACTTTAAGAGGAACGAAGGCAGAGGAGATTTCCCAACCTTGCTCGGAATCCACTATGAGAAGCTTCGCGTAAGTAGTATATGTCCACGCGGCGTCAAAGAATGTAGCCGAAGATCTCTTGATGGCCTCAGCCGAAGCCTTGACCGCGATAACTCCGTTAGATTCCGGCTTGACCTCCTTGACGGTAAGGTCAATCGCCCTCCATTGACCACTGCCCCAATCCACATAGGCTTGCATCTTCACATTGTTAGCATTCAATTTAGACACTACCTCGGCCGGGCGGATCTCAAACCTCATCCGGAATGCCTTATCCTCCCTATAAACATTATGCACACCGTCTGAATATTCAGGGCGATAGGTCACAGACTGGATCTTGTTACCTATCACACTCAAGGCTTTGTTCATCTTTTCAATCGCAGCACTAATCTTGTCCTCACAGTCTTTGATACGGCTTTCCCAATCGTTGAAAATCTGAGTAATCCTATCATTGACGGTCTTGATCTCATTCTCCAGTTTGGCGTTCAACCTACCCTCAAGGGCAGAGATCGCATCCTTTATGGCCTTATCGTAAGCAGCGGTGATGTTGGTCTTGGCCTTTTCCAAATCCGAGTTCAGGGCGGAGATCGCATTGGTGTTGTCCGCAATGTTCTTCTCGGTCTCGGCCAAAGCCTCTTTCAGTTTGGTGATGTCGCCTGTGTTGGCGTTAATCAAGCCTTTAAGGAGAGCCTCCTGAGACTTAAGCTGGCTCTCAAGGTCAATCTTCTGGGTCTCAAGGGCAGCCTTGGTCTCCTCGATTGTCCAGTAGGCGGTCAATTTCTCGTTCACCCAAGACTTCATGGATGACTCCAACGTTTCAATAGATGCTTTCAAATTGGCGGCCCAGGCCTTCTCCAACTCGTTACGGGTGGTGGAGATGGCTGTCATGTAGGCTGTGGTGATGTCAGACACCTCTTTGCCGATTCTCTCGTTCAATCCGGAAACCTCATCGGCGATCTTGCTTCCAAGGTCATTGACAGACTTGTTCAAATCCTCTGTAAACTTATTCGCAAGGCGTGTCTCAAGGTCTGTAAGAGATTTATTCAGGCCGCTGATCTCGGAATTGATTCCTGCAATCTGCTCCACGATGCCGTTGTACTGCGAAAGTGTTGCGAACGCAGCGTTCGCCCAGTCCTTGGTGCCTTTGAGTTCCTTATCGACATAGTCCTTAAGGTCAGAGATCTTCTTCTCCAACTCTGCGTCCTTCGCCTTAAGATCTGAGATGGTGTTGATTATGGCTGTCAGTTTGCCTTCGAGCTCGATCTTGGCGGCCTCAAGGTTGGCAAGAACCTCGCCCTTGGCGATTTTGATAGCCTCGATGAGTTCTTCCTTGTTCTTCTTGTCGCTCGCCTGAAGTTCCTTCACTGCATTCTCAAGATCGGATTTCACAGCTGCAATGCTCGTCTCATTGTCAGAGATGGACTTGCGGAGAGACTCAACGGTACCTTCCATGTCTGTGATCATGTCCTTGAGCTCCTTGTCGGCCTGCTCAAGTTTCGGAAGAGAGGCGTTGATGTTTTCGATCTGCTGATCGATGGACGCTATCCGATTGCTCTCAATCTCGTCAATCCTCTTGTTGAGGTTCTCGATGTCCTTGTCATAATCCGCACAGCCGGATGCCACAAGGGCGATCGCGCCTAAAAGGGCGGCAATATATTTTTTCATATTCATTGTGTTTATATTCATTAAGTTAAAAATTCCGTATTATTTGGTAATGTAATTCACCCTCTCGTGCGGTTGGCTTGGAGTGATTTCTGAGTTATTGACCCACCTTTTCACAGCATCCACGGTCTTTTTATTGCTGTTTCTGACGTATATATTCAAATCATGCCTATCGGTCTGAATACCACTAAAAACTTCCGTCTCAAATTTTTTCGTGGATGTTCCTTCGTAATTGGTCAGATCCCACTTATCCAAATACAGATCTCTAAGTGAGCAACACCAATAGAACATATTCGTAACTTTATTAATCTGACTCATATCCCATCCCGAAAGGTCCAATGTCTTTAAAAGACGGCATTCATAAAACGCATGATACATGTCCTCAGGTTTAGGCTTCCAAGAGGATATTTTCAACTCGGACAGATTAGTACACTTCTTAAACATGCGTGCAAAATCATCAACTTGCGAAACATCCAACTTTTCCAAATCCGCAAATACAAGTCTGTATTGGTTACAAAATCTCAATGTTCCAAAACCACTAGATTTAGACATAGCGACTTTCCTGCACACCTTTATTTTCTTCAATGTGGCATTTTCATCTTCATTATGAGGCTTTCTCTCAAGATTAAGATCCAGTTGACCTATCTCACCTATGAAGTCAATTCTGCCATAAGTGTGCTCCCTTGTACAACCGAAGCCTATCTTATCAATAGCCCGCACGCCCTTAATCTCACTGTCCGGAAGCATCTTTCCGTCTGTTGTCTCATACCGGATCAACGGGTCTCCAAGCGCCTGCGCCTTAAGAGGAACATATTCCGTGCTGACATTTCCGACAGCCACGGCCACGCTCGATGAGATTTTTTTGTCAATGACATCCTTATCGACTTTGGACGCGTCGATGGTCACGGTGATGATTCCTTTCTCGTTCTTGAAATCAGTTATGTCCAAGACCACATCCTCTCCAGCGGCGGCCCTGGTCTTGGTGTAAAGCAGACGGGCTGACAGCAGATCCGCTGTGATGTTGGCCGCTTCACTTGCCGGGCGTACCTCAAACCGAAATTTGATGTATTTGATGTACTTGTAGCTCTCACTTTCTGGGAAGTCCGGATCACCTTTGTCATAGTAAAGGGTCTCCTTGCCATCCGTGGAAGTCGGGAACCAGGACACTGACTGAATTTTTGCAGCCTGACTGGCATTCAGGAAAGCTGACAGTTTGGCTTCCAGCTCATCAACTGAAGTTTCAAGAGATGTGACTTTTCCCTCAATGTCGGCCTTCTTTTTGTCAAGTTCGCTATTTACAGAGGAAATCTGCGTCTTGATTTCATCAGGGAAACTGCCTTCAAATTTAGTTACAGCATCGTTAATCGCTGCCGTGTAGGCGTTGGTCAAGTCAGTTTTCGCCTGCGCCAAATCGTTCTCAAAGGTTTTGAGATCAGCTGCATTCTGCGCCACTGCTCCATCAAGTTCCAAAAGCCTGTCATTCAAAGTCTTGAGGTCGCCAACGTTCGCATTGATCAGCCCGTTCAGGAAAGTCTTCTTTGCCTCAAGGTGCCCCTGAATGTCAGCCATCTGAGCCTCCAGTTCAGCCTTGACCTCCTCTATTGTCCAATAGCCGGTGAGGGTTTCGTTGACCCACCGCTTCATCGAGGTCTCACAGTCATCGATGGTTTTCTTCAGGCTTTCGTTCCACCACTTGTCCATCTCGTCGCGGGCTGTCGCCACAGCGGCGGTGTAGGCATTGGTGATGTCGGCCACTTTCTTGTCGATTCTTTCACCAAGATCACCTATTTCTTTCCCGAGTTTGGATTTGACACCATCCATCGCGGTTTTCAGATCCTCTGAATATTTCTTCGACAGACGGGTCTCAAGATCTGCCATCGAAGTCTTGAGGCCGTCTATCTCACCATTGATTCCTCCAAGTTGCTCCACAATCGAGTCATACTGCCCCAATGTCATAAAAGTAGCGGAGAACCAATCCTTGGCGCCTTTCAACTCCTTGTCGATGTAAGTCTTAAGATCGGAAATCTTATTTTCAAGATTCTCATCCTTCTTCTTAAGGTCCGAAATCGCGTTGTCTATCAAGGCAAGTTTTCCGTCCATCTCGGTCTTCCCGGACTCAAGCAAGGCGAGAAGCACAGCCTTGGCTTTCCCCAGCGAATCAAGAATATATTCCTTGTCCGACCTGTCTCCGTCCTCAAGTGCCTTGGCGGCATTCTCAATGTCTGCTCTCAGGGCGGCGCCGCTTTTCTCATTCTCAGAGATCGAATCCTCTAATCCGGCAGCCGTCTTGCGAAGATTCTCTATCATCCCTTTCAGATCAGCGTCCGCCTTCTCCAGCAGAGGGAGGGAGGCGTTGATCGCGGCAATCTGTCCGTCAATCGATGCGATACGATTGTCCTCGAGGGCGTCAAGTCTCTTGTCCACTTCTTCGATGTCCGGAGAATAATCCGTACAGCCGAAAGACAGTAGAAGGCACAAGGATAGAAGTATCCCGATGCCAGCTTTCTCAATTAATTCCGTCATAGTTTATCATATATTTGAATATTCACTAATTCATGCAGAATGCCATCAGAAGTCTTCATCATAGGTCATGTCGCCCCTCAATCTTGTGAACAAAAATAATCATGGAGGAGGTAAACGCAAAAGAATGAGGGTAGTAGATTTCGTTCAGACACGAAATTTACTACCTTGCAGCGAAACTTACCAGTAAATTTACCAGTAGAATATATAGCTTCGGTGCTTTGACAGCGTCAAAGCAGCATCATCACCTGCCCGGAGATGACACGCAGGAACATCTCCATCGGATAGACCGTGGCATAGGCGACGGACGGTTCGTCATCATCAACTGTGGTTAGGGCGTAGTTAAGAGCGATAGGATTGGCCATCGAGGCGCACAGCATCCCGACATTCTCCGAATAGTCCGTCTTGCAGAATTTCGCTGCGACGAAACCGACCAGAAGCACCGGAACAACGGCCAGAAGCACACTGACCCCGATCCAAAGCAAGCCTTCCGGTCTCAAAACCGTAGCAAAGAAATCCGGTCCCGCACTGAGTCCCAGACCGGCCAGATAGATTGTCAGACCGAACTGGCGAAGCATCAGGTTAGCGCTGTGTGTCGTGTAGGTGGTCAAGTGGATCCTCGGCCCGAAAGCGCCCATCAGGATGCCTATAACAATAGGACCTCCGGCGATTCCAAGTCTGATCGGAACACTCATTCCCGGGATGTAAATCGGAAGGCTGCCGAGAATCAATCCGAGCATAAGTCCGATGAAAATGAACAGCAGATTCGGATTACGAAGTTCTTTCTCCTGATTTCCAAGCACTTCCGACACGCGGTCTATCGCCTTCTGTTCCCCCACTATCGTCAGTTTGTCTCCGATCTGAAGCCTCAGGTCACGGGACGGAAGCAGGTCGATGCCGGCTCTGTTCACACGTGTGATGTTGATCCTGTAGGCGTTGCGCAGATGTAGATCCCCGAGTTTCGCCCCGTTGACACTTGTCTTCGTCACAAAGATGTGGCGTGACACAAGCATACCGTCCAGATGATTCCAGTCGATGTCCTTCTTGTTCCAGTCCTTCACGACCTTCTCGCCGAACAACTGCTCGGCCGCCCCGGCGTCTTTCTCCCTGGTCAGCACAAGCACATGCTCCCCTTCCTCAAGAACCGTGTCACCGTCCGGGATGATCACCTGCCCACGGCCTTCGCCGGCATATTTCCAAACCCTGGACACAACAATCCTGATGTGAGCGTCTTTCATGATGTCACGGATGGTCTTTCCGAAGACCGCAGGATTGCTGACTCTGAACTCCGTGATGAAAGTCTGGTTGTCGTGGGCATCCTTGGGAGTGCGGTTCTTACGGAATATGACCGAAAGGACAGCGACACACAAAATCACGCCGATCACCCCGAAGGGGTACCCCACAGCGCATGCCGTGGCCATCTGGTTGGAGACATCCACCGCTCCGGGATCTGTCTGGAGCAAGGTCTGCTGCGCGGCTCCAAGCATAGGAGTGTTGGTCGCCGCCCCTGTGAGGAGACCGGTCGCCACCGGCAGCGAGATTCCACACAACTTACTTATTCCCAAAGTCATGACGGTACCAACGAGCAATACGGCAAACGCAAGTATATTCAGTTTGATTCCACCCTTTTTCAGTGAGGGGAAAAAGCTCGGGCCGACCTGAAGACCAAGAGTGAACACAAACAGCACAAGACCGAAGTTCTGCGCCAACGCCAACATACGGGGATCGACGCTGAGGCCGAAGTGCCCGACGATGATTCCGGCAAAAAACACGAATGTCACGCCGAGACTGACACCTTTGATCTTTATTTTGTTGCAGACAAGACCAGCGACGCAAATCAGCGACAGGACGAGAATCGCCTGAATGTAAGTCTGTTCCGTGAACATCTCGATGAACCAGTTCATAGCCCTTTAAATATAAAGCGTACAAAGATAGTCAGAAATATTCATTAATTTTGCTCTATGAATATGCCAGCGTCAATGAATGGGAGTGTTTCCGCCAAGGGAAAAGCCAAAGCTCGGAAGCCCTCAACGAATAAACACAAGCCCGGAAGAAAAAGGAAACCACGAAAAGTGAATATAGGAGTCTGGACTGCCGCAGGTATCGCCGCTGCAGTCATTTTGGTCATGGTGATTATGTTCTTCATCCGGGGTGGCGGCAGTGGGCACGAGACTGGAGCCAAGGTGCCACCGGGAGAGTGGCGCTACGGGATCGACATCTCGCATCACAACGGCGGAAAGATCGTCTGGGATTCGTTGTATGTGCTGACAGACAGACGTGGCAGGACGGTCAGGGACATCCACGATGCCTATGACATCAATCCTGTCAGTTTCGTGTTCATCAAGGCGACGGAAGGGGTCTCCATGGTGGACAAGGATTTCAGCAGAAATTGGAAGGAAGCCGGCAGGTCTGGCCTTAAAAGAGGCGCATATCACTTTTTCAGGAGTTCAAAGGACGGCACGGCGCAGGCCGAACTGTTCATCAGAACTGTGGGCGACTTGAGGTTCAAGGATTTGCCGCCGGTTTTAGACATCGAGACCATACACCGTGGAGGATCGCGGAAGAGACTGAACGAAGAGGCTATCAAATGGCTGAAGGCCGTCGAGTCGCACTACGGAAAGAAGCCGATTGTCTACACTGGTTCCTCCTTCGCGATGGACTATCTCAGCAAGGATATAACCGACAACTACCCGGTCTGGGTGGCACATTACGAAAAAGTCCTGCCTTCTTTCGAAGGCTGGACTTGGTGGCAGTTCACCGACAAGGCTGTCGTGAAGGGTGTCCCAGGCCTTGTGGACCTCAATGTGATGAGAAAAAAGTCTTTATAACTTCTCAAATGGCTTGGCGAAATCTCCGGTCCAGCGATAAAGACAGGTTCTGGAACATTGCTTCCCGTTCTTGGCGTTCTTACCCGGCTCGGCGAAATAGAACAAGCCGTCGCCGACCGGACAGATTCCAGTAGAACCATACTTGAAGTAAAATCCCGGAACAGGAGCCTCCTGAGACCCGACCACCGGATGCTTGGTCCTGTCATAAAGGACTCCGGCCAACTGCCTTTTGACCGGCTTTTCAGCGACATCGAACACAAACATGTCATAATTCTTGAATATGCCCTTGCCGCCCTTGTACACAGCCATGAACATCTTCCCGGTATGCTCGTCGTAAGCGAGATTCTGCACGCCCCAGTTTGTGTTGCCCGTGTAAGCGAAATATTTGCACAAAGGCTTGGCCGGACCATCGCTGTAAAAATCCCCGAACTTCACCGTCCCGGCATATTCATTAAGTTTGCTGATGTCGTAGCGGAGCAACACCTGATGGTTGTTGTCGTTGCGAGTCTTGTCGCCGTAGATGCCGTAAGCCACATAAAGATAGTTCTTTCCGCCTTTCTTGCCGAGTTTCGGGGCGATCGTCACCCCGTCGATTCCGGAGCAGCCGTAAAAATGCTCATATTCTTTATCGGCAAATCCGGTCAGGTGGTAATCCCTTGTGGCTTCCTTGACACAGACGATACGGAAGGCGTCATTGTTCTCGGAGTCCATGCCGACCTCAGTCACCTTGTCCACATCGATGATGGCGATGTAGAACATCGAGCGTCCTTTGGCGAAAGAAGAAAGCCCTGCCCCGATGGCATCGTCCTTACATTCCAGCGATGCGTAAACCTTTCTGTCAGAAGGGTTGAACGTCATCGCTCCTAGATGGCCTTGAATCCTGTCGATTGAACCCAGCACCTTTCCGTTCATGTCCGCCTTGATGAAACTGGTCGTGAAAGAAAAGTACATGTTGCCTGCCGCGCTGTCGTAGGCGATTCCCTGGACATGATTCTTTCCGCCCTCGACATAAATCTCTTCCGGGAGACGTTGTCCGGTCTGTGAATATGCGGCCACGGTTCCGGCCACAATCATCAGTGCGATCAATGCCAATCTCTTCATATTCAAAAATGTTTTCATTCTATGTTTTGGTCACTTCTTTAACTCTTCTATCATGGCACGGGCCACAGCAGCGGAAGCCCCCTCGCCCCCAAGAGCGTCACGAATCTCCTGATAGCCCGCAAGCATGGCCGAACGGTACTCCTCATCCTCAATCATCCTGCGCACCTCATACAGCACATTGTCAGGCGTGAAATAGTACTGGAGTAGCTCCCGGAAGCAAATTCTGTCAAGAATCAGATTACCGAGACTGATGTACTGGATCTTGATGATCATCTTCGCGATCAAGAAGTTGATCTCCGCTCCTTTATAAGCCACAACCTGAGGTGTCCCGACCAGAGCGCATTCCAGCGAGGCGGTCCCGGAGTTGACAACGGCGGCCTTGGCGTGACGCATCACGGCATAGCTCTGCCCGAAGACCACGCTGACATATTCACGCCCCCCGATGTACTTGGCGTAGTCCGCCTCCGAGCGAGCCGGAGCGGCGGCAACCACGAAACGGTAGTCTGAATATTCAGGCAAAGCGTGCAGTCTGTCAGCGAACTCCATGAAAATCGGCATCATCGAACTGATCTCCCCGTTTCTGGATCCAGCCAGAAGCGCGATCATCGGTTTGTCCGGCAGCCCTGTCTTGGCAAGGAACTCCTCTCGGGTCTCCTTGAAGGCATCCGAGTTGTCTATGGCGTCGATCAGAGGGTTACCTTTATATACAAAGTCAACACCTTTCTTCGTGAAGTACGGAATCTCGAACGGGAACACGATGAAAAGCTTGTCCACAAAGGCTTTTAGCTTCTTCACACGGCTTTCCCTTGAGGCCCAGACCTTCGGAGCGATGTAGTAGAAGACCTTGAATCCGGCCTTGTGGGCGAACTCCGCCACACGGAAGTTGAATCCCGGGTAGTCGATCAGAATCACAACGTCAGGTTTCCAGCGAAGGATGTCGGACGTGCAGTCCGTGAACCTTTTGGCGAAAGCTCTGGCATGCAGGAAAATCTGGGTGAACCCGATGACCGCCCCGTCCTTGTAGTCCTTCACAAGGCCGGTTCCCTGCTGGTGCTCATGATAGACAGAGTCCATCAGTCCCCCGCCCCAAAACCGGATGTCGGCCTCGGGGTCCTCGGCGTAAAGCCCACGCATAAGATTTGATCCGTGCAAATCCCCGGACGCCTCTCCGGCTATGATGTAGTAGCGCATATTACTTGATTTTTCAGCCAGCGCCGTGCCGGCATATTCGTTGGCATATTCGTTGGCATATTCATTAAGAAGCTGTTTTGATTTGTTTGTTTGAAGCTTTGAGAGTGAAAAACTTCAGG
>DJRG01000041.1:18613-23218 GCA_002438845.1 Bacteroidales bacterium UBA6366
ATAAATCAAAACAACTTCTAAAAGTCATCATTGAAGCCAAGGCTGTTCAGCCGGGCGATCTCCCCGTGGTCCGAACTGTTGATGTTGTGGGCGACGATGGAGATGTAGCCGTCGGCAAGGATGTGGTGGTCAGCCAGAATGTCATCGGCCGGGGAATCGTCCTTGAATTCCCCTACCATCATGTAGAGCCTCTCCCCCTCCTCAGCCTTCGGAAACGATGTGTGTCCAAGATCCTCGGGCCTGACACCTCTTTTCGCGAACATCTCTGCGTCCCACGGCTTGAATTCCTTTTCCCAATGCCCCAGTCCTTGATGCCCGACACGGACGCCCTTGACAGCCGAAGCGGGAATATTCGGAAAATTCACATTATAATATATTCCCGACGACGGATGACGGTGCTCCCAAAGTTTTCTGAATATGCCGGGGAGATATTCATGGACAACGGAAAAGTCCGCGTCCAGGCTCATCGTGTCGAGCGAGACGCCGATGCCTAAGATTCCGTTCAAGGCGGCCTCCTCCGCAGCGCCGAGGGTTCCGGAATAGTTCGCCGCCGTGGCAGCGTTGGAGCCATGGTTGATTCCGCAGACCACGACATCCGGCTTCCCGGGCCAGAAAATCTCGTCCAGACCGTACTTCACGCAGCTCGCCGGGGTTGCGTCAAGGTAAGACCACCGCACCCCGTCCTTTTCGGGAAGATCCTTGTAAGCAATCGCCCTGCCCCCCATCGAGACTGCCATTGACATCCCGGACTGGTGGAATTTCGGCGCGACCGCCGTGATTCTGCCAAATTGACGCATGATGTCAGCCAGCGCATGAATGCCACCAGCCTGATAGCCATCGTCATTTGTCAGCAGAATATTCAGTTCATCAGACATTCCATTAATATTTTAGCTTACAAATATATTAAATTCCGCAATTTTTTAATAATTTTGCATCGCTTTTGCAGTGAAAGCGGAGGTTAGTTTAGTAGTTGAAAAGATTAACAACTTATTTAATATCTAATTAAAATGGTAAAACTTGGTATTAACGGATTTGGCCGTATCGGCCGTATGGTTTTCCGTGCAGCAGTTGAGAATTTCTCAAACGACATCGAGGTTGTAGGTATCAATGACCTTCTCGATCCAGAGTATCTTGCTTACATGCTCAAGTATGACTCTGTTCACGGAGCGTTCAAAGGCGATGTAAAGGTTGAGGACGGACACCTCGTTGTGAACGGCAAGAAGATCCGTGTCACCGCTGAGATGGATCCTGCTAACCTCAAGTGGAACGAGGTTGAGGCTGACGTTGTTGTTGAGTCTACAGGTTTCTTCCTTACTGACGAGACAGCCCGCAAGCACATCCAGGCCGGCGCTAAGAAAGTCATCATGTCAGCTCCTTCAAAGGACGCTACCCCTATGTTCGTCTATGGTGTAAACCACAAGACCTACGCTGGACAGGACATCATCTCCAACGCTTCCTGCACCACCAACTGCCTTGCTCCAATCACCAAGGTGCTCAACGACAAGTTCGGTGTCAAGAGAGGCCTCATGACAACTGTTCACGCTGCTACCGCTACCCAGAAGACCGTTGACGGACCTTCTAAGAAGGACTGGAGAGGTGGTCGTGGAATCCTCGAGAACATCATCCCTTCATCAACCGGCGCCGCCAAGGCTGTAGGTAAGGTTCTTCCTGAGCTCAACGGCAAGCTTACCGGTATGTCTCTCCGTGTTCCTACATCCGACGTTTCTTTCGTAGACCTTACCTGCGAGCTCAACACTCCAGCCACCTACGATGAGATCTGCGCCGCTATGAAGGAGGCTTCTGAGGGCGAACTCAAGGGCGTTCTCGGCTACACCGACGAGCCACTGGTATCCACCGACTTCCGCAACGACTCACGCACTTCAATCTTCGACGTAAAGGCCGGTATCCAGCTCGATCCTACCTTCGTAAAGGTTTGCGCTTGGTACGACAACGAGTGGGGTTATTCAAACAAGGTGCTCGAGATGGCACGTGTTATCGCGAAATAATAATTAATCCTTATCTTGCGAAAATAAGGGTGACTAAAAATAGACTTTTAGTCACCCTTAATTATAATAATCCAACCCCCTGTCACTTCGTGACAGCCCCGGTGGGGCACGGGGAAAGGTTTCCCCGAATCCCCTTCGGTCGCTTCGCTCCTATTATATTTTAGTAGCTTTAGGGGTTACATTATTTTTTTGACAACGCAAAGACGGCATCCTTTTGGAAGCCGTACATTAAAAAATCAATATTATGAAGAAAGTTGTTTTGACACTTCTCTGCGCAGCCATGGTTTTCTCTGGCTGCGGAACAATGTCCAAGACCGGACAGGGTACACTTCTTGGCTCCGGAGCCGGAGCGATCATCGGGGCCGGAATCGGAGCTGCCATCGGTGACGGCAAGGGCGCTGCCATCGGAGCCGCCATCGGAACAGCCGTAGGTGCCGGAACCGGTGCAGTGATCGGCAAGAAGATGGACAAGAAAGCAGCCGAGCTTGAGGCCCTTGAGAACGCAAAGGTTGAGACCGTGCAGGATCAGAATGGTCTCCAGGCCATCAAGGTCACCTTCAACAGTGGAATCCTCTTCCCTACCAACGGGTCGACTCTGTCACAGACCTCCAAGAACGAACTTTCTCAGTTCGCCTCCAAGATGAGTGACATGCAGGACACCGACATCACCATCTACGGCCACACCGACAACACCGGTTCCGACGCCGTCAACGAGCGCCTTTCCAACGAAAGAGCCCAGTCTGTCGCCAACTACCTGAAGAACTGCGGAATCGCATCTTCAAGAATGACCACAGAGGGCAAGTCATACTCCATGCCTGTGGCCGACAACGCCACCAAGGAAGGTCGTGCCCAGAACCGCCGCGTCGAGATCTACATCACCGCCAACAAGACGATGATCGAGAAAGCCGAGAACGGCACGCTGTAGGACTTCCACAGACAATACTGAATGCCGCGGAGCAAAGAATCCGCAAAGCGAGTTAGGTTATATCGCACCTGACTCGCTTTTTTGTTTTTCAGTCACCAGTATTAATAAATCCCTTTACAACCAACTATATAGCGCTCTTATCGGGACGCATATGATCTGTAGGATGTAAAAACCTCTTCGATTCGATTTGGTACAGAAGAAAGGCCTTTGACGTACGAACAGAACTCAGAAACGCATTCGGTACAGGAGAAGGGGCTATGCCGTACAAACGGTACTACAAAACTATCTTGGTACAGGACAAGGGGATCTGACGCACGAACGGCAAACGGACACCAGAAGTACGATGCACCACAATCGGTACGGCAGATGGTCTTTTGAGTACGGGCAGCTACGAATGTGACGTTTGGTACAGGAAAGAGGCCTATTAGATACCAACGGGGAGCATAAACACGGCCGGTACACGAGAACACCTCGTGGGGTACGAACAGCAAGTAAAGAGGCATTTGGTACAGGAATATGGTCTCTGGTGTACCAAGTGAGTCTCTAAGCAAAGTTGGTACACGCGGAAGGCTTCTTAGGTACGAATTTAGGCAAAGAAGCGGCCGGGGAAGAAGCGATAGCATGCATGACCATATTTACAAACATATTCAATAACAACCATGAAAAATTTCAATGAAAAGGAAAGACGTTGCGAGGCAACGTTCCTTAACGCTGGGCCTTATTGGCACGTTTTCACTTCCGGGAAAGAGATGCCGATTCTCTTTGCAGACATCAATGACTTTAAATTCGCGATGAATGTCATAGCGCAGGCGGCTCTGAGGTATCCGGAATTAATGATCATAGCGTTTGAAGTGATGAGCAACCACTTCCATTTCGTGATTTCCGGTGATGAATCCGCCATCCAGGCTTTCTTTGAGTTCATCCGGAAACGGGTTTCAAGGTCGATTCCTGGAATCAAAAAAGCGAAGCTGACAATAAAGCCAATCAATGATCTTCAATCATTGAGAAACAACATTGTATACACAAACAGAAACGGCTACGTTGTGGATTACAACCACACTCCATTCAGTTATCCGTGGGGAACAGGACGTTATTATTTCACACAATTTCCATTGGAAAAGGAATATTCCGACATCTACACGGGACCAAGGCGCAAGATGTTCAGAGGACGAGATCCCAAACTACCCGGAGACTGGAGAACGATCGACGGTTACATTGCACCTATATCTTATTGCTCAATCGCATTCGGAATGGCAATATTCAGGGACGCCCATCACTACTTTTCATTGGTCAGTAAAAACATCGAGGCTTACAGCGAGTTGGCAGCGGGGCTTGACGATAGCGAATTCCTCACTGACACTGAGTTGTTTGCACAAGTCGTCAAGATCGTAAAGTCCGATTATGGACTAAACTCCTTGAAAGATCTAAGCAAGGCGCAAAAGTTGGATCTGGCACGAAAACTCCACTTCAAATACCGCTCATCAAACGGGCAGATCCACCGCACACTCGGCCTGACACAATACGAAATTGATTCACTATTTCCTCTCAACGCAGATAACAATCAATGACTGTCACGAATATAATCGTTGCGAATAGCCGTTTGGTACACAGGAGAGCCGCCTGGGGTACAAAACGGTGGACGGGGACGGTTAGTACACAGGAGGGTCACCTGGG
>DJRG01000076.1 GCA_002438845.1 Bacteroidales bacterium UBA6366
ACAAATCAAAACAGCTTCTAAAGTCATGCGATTTCTACCGGTGCCTGGATGATGGTGAGCCACATATTGGCGTCCTCTTGGTTCCATATTCCGTCAATGAAGTTTGCACGCGGATGGCCTGTGATCTTGTAGCCTCCCTTTTCCAGCATTGCAAACAGGTCGATTTGACTCTGGCGGAGGTTCTCGTAGGGCCCGAACACCTTCAGGCAGGCCGCCATTGGAACGGCGGGGATTTCCTTGAACTTGATGATGGCGGAATCCGTCCCCTTTTCCTTTACCTGTTCACAATATTCAATGTCGATGTCCTGTGGCCTGTATCCGCCATGTTCAATGGTGTAGCAGTAGCCTGGCTCAATACATTCGCATCCAAGACGGGCCATTTCTGGTCCGATGACTTCACAGCAAAGATTGCCAAGTTCAGCATAAGAAGGGATGACGGCTCTGTGACTCGCAACGATGATTGCGGGCAATGATTCAAAATACAGTTTTTCCATTTTGTGATTCTTTTTGTGGGAAGCGACAAACGCCTTGAGCAATCGGCGGCGTTCCTTGAGAACATCCAACTCCTGCTCACACCGGACTATCTTCTCCTCAAGAGATTCGACAGAAGGGAAATGACTTTCGTCTTCCATCATGTCCCGGATCTCTTCAAGAGAGTAGCCAAGGGTCTTCAGGGTGCAGATGTTCTGGATTTTCTGGAACTGCCCCACTGTGTAGTAGCGATACCCTGTCCACCGGTCCACGATTTCGGGAACCAGAAGTCCAATCTGTTCGTAATGCCGCAACGCGCGCACCGTAACCTTGCTCAGGCGGGAAAACTCCCCGATTTTTAACTTGATTTCACTCATAACAACTGTGCACTTTTGTTATTTGCCTGCAAATATATATCGTGACGTAGGGTACGAGTCAAGAAAATATTGATTTTTTTCGCCAAGGCCGCTGCGATGCGACTCATCGACGAAGTTTTGTGAATATAGAAATGGCAGCTTTGTTACGGTCAAGTTCATGATTATGTACTAAAAATTGTATAGTTGAATCCACAGTAAACTGATAAGGTTTTACAAACATAGACGAACAAAATGTGTTTGTAAATCTGTTTGTAAAACCTCTAAATCGCTGATATTTAATCAATATTGTGGAGATGGGCGGAGTCGAACCGCCGTCCAAACAAAGTACCAAGAGGCTTTCTACACGTTTAGTCGTCCTTTGGTTGTCGGCTGCGGTCTGCCGGAAGACGGGCTAACCGAGGCTTATCCTTTGGGACTTGGCCGGATTTAAAGGAGTCCTCCGGTGCGTCCTTCTTGAATGATACCCCGAACTCGGAACAGAGAAGGCGTAAAGTCCGCGGGATACTCGTCGGAACCGCATCCTAGGCGGCTCGGATTAAGCTAATGCGACTTGGTCGATTAGGCAGCGAGTGCGTAGTTGTTATCAGCAACTAAATTTTTGGAGAACCAGTTTGGCGGGCCGGCCCTCCAGGAGCCCGACGTGCTTACCGCCCGGAATCATTGCTGTCAAAACCAGAACATCCCCAAGCGATTGTTATAAAGATACGATGAATATTCGGGACTTGTTTCAAATCATCGAGAAAATTTGATGTGGAGACACGGCTCTTTCATTTAAAACCAAAATCGAAGCGCTCTCCAAATGATTGTGATGTTTCAACCAAATGGCTATATTTGCATATTCATAAAATTCTATTGTCATGCGTAAGATTTTAATCCTGTTTGCGGCCGCTATGCTTTGCGTCTCTTGCTCAGAACAGTTCAATGCCGCCTATCTCCTTTCCGGTGGAGCGAAGGTGGCTCAGGCCGCTGTTCTGTCTGACGCTCAGATCCAGTCTTATGTAGGGCAATATGTGCAGAAGCTGGATTCGGAGAACACCGTCCTTCCTGAGACCAGCCCGTACGTGAAGAGGGTACGCAAGATGACTTCCGGGATCACGTCCGTGAATGGCATTCCACTCAATTTCAAGGTCTATAAGACTAATGAGGTCAATGCGTTCGCATGTGCGGATGGCAGTGTCAGGATATATTCGGGTCTTCTGGACGCGATGACGGATGAGGAGGCTTTGGGTGTGGTTGGCCATGAGATTGGACATGTCGCCCTGAAGCATTCCAAAAAACAATTTCAGCAGGCTCTCCTTACTTCAGCGGTAAGAGACGCGGTGGTTTCCACCGGTGGAACTGTCGCGGTGCTGACCGCATCCCAGCTTGGCGACATTGGAGAGGCCTTGATGAGCGCCGGCTTCTCAAGAAAGCAGGAATCCGCGGCGGATGACTATGGCTATGATTTTCTCAAGAGTGCGGGAAAGAATCCATGGGCCATGGCTATGGCTTTTGAGGAACTGCAAAGATTGTCAAGCGGTAGCACGGCTTCCGGGACTCAGGCGGCGGCAGGCTCATCGGTCGGACAGTTATTCTCTACGCATCCGGCCACAGCCGACAGAATCTCAAGGATGGCGGATAGGGCCACAAAAGATGGATTCAAGAGACCTTACAAGTAGCGGATCTATCTGCCGTCGCAGACTGTGAATCCGACGGATATTGTGTTTCCGGACTCATCGACAACGGTGACATTGTGTCTGCCGATTGCAGGGTTCAGTGTCATCTGATGGATGATTCTGGTCTGCCCCGCATATTCATTGTCAATATGCCAGAAGACCGTTTTCATAGGGTCTCTGTGTGCCAGATTGAATGTGATTCCTTGGATGGAACCGTCTAATTGGCGCGGAATGTAAATCATCGCTCCGTTTTCAGGGTAGATGAATTCCATCTGCGAGTCGCTTTTCTCTTTCGGAAGCGAATATGAATATTCAGGGTGATGTTGGCGATAGTACCATTCCATGGAAGGCGGCAGGACAAAATATCGCTCGCCGTCAATTACCTTATGATATGGGCAAGGCTCACTCCTTACGGATTTGCGTGGGAGGGCGAGAGTGTCTACGCGCCCGCAGGAAATGCTCTTCAGGTGACCGGATTCCTTGCAGACTTCGGCAAGGACGTAATCTCCGTAGTCAGGCTCCTTGAACCACCCATTCCTTGAATATTCACGGTCATATTCATTTGCGGGAAGCAGGTTGAACACGTCAAACATCACCGGTCCGGCCGTTCTGGCTCCGGTCAGCCCCGGCACACCCTGCCCCTGGGCGTTGCCGGCCCAGACCCCTACCGCATAGTCGGGAGTGACCCCTACCGCCCATGCGTCCCTAAAACCGTAGCTTGTGCCTGTCTTCCATGCCACTTTCTTCACGGAAGTGACTAATCTCCAGTCAATCTCGTCAGGACGGTTTACTTCTTTCAGCGCTTCGAACGTCCACCAAAGGGCACTCTTGTCGGTCAATGGAAATCCGTGAAGCCTGTCGCCTTTGCCGATTCGCGAGGTGTCTGTGTTCTGGTAGGACTCGGACAGTCGGGCGTACATGGCCGTCACGTCCCCGAGGGTTCCTTCCGCTCCGCCAAGAATAAGTGAGAGTCCATAGTGTGAGGCGCTTTTGTGCAGCGTTGTCATGCCGCATTTTCGGAGCAGGTCAAGGAATTTCGGAACCCCGAAACGTCTCAACATGTGGACGGACGGTACATTCAGTGATCGAGCCAAGGCCTCGGACGCTGGAACCGCACCGTTGAACTGCCGGTTGAAGTTCTGTGGAGAGAATCCGTTGATGTTGATCGGAACATCCGGAAGCAAGGTGTTAGGCAGAATGTCCCCATCCTGCAAAAGCGCACAGTAAAGCAGTGGCTTCAGGATGCTTCCGGTGCTTCTGGGAGAGCGTATGATGTCGACCTCGCTTCCGGGACGTTTTCGCCCAGGGTTCGCATTGCCGACATAGGCGAGTGTCTCTTCTGTCCGTACATCTTTCACCACTACAGCGAGATCATTCACTCCTATGGATGTCAGCTCATCATTCCATTGATCGGCTATGGACTGGACACGTCTTTGGAGGTTAACGTCGATTGAGGTTCGGATCCGTCGGCCTGGAGAAGTCTTCCAGTAATATTCAGTAAGATGGTGGGCTTCCTGCGGCAATGCGACGGGCTTGAGTGGGAGAGGTTCGTCACAGGCCAGATCAAGATCGAGGGAGTCAATGTGCCCGCGCTCGTGGAGAGTCTTCAGAAGCCGGTTTCTCTTCGCGAGAAGTCTGTCCCTGTTCTTCCCGGGGTGGATTTCCGCCGGGGAGTTAGGGAGAACCGCCAACGTGGCCGCCTCTCCCCAGGTGAGTTCTTCCGGCGGACGCCCGAAATAGCGCCAGGATGCGGCTTCCAGACCTACGACATTGCCTCCGAACGGGGCGTGAGAGGCGTACATGGCCAGAATTTCCTTTTTGTCGCATCTCCACTCCAACCGTGTCGCAAGGATGGATTCGATAAGTTTCTGTCCGATGGTCCGGTCCTTTCCTCTGGACATTCTGATGACCTGCATCGTTATGGTGCTTCCACCGCTTGTCACTCTGCCCGCACGGATGTTTCCTACCGCGGCCCTGACTATGGCCACTGGGTTGACTCCATGGTGAAACGCGAACCACCTGTCCTCGAATTCGATAAGGGCTGTCTGGAACTTTTGTGGCACTGTGTCTGACGGAGGAAACCTCCACTGCCCGTCACTTGCGATTCTGGCGCCGAGAAGTTCTCCGTTACGGTCTGTCACGACAGTGGAATATGCGGTGTCTTTGAATAAGTTACCGGGTAGGCACAGGCAATATGCGATCAAAAGGGCGGCTATGATGCCGCCCGTTATCCATGAAAGCGTTCTTTTTCGCATAGCCTTTATTCGGAGACCTTCGCTTTGCCAGACGCGGTGTTGGCCGCTATGTGAGGATCATACATGGCCTCGCACTTCACCGCCGGAAGGATGAACTCGCCTTGATAAGATGCGTGCATCTTGATTCTGAAAGTCTTGCTTGAGCCCTTTGCCAGATCGAAGAACCATGACACCCGATCGTCCCTGATGTCACGATAACTGTATGTCGCGGTGGAAATCTCTCCTCCGAACAATCGGTCATTGACAATTTCCCACCCGGACGGTATCATCTCGGTCAAGGCCAGATTCGTGTAGTCCTTGGAGCCATTCGTGTTGCCCACACTGACAGTGACAGTGAAGTCGGTACCTTGAGGAATATCATGTGGGTTCAGAATCCTGCCGCTTTCCGTTGAGTAGACGACCTTGAGACTGAGACCACTGGACTTAGCCTCGACCCTGTCCCCGACTTCCGGCCTTACCGAGGTTATGAGTGTGGCATAGATGGTGCCGTCGGTCGTATTGGTGACCTCAATGTCGCCATCCTGTGTGTCAACAGACATGCTATGGATAGACTTCGCTGTTTTGACCGTGGTAGTGTTTCCGCCTTGTCTGACTTCCGCCGAAAGCGATCCTGAGCCGACTTTCATTGCCAACCTTCTCATCGCGGTTGTGGTGAACGCCAGTTCTTGCGTCATGTGGCAACCTCCGGATATGGCTTCGGCCAGTTCCTGGGCAAGGTCCATCGCGTTTGGAAGGTCATCCACGAGCACCATCGCCTCAAGTGCTATGGCCTTGTCCCTGACAGGTGAACCGAATGTCCCGATGGCCTCATGATGATTCTGGAAATCCGTCTTGAGTTTTGAGATGATCTCTTTCGCCACTGTCTTCTTTCCTGTCAATGAATATGTTGACGCAAGCATCCATCCAGCCTGACCGGACAGGGACTCGCTTTCCTTGAGTCTGTTCATCGCACCGCTCTCAGCCTCTCCATTCAAGGCCAGAGTGTAGAGCCTGTAAGCCTGGTTGAGGTCTCCTTGGCCAACATTGTCGGAATTACGATAATCCTGAACACTGCTCTTTTGGAATCTTGACCAACTTGCAAGTACTCCCTTGCTGACATTGAACCCGTTCTGCGCTGCGCTGATCATGAACTCTCCGGCCATCGAGCTGACCCATCCGTTGGCGTCGGCGGAACCTGGCCAATAGACAAAACCTCCGTTGCCCAGCTGCCGTTGGTAAAGCTGTTGGAGCAGATCTGGAATCATGGAGTCAATCTCTTTTTGCTTGTCTTTCGGGAGCATGTTTCTGATTGCCAACAAGGTGATTCCCTTTGATGAGATCTGCTCGGTGCAATTGTAGCTGTAGTCAGAGAGGAACGAGAATATTCCTCCACAGTCCACGGACGGGAATCCGGTCAGTTCCAAAGTGGCCCACTGGTTCTCGTCGGAGGTGAAAGGAATGAAATTCAAATGCTTGTCCGCACCTTTTCCGATTATGGCCCTACTGACGGTAATCACCGGTGGATTCGAATTCCGGACCTGGAGGGTGATTTTGTCGTTGGCCTTGTGCCCGTCTCCCGCGGCTGCAACATAGATGACAGCCGTGCCTGTTCCGGTGGCCTCGAGATTGAAATTGACAATCTTGTCTCCTGGCTTTGCGAACTTGACGAGAGCCTTGGCCCCTCCGACAAGTTTCAAAGGCCCATCGATTTTCACACTGACCTCGGCTTCCTTCACTCCGTCCTCAAGGGCGAACACGTTGACCGGCATAGAGACTTTCTCACCCGTGCCGATCACCCTCGGCAGGGAAGGCAGCACCATGAGCGGAGATCTAACCGGTACGGTCTTCTCGGCATTGCCGTATGTCCCGTCTTTTGCGGCCACAAGCATAATCCTCACGCTGCCCACGTACATAGGCAGTCTCATCTTGTGAGTGGCTGAACCATTCTGGAGGGTGAACGGTCCGATAAACTTGACGACCGGGTTGAACCTGTTGTCCTTTTTGGCGCCGACGATCACATTCTCGTCGCCACCAATGCTGAACATCGGGGAGAACCTTCCGCTGTAGGCTCCGATGACATCATCGTAGAGATCCCAAGTGCTGACGCCGAGCGCCTCTCTTGCGTACATCACGCTCCAAGGGTCTGGAGTCTTGAACGCGGTTAGGTCAAGAAGCCCCTCGTCCACGACTGCGAGCGTGTAGGTCATCGGCCTGCCGTTTCTCTCCTTGACCTTGATTGTGAAGTTCTCGTCAGGGCGCAGCACATCAGGCATGGTGATGACAGGCTCAAGATGCGAGCCCTTATCGTTGACCATAATCGGACGCACGCCATAGAGCCTGATAGGCAAATCGTTGCCGGATTTCTCATGAGGCTGGACGAGAGTCACGTGTATGTAGAAATTTGGCGCCATGTCAGCGGTCACCTTGAATGAATATGTGGCGTCATCCTCCGCGGAAGTCTTCACCCAGACCCGGGAGAGGACTTTTCTGGAATTCTCCAAAGAGACGAGTGCCTGTCCCTTGGTCGCCGCCGGTATGTACACAGTCACGGTCTCTCCCACGTCGTAGGAGTCCTTGTCCGTCGAGAAAGAAAGCATCGTGAGCGCGTCCGGATCGGTTTTGGATGACCTTCCTCTGTAAGAAGGCCAATCGACATAGATGATGTCCCCCGAGACGTGCCCGCTTTCCGTGTCGGTCACGATCACGAGATAGCGACCCCAGTCCGGGTATTCCACCTTGAACGGAATGAAGATGTCTTCACTGCCAGACTTCACCGATCCTGTGGCCACTACATTGGCTGAAGGGCCGTTGACATAGGAATCAAGACTCTCGGAGCGGCTCTCCCACCACCAACTCCATTTCATTTTGTAGATTGAATATCTCAGGTTGTGCCCGGTTACCCTCTTCCCGTCTTTGTCGACCACCGCAACCTTGATCTTGTAGTCCTTGTCTGTCTCAAGATACCTGCTGTCGCCCTCTCTCGGAACCTTCACTCCGACGTAGGATGAATATGGTGAATATGGAACCGACATTGAGTTGAAGCTGACATCCCCGCCTTGCTCCTCGACCGATGCCAAGATGTCAGCCCTCAGCATTCCGGGAGCGCCGGCTGCCTCTGGCATCTCGACGTCCTGTCTCGTGTGTCCGTTCTGGTCGAGCCGTGTGTCGATCAAGGCATGTTCGCTGAAGGAGAACTCGGACAGCGGGCTTGTGAAGGTGTAGCCCTCGAATCCCTTGAATGTCGAGGAACCTTTCTTAAGAATCATGCTGACCTTGGCTCTCAGGCCGGCGGCTGGCGGGCCTGTAAGCCAGCTGGAGGCAATGTCCACAGGAAGCGTCCGTCCACCATCGATCACCTCTTTGCCGAAATTCAGGTTTATTTTCAATCTGTTAGGCTTGATGCTCTCGATTCTCAGGGCCTTGTGGAAAGAGGCCCCGCCAATTTTGAAATAGGCATGCCATGTCCCCGTAGGATCCTCGGCCTTGGTTGGAATGTTGAAGACATAGAAACCGTTTTTCCCATTGCTGTTGATCTGCTTCGTGTAGAACTGCCCTTCCGGTGTGTAAACCTCCAGGACTGTCGGATGGCTGTCAGGAATATTATTCTCTTTGTCCTCCAGAATCATCGTGACATGGAGCGTGTCTCCTGGCCTCCAGACGCCTCTCTCTCCGTAGATGAAAGCCTTCAGCCCCTTTTCCAAGGTCTTTCCGCCGACATCGAACCGGCTCAGGGATTTCTGCTCACCTTCGGTCACTTTCAGGTAGCTGGTGGCCCCGCCTCTTTTCGCCACCACGACGAACGGCTTGCCGGAAAGGGCGATCTCTGCCATTCCGTCAGTGCCTGTCTTGGCGTAGCCGATCTCTTTCAGCTGGTAGCTGTAGACATAGAGCTCCGCGTTGAAGACGGGATCTGTCGAAAGGATGTCGCTCACGCTGACCCAGATTCTGTCACCGCCGGAGAATTTGGCGATGACTCCGAGATTTGATGTAAGAAGATTGATCGACGGAAATCTGTCGTCCTCCATGTAGTAGGTAGGTTTGAGAGGGTTGTCCCTGTCCTTCCAAGAGTAACTGTTCCAGTCGTAGAAGCTGTCGTAATAGTCTGGGTAAGGCCTGTCCCACTCCTCATCATCCTTTTCCGTGATGCTCTCGGACGAGATGATGACCATCTTGTCGGTAGGTGCGCCGCTCTTGAAGGAGTCATTTTTCCCATAGAGTGAATATTCCTGTTTGAATGACAGCCTTATGCGATAGATGGCGCCTGGCTCCTGCTTGAACAGCCCCGAGAGATCAACCGAATAATCCTGCCATTTGTGCAGATTCTTCGACGGATCGGAGTCCAGACGTACACACCTTTTGTAGACCAGCCTTCCGCATCGGCGCAGAGAGTTTGCTCCGGAAAGGTCATTGTCCTGAAGGAATGTCAGCACATTCTCTTCATAGATTTGGATTACCCTGATGTCCACAGCGTTGAGGTTCACCGCCTTGAAAGGCAGGATGAGCTCTTTGGAATTTGGAAGTATCGTTCCGGAGACAGGAATCTCAACCGCGGGCTTTTCTTCGGTCGCCGAGAATTTTTGTGAATATTCCTGGCCGAGCCTTGCCCCGTCATGACTTTTGACCGCATCTGAAATCCTCAGCGTGACTGGGCCGTCCGTCGGATTTTCGTAGAATACTTTCACGTGAGCGTTTTCTGACTGGATGTAGCTGCGTCCGACACCCTCAAGGGTGAACAGGCCGGAATTGTCATCGATGTCGGCCAGGGCTTCGGTGAAGTAGATGTCTATGTAAGGATCGTCATCATCCACCCTTTCCGCGCTCAGCACCTTGAAATCATTCATCGCCGGAATTTTGATCTCCAGTCTGGAATCGGTGACGAAACCGGTGTCGCCGGACTTCAGGCTGATCTTCAGAGTCCTGTCCTTTGAGTCTCTGGGAAGTGAGATGATCTCGAAATGAAAATTAAGCGGATTTGTCCCGGCTGTCACATTGACTTCCGCGCTTTTGGACGGGTAGTCATATTCAAGCATCTTCTGGACTTTCTCGAGAGGAAGTTCTTCTGTAAGGGAGATCGTGCCTTCAACGCTGGCCTTGTCCGGCGATGCCGCGGTGATGGTGATCTCGCTCATTGAAAGTACGGCTTCCTTTATGGCGACCAGAAACTTGAATGAGAACTTCTTGAATTTCCTGTTCCCGACTTTCTGGAGTTTGTCCAGCCGGAGTTTTCCGGTGTATGCCTGTCCCGGTTTCAATGCCCCGTTTTGGGGAATGAACTCGATCGTGTTGGCTGAGAGCCATCTGGCCGTTCCTTTTACCGATGGGGTGAACGTGAGTATCCCGTCTTTCAAGTCGGCCCCGGGAGTGGCTTCGGCAATGTCGGAAGCAAGCTCCACACGTATGGTTGACTTGTCCGAGATTATTCCGCCTGTGTAGGCTTTGATGAAAGTAGCGAATTCGATGCTCTGTCCCTTGCTTTTGCCAAAACGGCTGCATGAAGAGTATGTCGCGGCCAGCAGCAACACTGACAGGATGACGATGAGATTTCTTGCCGATGATTTCATTTTATACCTTAATATATAAGTATTCTTGCAATCCTCAAATTTAGGAATTCTTTTCCGTATAATCAAAGGTGAGTTGTGAATATACCTGTGGTGACAAAATGTCAGTCTTCCGCCGCTGGCACATCCTTTGATTTTGTCTGCATGTCTCCGGAGTGAGCCGGAGCGTAGATTTAAAAACATTTAAAAACTTTATATCATGATTAAACCATTGGCAGACAGAGTCTTGGTTGAGCCTAAAGAGGCTGAGACGAAGACAGCTTCAGGTCTTTATATTCCTGACACAGCAAA
>DJRG01000035.1:0-1243 GCA_002438845.1 Bacteroidales bacterium UBA6366
AACGCCTTTGGAGGCAAATGATACAAGAGATATGGAAAATACAAGAATCATAGCGGTGGCCAACCACAAGGGAGGAGTCGGGAAGACGACGACCGTGGCCACATTGGGATGCATCTTCGCCAGAGTCGGAGTGAGGGTGCTGATGGTTGATCTGGACGCGCAGTGCAACCTGACGGACACCTTCCTCAAGGAGGCAGCGGGACCTACGGTGTACGAGGTGTTCAGGGACAGGAAAAGCTATGAACCTACTCGAATCGGTGAAGGGCTCGACATATTGCCGGCCAGCCTTGACATGTCGGCTCTCGACCTTATCATAGGCGGGCAGTTCGAAAAGGAGCGCATACTGTCCGACGTACTTCAGAAGATGAACATTCAGGAGAGATACGACATTGTCCTTCTTGACTGCCCTCCGTCATTGGGACTGGTTACGGTCAATGCCCTTGTCGCCGCGGATGAGGTATATGTTCCCATCGCTCCTGAGGTTTACCCACTCAAGGGGCTTGTGAAGCTGAAGGAGATCTGCTCGATGGTGTCGGCCAGGCTCAACCCCGGCGTCGGCATATCCGGTGTGATTGTCACGATGTACAATCCGACGAAGAACCTCTTTGTGACGGTTGACGCGAAGCTGCGGGAAATCTACGGGGAAAAGGTCTTTAGGACGAGAATACGCGAGAACGTGAAGCTCGCGGAGTGCCCGATGCACCATACGGAGATTCTCTCGTATGCTCCGGAAAGTAACGGCGCGGCCGATTATGTGAACCTTGCCAAGGAGATTCTGTCCAGACTCGACAACGACAAATAGCAAGAGTAACTCAATTGAGCAATACAAGACAATCAAGATGTTTCAGATAATCAGACAATGCAATGACCAATTCCAGCACCGCAAGAGGAATGATTGACTGAACTATCTTAAATCACACGACTACGATACTTTAGAAAATTACCATAAACAAGTTAATCAAGTTATTCACATGGGACAGCCAAAAGACAACATCAGCGCGGGGCTCGACGCCCTGCTCGGAGGCAACAGGACGATGGAAGCCCAAGTTGCGGAACAGCCCAAAAGAAGAGGCTTCAACCTCGGCCACGGAGGTCAGTCGGCCATAAAGGACAGGATGGCGACGTCGCTTGTCGTGAACCGCGGCAAGTATGCGAAGATACGGCAAATTGCAATCGACAACTCACTGAACATCAATGAGGTGATTGATGTCGCGCTCGATATGGTCATAGAGACTTACGAAAA
>DJRG01000035.1:1370-5937 GCA_002438845.1 Bacteroidales bacterium UBA6366
ATGCCGACAGCTATAATAATAGATGGAAAGAGGACCAACGCCTCAGGAAGCATCATCCGACAATACCGCAAGATGAGGGGGCTGACCCAGGACGAACTTGGTGAGAGGCTCCGTGTCAAGAAATCAAGAATATCCAAAATCGAGAATGACGAGAACCTCGACATCAATGTGCTGCTTAATGCGTTGAAGCATCTTGATGTTGAAGCGCAGGTTGTCGTCACAGGCAGGAACAAGTCAGAGATGGCGGAGGTTTATTCGTTCATTTCATCATGCGTAGAGGCGTTTGCGAAATCTAAGGGACTTACAAGGAAGTCCGCATTCAACTACCTCAATCTTTTCAAGGGAATAAACCTCCTCGTGACTTGTTATGATGTGGAAATCACCCTTCCACTGGACGAGATCCTAAACGACCTCACTCTTGTATGTCAGCGTAACGGCGGAGATGTCAGATGATGAAGTTGTATCACGGTACAAATGTGGCATTTGACCGGTTGGATCCGGCCAGAAGTCGAAGCGGGTTGGATTTCGGATGCGGTTCTTACTTGACTCCTGACATTGAGCAGGCCTGGGGTATGGCAAGGAGGAAGCAGATGGTGTTTGGGGGACGCCGTATCGTCATGGAGTTCGATTTCGATGATTCGTGCCTTCACGACGCCGCCTCCGGTTGTCTTGTTTTTGAAGGATACAATGAGGATTGGACTGCATTCGTTTTGCGGAACAGGAATCGTGCGTGGAACTTCAAGCATACATACCATGTCATCTCTGGACCAGTCGCTGACGGAGTTATGCCAACGGTAATTGATGAATATCTAGAGGCTTTCCCTGATGAGGCCGAGGCGTTGAACCGGGATAATCTTTCCGTACTCACCGGCAAACTGCTGTTCCGCAGGAGAGAGTCAAGACAATTCTGTTTCCATACCCAAGACTCCATAGATAATTACTTGAAATACATCACGTCTTATGAGCAATGATTCAAAGGAAGTTGTTGCCTTTGTAAAACAGGCAGCACTTTACATAGCGGAATCGAAGTCCTTGTCGGTAGAGGACGCCTTATCAATTGTCTATAATTCAGAAACATTTCGCCATATTGACGAAAACGCGCTTGAAGACAAGACTTTGCCACAACTGCTGGATATATTCAAGGAAGAGATTGTCTCCGGGAAGGTGCAATAGGCTTTCAGAATCGCGTATTTCAGCAGCGAACATCATCCGGTCGAGAAAAAAGTGATTCTCGCGTCAATAATAAAACGGCAGATAAGTCGGAAGACCATCTGCCGTATTATTTGTTTAGGACGAGGCATTTCGCTTAATATGGATTTGACGAAATGGAAATATAAATCTCCGCGGACGAGGTCCAACTTAATCATCCCCTTATCTTGGAATAATTGAACACCCTGACCATGTCCTTGTCGCCTCCCACGAGTTGGCTGCACCTGTTCAAAAGACCGGTATCAGTGAAGCCGCACTTTTCCATCACCCTGCCCGATGCAGGATTGCCGGTAAAATGGTCTGCCCAGACGTTATCAAACTGCCTTACATTGACGCAATAGTCAAGCATCAGCCTCAAAGCCTCAGTACAGATTCCCTTGCTCCAATACGGCTTGCCAATCCAATAGCCTACCTCGCAGTCATTATCTCCAATAGGGATGTTGCTGGACTTATGGTTATAGTAGCCCATACATCCGATGGCTTCCCCTGTCTCTTTCAAGACAATCGCCCAAGTCGAATCGTTATTGAAAAATGTGCGGATCACCTCCAGACTCTCTTCCACAGACTTGTGAGGCGGCCATCCTGCTCGCGGTCCGACATCCGGGTCAGAGGCATACTTGAAAAGCGCCCCGGCATCCGATTCACGCCAACGGCGAAGCTGTATCCTGTCCGTCTCCATCTTCTGTTACACTTGAAAGTGAGTTTCACGCAAAGATACACTATTTACACGAAATGACAATAAACAGAGGAATCAGCGTCTCTCCCTTTCCTCCGTAGGTATCCGCGAAGTAAGGCGAAAAGACAAACGGCAAGGCAAATTCGCGGCCCTTCCGGGCGCGTTTTGTCTTGCCTTTGTTGTCTTGTGTGCTCGCCTGAACATAGCGTCACCTTCCGGAGGAAAGGAGGGCCGCCCGGTTACCGGGAGGTAAGAGAATGTTCAACTTAAAGCAAATCAATCATGCTACATCCAATCAGTGAGACAGGAAAGACCAAGAGGATCTTCCTGCGCATCTCCCATGGTGCAATCATTTCCAAGAAGAACGACACCGTGACATCATTCGGGGCCATCTCAGGCGCCCTCAAGAGCATCGAGCTCAAGGAACATGAGTTCGACAACAAGAAGTTTCGCAACTGGCACATCATCCTGACTGACACCGAAAGCGGAGAGGAATACGACATCGCCGTCAGCCGTGACGCCGGGGTGTTCAAGTCCATCGTGCGAAGTCTCGTCACCGAACAAGGGCTTGGCAATCTCGATGACGTGAAGATAGAGGTCTATACCTCCAGGGCAGGATATACCAACTCCGTTGTAAGCGCCGGCGGACAGAAGCTCCACTGGACAGACGAGCCGATGCCACCCGTATGCTACGTCACCGTCGGTGAGAACGAGGTTGCCGACACATCGGCACAGATGAACTGGATCCAGACGCTCGTGGACCGCATCAATGCGAGAGCCGCGCAGCAGAGCGGCACCACATCCGCAGAAGAGGAGGATGACCTCCCCGAGGAGTTCTATAACTGCTAACTGCGGGAACCCTCTTTGGGGGCTTCCGATAATAATTGATGATATATGAAAAGAATGCAAACTGATGACAACTCTGAGCAGATGGATCTGCTGATGAAATCCCTGTCCGCAATCAAGAAAGAGCTCAGGGCCATAAAGACGAATATGGCCTTCGAGAGCAAGCTGGCGTACACGAACCAGGATGTGATGGCTATGTTCGACATCGGGACTAAGACGCTCAAGAAATGGAGAGACTGCGGGGAACTTTCATTTACCCAGCGAGGAAGCATCTATCTCTATTCGAAAGACGACATCAATGAATTTCTCCGGCGGAATCATTACGACTTCCTGGAACTTGCCAAAGCCATGAACAGTTGAATAGAGTTCAATAACGGGGATGACCAAAAGAGACATTGGCCAACCCCTTTTTCTTGTTTTTATCGCCACGGGGCTGACTCCGGATGCCTGGCTCACAGAGGACTATTCAGATCATTCAGCCCCGCTCATTTCAATGCTTTCTGCCCTTTACCTGCGATACCGTATTGCTAGACACCTTTTTATTCGGGACGGATTGCCGTCTGACGGCATTCTGGTTCCGCCGCCCTGGGTTGTCCTTCGCGAACTGCTCCTTTGCCGCGTCCGTCGCCGCCTGACGGACAGCCACCTCGGCAGGCACAGCGGCTCTGGTGTCCCCGTGCGTCAGTTTATCACTAATCCAGACCCTCCCGACTCCGGCCACAGGCAGAAAGAGTCCCCACAGGAATCCTTTCACTGCACCTATTTCCCGGCGGCTGCCCATTACCGCGCCCGTGATTGCGGATGCTCCTGTAACGGAGGCCATCGTGACCAACGCGGCTATTGCCACCCCTAGTACTCCCATATCATCTCCTCCTGCCCTGATGTGAGACATCCTTCGTGATGCGTATGCCCTTCTCGTCAGGATTGGGATGCTGAAGACGCTCACCGGCCCTTTTCATCACCGTCTTCAGCTCCGAGTCATTGTACTCGACGCCGGCGTCCCTGCACGCCTTGCGCTCCAGGACATCCTGTGCGATGGTGCTCCCGTCGCGCTTGATATGCTGGACTTCTGTCGGGTCATACCTGCGGCCGACAAGCGCCGGGTGGCTCAGGGCATATCCTATGCAGGCATATCGGTGGCAGTCCGACGGCGAGGTCTCGGCGCACATTATGGCCTGCCTGTCACCCTTTCTGGCATCGGAGACAATCTCGTCATACACTTTCCGGAATCCTTCGGTGGACGCCATCTCCTCGTAAGACAGATCCTTCGCTGGCATTGTCACGAACCTCTCCTTAAAGGCGTATTCGCTGAACACATCCTTGCCGTCCTCCCCGCGCATCAGCCATCCCTTCGGGGCGTGCACGTGGGCTGGGATACACAGTTCCTTCGCCGCCAGGATACCGGCCTCGTCCGCGCCGGTCTGGCCTCCGCTCCGGATTGCGGCTATCCTTAGCCCATGCCGCTCCACAAGCTCCCTCATCACAGCCGCGACTGTAGATGCGACCTGCTCTCTGGACAGTCCCCGCTGTGCGAAGGTCTGCATCCCGTTGCCGGCGACATTGACTTCCAGCTCGGATTTCCGCTCCCTGTCGGTCATGCAGGACAGGATGTCGGCCGCCATCGCCTTCGCGTCGCAGTTTTCCTTGTCCATCGGAATCTGGATGATCTTCCCGGCCGCCGCCTTCTCAGTCGCCTTCTCCCCGGCGGTGCTGAAATCCGCCGCGAAGGCTATGGTGAGGTCAGCCGCGGAGGCGTTCTCCCTTGTCCGCTGCGCGTATCCGCCATCGGACATCGTGAAGCGCACGCCTTCCGCTTCAGAGGGCAGGGACGTCCGC
>DJRG01000082.1:0-5375 GCA_002438845.1 Bacteroidales bacterium UBA6366
TTTCAGGCTTGTTGACATTCTGATAACGAATTTCCATCAGCCGGAAAGTACTCTGATTCTGCTGATTTCGGCATTTGTCGGTGGCGATTGGAAGACTATCTATGACTATGCTCTTGGTCACGATTTCCGCTTCCTCAGCTACGGTGATAGCTCGCTGCTTTTCCGTCGTGATGCTTAAGCCCTTTGTGGATGGTTTGTTACAAGCCTTTGCGAATTTTAAGTAAATTGCTTACATTTGCAAAGATTACAAATGATGATTTTTATGGCTGATTCATCTGAATTTGAGAGCATCTGTCCTTACAATGATGCTGAGGCGGTCGAGGCTTTGAACAAGGTCGCGAATCATCCCGCTGTACTGGCTATTTCCGAGTATCTTTTCCCAGACGAGCCTATCACTTTTCTTCGGAACGCCTTGAAAAGTGTACATAATATTGACGAGTTTCAGGAAATTGTGATGAACAAAGCCGTGACTTGGGTCATGGAGAACACCATACACAATTTCTCGTACGACGGTATAAGCTACATAAAGGAGATCAAGGGAAAATTTTTGGCTATGTCCAATCATCGGGACATCATACTTGATCCGGCAATCACTCAGTTGGTGCTTTTCAAGAACGGTATTCCGATGACGGAAATATGTGTCGGCGACAACCTTATCAAGCAGAGCAAGACCGTTGAATATCTTCTCCGTTCCAACAGGATGATCCGCGTCATCCGAGGGATTTCCGCAAGGGAACTGTATCTTTCATCGCAGATACTGTCTAAATATATCCGCCAGACCATTACTTCAGGTAAGTCGTCTATCTGGTTGGCTCAGAGGCAGGGACGTACCAAGGACGGAATCGACACCACGGAGCAGGGCTTGCTGAAGATGCTGGATATGAGCGGTACAAAGTCATTCCAGGAGAATTTTGCGGAATTGAATATCGTGCCTTTGAGCATCTCTTATGAATATGAGCCGTGCGATGTGCGCAAGGCTCGTGAGATTCTTATTTCCAGGACTCAGAAGTATGTCAAGACTCGTACTGAGGACATGCACAGTATTGTTATGGGCATCCGCCAGCAGAAAGGTAACGTGCATCTGAATTTCGGGTTGCCGTTGACTCCGGATGAGATCGAGCTGGCGTCCCGTTGCGACAAGAATGACCGCTATCAGGCCATCAGGCATGCCGTTGACAAGAGGATCATCGCCGGTTACCAGCTTTGGAAGACCAACTACATCGCCTATGACCTTGTCAATCACAGTTACAAGTATGCCGAGCTTTACACTCCGGAGGATGTTGA
Source organism: Bacteroidales bacterium UBA6366 (assembly GCA_002438845.1). Classification (GTDB taxonomy): domain Bacteria; phylum Bacteroidota; class Bacteroidia; order Bacteroidales; family UBA932; genus Cryptobacteroides. The sequence continues at coordinate 1,285 of DJRG01000082.1, forward strand.
GAAGTTCACGGAGTATACCGAGCACAAGCTCGACAAGGTTGAGCGTCGCCTGAACCGCTCGGAGCTTCGCGACATTTTCCTCCGTATCTATTCCAACCCTGTCGAATCAAAGGAGCGTCTCGTCTCCGGTGAGCCGCTTCGTCAGGAGTAATAAAGATGGGCACTTAATCGATCTTGCTTCGCTCGGTCGCTGAGCCTGCCGAAGCGACATGAATTACTTTTATCCGAAACAGGACCGGCGTTCAAAAATAGAAAATTCCCAAATTTTTGCACGTAACCAAAATTTGGGAATTTTTATTTTATGAACGCTATAGATGTTTTCGTCTATAATTCAGTTGTCGGTTTTATTGTACTGATTTGTAGATAATATAACAAATGTGTTAGTTGTATAAACATTTTTGTTAATGCTAAAACAGCCGGTCAACGCTGGCGATGACCTCCTCTGCGGATAGTTCCGTGCTGAGGATCAGGTCAGGCTTTTTCAACTCGAAGCCCTTGCTTGTGGCGTTAAGCATTCCGGCCCCCGTGATATTCAACATCACTGTCTCCTCTTTCTTGACTGTGCCCTCGTCAAGAGCCTTCTTCAACGCAGCCACAGCGGATGCCGCGGCAGGGAATATGTCGTACCCCTCTTTGTTGAAGAACTGGAGCATCCAATAGACGATGTCATCGTTTGTTACCTTGAAGAAGTCACCGTTGGATTCCTTGAGAGTGTCGAACAGGCCTCCTGCAAGGCTGTATGGCGGCTTTCTGTTGGAAAGAACCTTTGCGAGGATCACCTCCGCGCTCTTTCTGGACTCTTCCGGGGTGATCGGCACGAGATCCCTTGAACCTGCTTTCCATGAATCGTACATAAGGGTGAACGGGGCGTTCTGCGCGCAATAAACCCTCATCTTGTTCTCACCGAAACGACCGTCCTTGGCAAGCCTGCATGCGTTCTCCCATGCAGCGATCGCACCGGTTCCGCTTCCAACTGCCTGAAAATAAGCGTCAGGAATCCTTCCGATCGCCTCCACAGCGCTCAAAAGCGTGGTGCCCATGCCGTCTCTTCTGGCAACGTTCTTCGCTCCACCCTCGGCCAGATAGCGGGAATCCTTGCAGAGTTTTTCTCCAAGGGCTATGGCATCGTAGTAATCCGTTCCATTTGGAGTCGCAATCACCTTGACGCATGATTTCAGCTTCTTAAGAAACCAAAGATCGTTGATGTTGTCGTTTGGGATGCAGATGACAATCGGAATGTCGTTGTCGGAGCATACTCGAGCGAATGCCCTGGCCGTGTTGCCGGCGGACTGGACCACAAGGATGTGCTTGTCGTTCTTCGGCAGCCTTGCGCATACGGAGAATGCCTCGGTCTCCTTGAATGAGCAGGTCTCCATCTTTGCGCCACGCTTAGGAACGTACCCTGACAAGGTTATGTACAAGTTCTCCATTCCGAGAAGTTCAGCAAGCCCCTTGCTCTTGTAGGTAACAGGGGCGTGCGAATTTTTAAGCGTCCTGTTGATCGGGAGCCATTCGGCATACCTGTAAAGCCCTTTGAGGTCATCACGAGGAGTGAATTTCTCATTCTCATACACGGCTCTTACCAATGACGGTGCGGTAGCCTCCGGATCAGCCAATGACCAACCGGCGTCCTGGAATATTCTCCCGGTGCCGACGTTCATCAACTGGTAGTTTGTTGGTTTGAATTTCATATTGATTGTTCTTTTAATATATTCATTTACATATTTTTAAATAGCCAGAATACGTAATATGCGTAGAATGCAAGGAAAGCGACCCCTTCGCTCCTGTCCAGCTTTTGGCCCTTTCCCGTGAATGCGCTGACCCAAATGAGGGTTGCCCCAAGAAGCAGAATGCCGAGGTCCATGTAGGACATACCGCTGAATGAGAGGCCGGATGGTGCCCCTGGCGACGGTCTGTAGGCGATGGTGGAAATGCCAAGAATCATCAGGATGTTGCTGATGTTGGAGCCAAGGATGTTTCCGAGTGCCAGCTGTCCCTTTTTCTTTGCCGCAGCCACAACGCAGGTGACCAGTTCGGGCAATGACGTGCCACCGGCAAGAATAGTGACGGCTATGAACTTGTCGCTGATGCCAAGCATCTTGGCTATCTGTGTGGCGCTGTCCACAAACTTGTCGCCACCGAAAATCAGTGCCGCAAGGCCTCCGACTATCATTAACGACGCAACCCATGTATTCCTTTTTTCCGGTTCTGCGGGCTGATCTTCACCGTCAACCTTTCCTGATTTGAAGGACCAGTACATATAGGCGGCAAAAAGTGTCAGAAATACAATTCCTTCAGTTTTTGACAATGTGTCTTGCCCACCTATACCGAACAAGGAGTGGTGCATCCCGAAGGCTATCAGAATCACTGTCACCAAAATGTTAAGAGGAATATCAACCTTTACATTATTCCGGGTCATTGCTATAGGTCGGATCAAGGCGGTGAATCCAAGAATGAAGAGGGCATTGAATATGTTCGAGCCTACTATGTTGCCAACAGCGATGTCAGCATTGCCTTTCAAGGCACCGGTAAGGCTTACGACCAGTTCGGGAGAAGATGTGCCTATCCCGACAATTGTCAGTCCGATCACAAACTCACTCAGCCCGGCCTTCCTGGCGATTGTGGACGATCCGTCGACAAGCCAATCGGCCCCAAGCACGACCAGAGCAAGTCCGGCAATAAGGATAAGGATCTCTGTTATCATTATTTGCTACAATTTGAGACGCAAATTTAATGAAAAAATAGTAAACTATATTACTTCTTTGAATAGTACTTGGGCCAGCATGCCTCAAGGTAGGCCTTTAGTCTGTCCTCCTGCGGGTTGTGAGCCGGTTCATAGAATACAGTCCCTTCCATTCCCGATGGCATGAACTCCAGATCGGTGAAATGTCCTGGATAGTCGTGGGCATATTTGTAGCCGTCTGCGTACCCCAGTTCTTCCATCAGCTTCGTCGGAGCGTTCCTAAGGTACAGAGGAACAGGTTCGCGATTGTTGGAATGTGCGGTTTCAAGTGCTTTGTCTATTGCGAGATATGCTGCGTTACTTTTAGGAGAGCTTGCAAGATAGATTGTAGCCTCGGAAAGCGGGATCCTTGCCTCCGGCATGCCTATCTGATGGACAATCTGGAAGCAAGAGTTAGCCAGCAGCAACGCGTTCGGGTTGGCAAGTCCGACATCCTCGGCAGCCGAGATACAGAGCCTCCTTGCTATGAACAAAGGATCCTCGCCTCCGTCCAGCATCCTAGCCAGATAATAGACCGCAGCGTTAGGGTCGGACCCTCGGATGGATTTGATGAAGGCCGAGATGATGTCGTAATGCATCTCACCATCCTTGTCGTAAATCGCAAGATTCTCCTGGATGCATGCCGTGACGGTCTCGTTGTCAATGACGATGTGGGATTCTTTCCCAGAGAAAGAATCGACAACGATTTCGAGCACGTTAAGCAGTTTTCTGCCGTCTCCTCCGCTGTAACGGAAAAGCGCCTCGTTTTCCTTTATCTCGATGTCCTTCTCCTTCAGAAGCACATCCTCTTTCAGGGCCCTGTCAAGCAATGTCTGGAGGTCTTTGGCTTCCAGTGATTTAAGCACGAAGACCTGGCATCTGGACAGGAGCGGGGTGATCACCTCGAACGAAGGATTCTCTGTCGTGGCACCGATCAAGACTATCGTGCCGTTCTCCACGGCTCCGAGTAGTGCGTCCTGCTGGGCCTTGTTGAAGCGATGAATCTCATCAATGAATAGGATCGGGGCGGCACCGTTGGAAAACACGGACGCGCTTTTGGCCTTGTCGATCACGTCGCGGACATCCTTTACTCCGGCGCTGACCGCAGACAGGGTGTAGAAGTCTCTCGCCAAAGTCTGTGCGATTATCCCTGCCAACGTGGTTTTCCCGACTCCAGGAGGCCCCCAAAGGATGAACGAGGAAAGATTCCCGTTCTCAATCATCTTCCTTAGGATGCATCCTTCGCCTACGAGATGTCTTTGACCGACATATTCAGACAACTTTTTTGGCCGCATTCTCTCTGGAAGTGGGGGGAGCATCGCACTTTGTCCAGTTCTTTGGTAAGTATCAGACATATTTATTTAAATAA
>DJRG01000082.1:5458-6060 GCA_002438845.1 Bacteroidales bacterium UBA6366
TGTTTTGCCGCTATTTTTAAGCCTAACTGAACGCAAATTTAAGAAAAAGCGGAATAAGTTTCGTAAATTTGTAAGTTACTTGTCGGCCAGTGTCGCCGGCGTCAGAACAGAACTTATTTGAACACGATGAGACTATCTGAAAGAATCCGTTTTGTGGGTGTTAATGACCTACAGACCAAGCTCTTCGAGCGGCAGTGGCCGCTTCCTTTTGGTGTCAGTTATAATTCCTATTTGGTTGTGGATGAGAAAATTGCCTTGATTGACACGGCCGCCGTGGCGTTCAGGGATGAGTTTCTTGCTAACATCAAGGCCGAGATAGGGGACAGGAAGATTGACTATCTCGTTGTCAATCACATGGAGCCGGACCACAGCGCGCTTCAAGGCGTGATTAGAAGTGAATATCCTGATTGTACAATAGTTACAAACGCAAAGGCGGTGCCTATGATCGAGGGCTACCAAGGCCTGACCGATAATATCAAGGTGATAAAGGAAGGGGAGACTCTCTCATTAGGAAGCTCCAACCTTCAGTTCTTCATGGTTCCTATGGTTCACTGGCCTGAGACAATGGTGACTTGGTGTCCTGAGGAGAAAACCTTGTTCTC
>DJRG01000082.1:6125-6790 GCA_002438845.1 Bacteroidales bacterium UBA6366
ATATTCAATGAATATCAAGACGAGATGACAAGGTATTACTCGAATATTGTCGGAAAATATGCCGCACCGGTCCAGGCCGCTCTGAAGAAGCTTGCCGGCTTGGAGATATGCCGGATTTGCAGCACGCACGGCCCGGTTTGGGAGAGGCATATTCCGGAAGTAGTCTCGTTGTACGACAAACTCAGCCGTTATGAGCCTCTGGAACACGGGGTTTGTCTCGCTTACGGCTCGATGTACGGCAACACCGAGAAAGCCGCGCTTGCTTTGGCTTCGTCCTTGGAAAAGCGTGGGATTCCGTTCACGCTTCACAATCTCAATGAAGAAAGTTATTCGTTCGCTCTTCGTGACGTGTTCAAGTACGACACGCTGATTCTCGGTTCGCCGACCTATAATAATGGAATATTGCCGCCTGTCCGTCAGTTGATGGAGGCGATCTGCGACCGGCTTGTTAAGAATAGAAGATTCTTTGCATTTGGTTCGTTCACGTGGGCCGCAGCCAGTGTCCGATTGCTTAACGAGATGGCTAATGCTGCCGGATTTGAGATTCTCGGTGACGGAGTAACGTTCAAGCAAGGATTCACACCAGAGAAATTCGACTCAGAATCAATAGTTTCGCTTATATAACGCACTTGCCTGCTATTGTTATACAATTTGGATTATGTTAA
>DJRG01000044.1 GCA_002438845.1 Bacteroidales bacterium UBA6366
TTTTGTGCATTGCCCCTCTCCCAAAACGAGCTACGCTGGGCTTCGTTAGCCAACGCTACGGGAAGTTTTACAAACCATGAGTACACTGATGTGGCCCTGACTGCTGCCAGAGGTGGGACGATGTGTCTGACCCTATCCTTGAAAGAGGGGGGTCAGACACACAAAACGGGCACTCACTACTTCACAGGGCAATCTCTTGTGCTTTTGGAGAGCACTTTTGGAGCTGGTCACCTTACAGGGATGCGCGGTAGATGGATTTACGGCAGGTTATGTAGAGGGTGTTGTCTGAGATTGTCAGGGTCGACGGGCGTTCCGGGACATGAATGGTGCGGAGATGTGTGCCTTTACTGTCATAGACCTGCACTTCACCGTCAGCGATGTACACATTGCCTTTGCTGTCGACCGCAAGGCCGAACTCACCGTTTTCGGTTAAGTATCTGAGGTTCGACAGGGTGCCATCTGCGGCAACGTCAGTGACAACGGTGCGCCTGTCATATTCATTGACAAGATATAATGGTTTGCCGGGGAAGGCCTCCAAGAGGGAGGAACTGCGGGCGATGTCGTACACGCGAGGGATGATGGTCTTTCCGTCGGGAGCCACGAAACAGGTCTTAGGAACGTACAAGGCGTCTTCGTTGAAATCGTGGAAATCACGCCACCGGTTTGACGGGTACAACGCCTTGGCGACATTCTTTATCGAGCGCATCGGCTTCTCCTCCAGAAGCCTCAACGACTCCTCTGGGTTGTCCGGGTCTATCGTGTATGCGAGAACCGCATGTCCAGAGTTTCCCCATCCGCTGAATGACGTGCCTCTCGAATCGGGGAGCTGAGGGACCTCTATCGGGTCGGCGTCCCAGCCCGGCTGGCGGTCATAGCGGAAAGTGACAAGTATGTTGTCCTCGGTGTCGACGGCGACATTGTAAGGTTTCCAATGGAAGTCGGCAAGCAGTCTGAGGCCTTTGGCTTCGGACCAAGTCCACAGACGAGGAAGTTTGTTGTCACAGAAGTAGATGTTGCCCTTGCTGTCATGGGCGATGCCCTCAGTGAAATCGAAATCCCCGGCCAAACGCACAACGCCATCGGAAGAAGCGACATGACTCCATTGTTCGTCACCTTTGACGATAAGTCTCGAGAATTCCCAAGGACGAACCTCGATGCCTTTGTCCTGATCGAAGACGGCGATGTCGGTCGTGTACTTGGTCTGGGCGTAGTTGTGCACGTTCAGGAACTCGATGTCACTGCATCCTCTGAGCCTTACGGCGCTGTGGTACGGCTTCACGACACGGATGACCCTGAACATGTAGAGGTTGGCAAACGTGATGTCATGGCAGCCATCCATCTCGACAGGCTGGCACTCAGAACTCTCGACAGTCTCCTCCTCGGTCTGCATGCAGTAAACCTTCCAGTTCGAGACATTCCTGAATCTCACCTCATTACGGACATGATGTTCGATGGACATGGCGTAGATCCGGCCTTCGGTGGAAGTGTTCTCCGCATAGAAGCCGTTGGAGGCATAAGTGTTCGCCGTCCAGATGTCCTTGAATATTCCACCTCCACCATCCGTCACCCAAAGGCTCCAGTACTGGGTGTCCCAGGCCTGGTCCATTCCCTGTTCATGGACCGGCTTGTCAGGTGTGCTCACCTCGCGCGGCCCCCAGCTCCACCTTGGCGCTTTCTGGCCAGGAACCGGCTTCCACATCGAACCGTGTCCGCCGATAAATTTGACATCATTGACGTAGGAGCCGGCTCCGGCCGTCCACTTCAAGCCCACGGCCCTATAGTTGAACGCCCCAGTGCTGATCCCTATTCCGTTGAGGATGTTGTCATCAGAGCCCTTGGAGGATTCGAGAACCGCCACCGGTGTGCCGAAACCGCTGAAGGCCGGCGTGCTCTCGCCAAGACGGAGCTGTGTGGAGAACGAATGGAGGCCTATCAGCCTTGTTGACGGGCGCATCTTTATAGGTTTGGACACCTGATACCAGCCGGAAGGTACATAGACAACATCGTAAGTGTCAACTGCTTTCTGAATGGCTTCGGTGTCATCTGTCACGCCGTCGCCCTTCGCGCCAAGCTCCCTCAGGTTTCTCCATTCCGACATCGGTGGAAGAGCTGGAAGCACGGACTGAACAGCCGCCGGAATCTTATCTACAGGCTCGGAGGAAAGCAGGGTCTTGTACACAGGCGTGTCCACAAGGCTCTCCATCTGAAGGCCGTGGTCAAACGACTTGACATGATACTTACGGTGCGAGACACAGGTCCGCTCACCTGTCCTTTTGAAAGCGGCGAGCACCGGGACATCAGAACACCAGACGTTCCTCAGGGTGATGGAATTGTTGCTGTTGTTCTCGACCGCTATGTTGAACGCAGGGCAAGAGATATTCTCAAAGCGAGCGTTCTCTATGAATATTTTCTCCCAGTAGTTGTCGTCTATGTCAAAGACCATCGGGACATCCCTCACCTGCATATTCACTATGGCGAGACCCGACTCCTGACTTTTGACAGCGGCTTTGCGCTGCCCTTCGAAATAAGCGTCGACCATCATCACCTGCCAGCCTGGAGAAGCCTTGGTGGTCATGATGCCGTAGTCTCCGCCATAGAAGGCCAGGTCTTCCATCTCGTTGCCGATCTCGAACATTCCAGCGCGGCCCTTGCCGATGTTGATGGTCATGTGGCTGACAAAACTGTGCTGAGCATAGTGGGTTCTCAGCGCCACGGCGTACGGGTTTCCGTCCTCGATTGTGATGTTCACATTGGACATGGCGCTGTAGAAAGTCCCTGCGTTGGCGTCCGGAATACGGTTCTCATCCTCAACGATACCACCTGTGAACCAGAACATGTATTTGGATCCACCCTTGTCCGAAGGATGCTCAACATCAAAGCCCGGAGAGTTTTTCGACAAGATGAACTCCGGCCTTTCCCTGCCATAGCCGATGACACGGACGGCTCCGGGAATATATATGGTCCGGCTGATGCGGTACTTCCCTTCCGGGATAAACAATATGCCGAAGTTCCTCTCTGTCTTGACCTTGTTGATAGCGGTCTGGAGGGCTTCGGAGACATCGGATTTCCCGTCGGCCTTGAAGCCGAAGTTGTCTGGCGTGAAGTAGATCGCCTCGGGATCATCCGGACGCCTGTCATAAACGGAATGCGGATTGACCGCATACATATTCATGACAGCCAAACAGAAGATGACTGCAATTGAGATCAAGTGTTTTTTCATATATTCAATATTCATTAAATATTTCCGGCGCCTAATCGGCTGTTGCTGTAAATAATTTTAAAAAGTCTGCCGAAGATTCTTGGCTCCCCGGCAGACCTGAAAGGATTATGACTATTTTTGTGTGAATATTATTCAGCCTTGATTTGGATCTGGGTGATTGTGATGTCTCCGCCGATAATGAGCGCGGTGTCAGTTCCGTTCATAGTCGTCGCCATTCCCTCCGAGATCGTAAACTCCAAGATGTCTTCACCTGCTGCAAGGACGATGTTGTTAGGGCTCTCTCCTCCGTCACGGATGAAAGGGCCTCCCCACCAACCATCACACAGACAGAAAGTCTGAGGAGCGTCATGGTGTGTGAACGTGAACTTGATGGTCTGGCCGGCCGCCGGAGTTATTTCCGAAAGGTCAAGATCTGACGCCGGAAGATACCACCACCAACCTGTAACCTGTTCGCCAGACCAGATCTGAATATAGTTGTCTACTTCTTCTTCACCGCCGGAAACCTCGTCGGACAGTGTCACCTCAGGCAAAGTGTACTTCTTGCCGCTGCAGTCTTCGATGACAATCCGTGCGGTTCCGGCCTTTATGCCCATCGGTGAGTAGATGTAGAGAGAGCCCGTGGCCTTGCGTTTGAATACACTTGCGTCCACAACAATGTCATTGCCGTCCTCGCCAGGGAAATATGCCTTTGTGATAAACTCAAGGTCATTTCCGTACACCTCCACGCATTCGTTGATCTTGATTTCCTTGTCAAGAGGGGCGACACGCAAAGGCTCCGGCTTGCCCACAGTCAGTGTCATCGCCGACTCCGATGACTCATCCTTTGTCTCAACCGTCACTTTTCCACCATCCGCGGAAACACCAGCTGGAGTTTTCACTGTGATATACCCATTGCCGACCTTGGTGATGTCGCTCACGGACACATTGCCGGGAAACACAACAGATGTAGCGTTCTCCAAACCGGTTCCAGTGATGGTCACAATCTGTCCTTCAATGACTTTTGTAGGCAGGACAGACTTCACCGCAAGCACGTCGTTGGCATCCTCCATGTTAGAATCATCGCATGAGGTCACCGCGATGCCAAACAGCAACGCCAACCCTATATACAATACATACTTTTTCATAAATCTTGCTCGTTTGAAATCTTGTTAAACCTGTTCTACCAATTAGGATTCTGCGTAAGATTACCGTTCTTCTGAATCTCTGACTGAGGAATCGGGTACAGATTGTACTTCTCGTTCCATTGGCGGGTCTTGGTGACACGATTGAGGATCAGATCACCGTTCCCGTCCAACTTGAAGTCCGCCTCATCGATATTCTTGAAGAACTCGGCGCCCTTCTTCCAGCGACGCACATCCCAGAAGCGCTGGCCTTCGAAAGCAAGTTCAACCATACGTTCGCGCATGTAGCGCTCTTCGAAGCCTTCATTTCCCTTAAACTCCGGCATCATGATGTCAGGGCGGTTGCGAAGCACATTGACGGCCTCGTTGGCTGACATTCCGAAATCGCCCTTCGCGTCAGCGTCACCGTAGTAGTTGTACATGGCTTCCGCATAGTTGAGATACACCTCGGCAAGACGCATCACAATCCAGTTGTGCCTTGTTGTGGTCTGGTTGTTGGCCGTCGTGACGCAGTTGCCGTCCACAAATTTCTTCAGGTAATAGCCGGTCGGGGTCGCACCGTACTTAGGGGCGCCGTTGAAACCGCCTTGATACGTCTCAATGGTGATCTGCTGGGCAGTGTTGGACGGCCAAAGGTCGCCGTTCTTCACCACTGTGAGCTCAAAGCGTGGATCCAGGCCATCGTACGGATTCTCAGCCGTCACATTGACATTTCCGGGATGCTTCTCCTTGAATGTCTTGCCGTCAGCCTGATACTCGTAAGCGTCCACCAGTGCCTGGGTAGGGCAGTTTCCGGAGTTGCCGTTCTCCACTCCCACAGGATAATTGAACTGCTCGAAGGTGTTGTCCGCCTGAGTGCCGAGGACGAATATGAATTCAGGGTTGGTGAATGTGTCATGCCCCCATAGCCCGGCATATTCACTGAGCTTGTAGCCCCAACGCTGTGCGTTGTCTATGATTACCTTGCAAGCGGCAGCGGCTTTCTTCCATAACTCTTTGTCATTGTCTGTGTTGAACAATGGTGAAGCCTGGTAAAGAAGCGTGCGTGCCTTCAGCGCAAGGGCGGCTCCACGGGTGGCGCGGCCGATTTCCTGACCAGGGATGTCATTGTACGACACCGGCAGGTATTCAGCCACGGCGTCAAGCTCGTCTGTGATGAACTTGAAAACATCCTTGGCAGGAGTGCGCTCCACGCTGTTGGCCTGCTCATTGGTGAGGGTTGTGGTCACCAACGGAACGTCACCGTAGGCGCGCACCAACTCGAAATAGAAGTAGGCGCGGAGGAAACGCAGTTCGTAAGGGAATATCTCAAACTGCTGCACCATCGTCTGATAGTCGGGATCATATTCATAATCCGAAAGGTCTATCTTCTGGATTCTCTCCAGATACATGTGTACCTGGGTGATGGCACGGTAGGATCTGTCCCATGTGGACTGGAAAGGGTTCGAAGGTGTCCAGCCTCCGTTGAAATAATTGTGGATAGGAGAGAAAGAAAGAGCGAACTCAGACTCGTCCGTGGCGCTGGCTATCAGAGCCCCGTTGCCGTAGGAATTGTCCTTGAACTCGCTCGGCATCTGCGCATAGACATCGTAAACAAGAGCCTTGACGCCATTGATGGGACTGTTGTAGGTCCAATCCTCGTCTCGGCTTGACGCCTCGTTGTAATTCAGATCGGCACAACCTGCGAAGGCCGCCACGGCCATGCCTAAAAGAACATATTTTATCTTGTACATAAATGTATCTTATTGATTAGAAAGTTAACGTGATACCGGCATTGACGCCCTTGAATATTGGATATGCGGTCGAAAGCACCTCGGCATCCATCGCATCGACATTGTCAAAGGACAGAAGGTTCTCGCCTTGCACAAACACCTTGGCGGCGGCGACTGAAATCTTCGACAGCACCCTCGCCGGGATCTTATAGTAAACCTCGGCGTTACGCATCTTCAAGAAGTGTACAGGCTTGTACCAAACGTCGCTCGCCTGGCTGTTGTTGCTGTTGTTCTGGGTTGTAAGGCGAGGATAGAGCGCGTTGTCGCCTGCCACATCCCAGCAGTTGTTGTAATAGTCCACCGAGAGGTTGCCATTGTTCGACATGCCTCCCCATATCGCTGACGGAAGATACTTCATGTAGTTGCCGGTGCCCTGGAACCATGCGTTCAAGCCGAAGCCCTTGTACTCGACACCGACATTGAAGCCATAGTTGAG
>DJRG01000089.1 GCA_002438845.1 Bacteroidales bacterium UBA6366
CATATTCCTGTCATACTCCTCACCGCCAGGACAGATTCTGACTCGAAAGTGCAGGGTATGAATATCGGAGCGGACGCCTACATTGAGAAGCCGTTCTCGATGGACTACCTGAAAGCCTGCGCCGGGAATCTGGTCTCCGGAAGGAAAAAGCTGCGGGCGGCGTTCGCGCGTCTGCCTCAGGTCCAGTCTGACAGTGTGGCCATGACCCGTTCGGACGAGTTGTTCCTGCGCTCGATGAGGAACCTTGTCACGCAGAACATACAGAATCCGGATTTCAACATCGATGACCTTGCGGCCGGACTCGGGATGAGCCGCTCAAGCCTCAACCGTAAAGTAAAAGGAATCCTTGACATGACCCCTGTCGACTACATCCGTGTGGAGAGACTGAAGAAAGCCGCGCTTCTGCTGCGTGAGGGCGAATGCAGGGTGAGCGAGGTCTGCTACCTGACCGGATTCAACACCCCGTCGTATTTTTCAAGATGTTTCCAGAAACAGTTCGGAGTGCTCCCTAAAGACTACATAGACGCGCTATAGGCATCCCTGCAAGGCTTTTTGACAGATTTGTTGCAGCATTGACGTGATTGTTCTATCCGTTGGCGAGTACGTATACTACCTTTGCCTTCGTAAGAACCACAATTAACAACATTAATTATGTCAAAAAGATTTCTTATCCTTACTATTCTCTTTTTGTCAGTGATTTCCCTGAAGGCGCAGAATGTGACCGTCAGAGGAAACGTGACAGATGCGAATGATGTTCCCCTTGCCGGGGTGAACGTCATGATCAAGGGAACGACCAACGGAACCAACACCGATGTGGACGGCAAGTTCACATTGGAAGGACGCAAAGGTTGCACCCTCGTATTTACTTTCATCGGTATGCTTTCTCAAGAGGTTGTGTTCGAAGGAACGCCTCTCAAAGTCGTCATGCAGGATGACAAGAGGGCTCTGGATGAAGTTGTCATCATCGGTTACCAGACCGTGAAGAAGTCGGATCTTACGGGAGCCGTCTCTGTGGTCGACACCAAGGAGATGCGGAAGAGTCCGGCCGGAACCATCGTAAGCCAGCTTCAGGGTCTTGCCACAGGTGTCACCGTGCGCAGCTCCGGAAGAGCCGGTGAGGACGCGTCGGTTGTGATCAGAGGTATCGGATCACTGAGCAACGTCTCCCCTCTTTGGGTCATCGACGGGATGATCGCCGACCCCGGGGTCGCGTTCAACCCTGCTGACGTGGAGTCGATCCAGATTCTGAAGGACGCTTCGGCGGCCGCGATCTACGGTTCACGTGCAGCCAACGGAGTCATCATCGTCACCACCAAGAAAGGTGCGGAAGGCCCGATGAAGGTGACCGCATCCGTGAAGGAGACCGTTGAATGGAGCCCTAAGTACGACCTTATGAACGCCAAGGAGTACATCAAGTACAACGACATCGCCTACGATGAGGCCATAAAGGATGGAGTCAACGGTGTCACGGCACGCCAGCAGCATTCCAACTACGACACAGACTGGCAGAAGGAAGTCCTCAAGACCGCTCTCGTGCAGGACTACAACGTGGCCCTCTCAGGTGGAGGAAAGTCCGGCAACTACTATGTCTCAGGAGGTTACTACAGAAACGACGGAGTTTCCTACGGCAACACATTCGACCGCTACACCTTCCGTGTCAACACCTCCGGCAAGAAAGGATGGTTCTCATTCGGAGAGAACTTCGCCTATTCACTCACCGAGACAGACCCTAACCAGACCAACACATATAATGACTTCCTCAGGATGATGCCTACCATCCCTGTCTATGACGAGAACAATCCTGGTGGCTACGGCTATGGCGACTATGCCAAGTACAACACTTTCGGAGTCAACCCGATAGCCCGTGAGAATTTGGAGAAGAGGCACATCCGTGAGAACCGTCTGAACGGTGCGGTGTGGATGGAGGTCAAACCTTTTGATTTCCTGTCATACAAGCTTAACGCCGGTATCGATCTTTACTTCTACGAGAACTCTTGGTTCCGTGGGGAAGGCAACTGGACCCAGAATCAGGAGCATCGTGATCCGGAAAGCCAGAAGGCAAGGGACAACACCTACAACAAGCTGATCGAGAACACCTTGAACTTCAACAAGGACTTCGGACGCCATCACATCGACGCCGTGGCCGGTCTTACTTACCAGCACCACGAGTGGGAAGGCCTTTGGGCTTCACGTCTGAAATTCCCTATGGTCAACGGCGAGTACCTCACCTACCTGAGTTCCGGAGCCGCCAACCAGCAGAACAGCAACACCTACAGCGAAAACGCCATGATCTCCTACCTCGGGCGGGTTAACTACATCTTCGGTGACAAGTACTACCTGACAGGAACCTTCCGTCGGGACGGAACCTCAAGGCTTTCCAAGGACAACCGCTGGGGCAACTTCCCTTCTGTCTCAGGAGCATGGAGAATCTCCAAGGAGAATTTCTTCAACGTGCCTTGGATCGATGACCTGAAGATCCGTGGAAACTGGGGACGCCTTGGCAACTCGACCATCGGAGACTGGGACTACCTCGCCACGATCAACCAGAGCATCGTGACCGTGATCGGCGGAACAATCAAGACCGGCGCGACACAGGTGAAGCTCGCCAACGAGAACCTCAAGTGGGAGACAAAGGAGACCGTCAACGTCGGACTTGACGCCGCCTTCCTCGGCAACAGGCTCACTTTCACCTCTGAATATTACAACTCAAAGACTTCCGACGTTCTGTTCACCATGCCGATCGCCATCTCCACAGGTAATGACGGAGGCGACCCGAGAGTGAACTCGGCAAGCCTAAGGAACAGCGGATTCGAGTTCACGCTCGGATGGAAGGACAACATCTCAGATTTCTCCTACAGCGCTGTCCTGAATGTCACGACCATCAACAACAAGCTTCTTGAGCTCGGCTACGGCAAGGATTTCGTTGATTCCGGAGAGGCCAGAAGCGAGGCCGGCAGACAACTCGGAGAGTTCTTCCTCCTTAAGACCGACGGACTTTTCAGGACCCAGGCCGAGATCGACAGTTATGTCTCCACAAAAGACGGCGTGACCAAGCCAATCACCATCAACGGCAAACGCCCTCAGCTCGGAGATGTCAGGTACATCGACACCAACAACGACGGAATGATCACCGCTGATGACAGGCAATATGTCGGAAGCCCTTGGGCAAAGGCACAGGTGTCCCTCATCCTTAACGCGGCTTGGCGTGGCTTTGACTTCAGCATGATGTGGTACGGACAGTTCGGCAACAAGGTCTACAACATCGCCCAGTGGCAGGGACGTTACTTCGCCGACAACTCCAACTACCTGAGGTTCAAGAAGGGAGAAGAGCCTTATCAGGTCAACCCTAATTCAGACACCCCTCGAATCATCTACGGTGACTGGAGAAACACCCAGGGATCCGACCGCTATCTGGAGAACGGTTCCTTCTTCAGGATGAAGAACATCTCCGTAGGTTATACCTTCCGCGGCAACTGGATGAAGAAAGCCAGAGTGGACAACCTTCGCGTCTATGCCAGCGGCAACAACCTTCTAACCCTCACTAAATATAAAGGTCTTGATCCTGATTTTGTCAACACCCACATCTGGAATATGGGTACAGACAGTTTCGCCTATCCTAACACACGTTCGGTAATGTTCGGAGTTGAATTCACATTTTAATCACAAATATTGATTCTATAGTTATGAAATATATTTATGGATTGATGATAGGAGCCGCCATCGCTCTCTCTGGATGCAGCTCTGACCTACTTGACATCCAAAATCCAAACGAGGCCACAACCGGAACTTTCTGGAAAACCGCCGAGCAGGCGGAGGCCGGCATAAACGCCTGCTACAGTTCCCTCTACAAGGAAGGAACGTGGATGAGATGGCTGTCCTTCAGGTATGACCTAACCTCCGACGAGGGATGGAGCACATCCCCTTGGCTTGAGCTTGGAGACTGGACGCGTTTCGGCTACAACAACTACAACTTCTACGAAGGAAACATAGTGCATTGGGAGTGCTTCTACAGAGGAATATTCAGATGCAACCAAGTCCTTGGAAAGGTTCCTGACATCCAGATGGATGAGACCCAGAAGAACAAGATACTCGCACAGGCTCAGTTCATGAGGGCATTGTGGTATTTCCAGATCAATCTTCTTTGGGAAAAAGGCGTTCTCCTGACCGAGACGGTGGGACCGGACTATATTCCTGAAGAGGCCACCGAGGCCCAGATCTGGGAGCAGATCGAGAAGGATCTCAAGGCGGCGCAGCAGTACCTTCCTGAATCATGGGACGCGGCCAATGTCGGCAGACCTACACTCGGCGCCGCGAAGGCTCTTCTCGGCAAGGCCTACATGCAGCAGCTTAAGTACAACGAGGCCAAGTCTGAGTTCAAGTGGCTCATCGACAAGGAAGCGACCGGACTGTACGGCTTGATTGACAACTGGGTGGACAATTTCACCGACAGGGATGAGAACAACAAGGAAGGCATCTTCGAAATCCAGTTCTCTGACCTCAACAAGGGTGGCACAGGTAATGACGCGAGCATGGCGTTCGGTTTCCAGAGAACACAGTTCTACGCCCCGGGCGGAAACGCCGGTGTGGGTTGGGGTGACGGCAAGGCCCGCAGATGGCTTGTGGACGAGTACCTCAAGGAGAAACGTGCTGACGGAAAGAACGATCTTCGACTCTACAACAGCATCCTTTACAAAGGCTTCGCCAATGACTTCCCTGATCAGAGCAAAAAGTACTACAAGCAGGCAGACGCCTCGCAGTGGTTTGACGAGTGGGGGCAGGGCAAGGATGACTGCTACATCCGCAAGTACAGCACCTCGTACTATCGTGACAGAGAAGACTATTTCGCTCCTAACAACTACAGGATAATGCGCTACGCCGACATTCTGCTGAACTACGCCGAGTGCATTGTGATGACCGGAGGGACTCCGACCGAGGCCGCCAAATATGTCGATGAGGTCAGAGAGCGCGCTGGTTTGAAGAAACTGTCCGAAAGCGAGTATATTCAGAGCAATTTCCCGAACTGCCTCGCCAGCAAGGAAGGCTTCATGAACAGGCTTGAGATCGAAAGGACACTTGAGCTTTGCTTCGAGGGCTGGAGATGGGCCGACCTCAAGAGATGGGGTGTACTTGATGACCAGTCAAAGATCGATCTGATCGCGACATACCGTGACCCTGATTTCAAGAACTTCGTGGTCGGCAAGCACAGAAGACTTCCTATTCCTACCAAAGAGGTGGACATCAGCAAGGAAACCCCTGTGAGCACACCTAAGCTTCCTCAGAACCCTGGTTATTAATAGTTGATTATTCTATAATCTCATAAGATGTTGGATAATAATAATTGGTTTTGTTAAATTTGCGGCATGGGGAAGCCCTGAAATCAAGGGCTTTTCCATGCTTGGTTTTTATTTATGAAAAGATTCACCCTAATCTTGTTTTTGGCATTGATCGCCAACGCTTACGCCTGCGGATCCAAATACACTGATCCCGACGACATTGATGTTCCAGGGACAACTGTTCCGGTCCAGCTCGCCGATCCATTCATAATGCTTGACGGAGACACTTACTACGCCTACGGCACACATGCCGAGTCCGGAATAGAAGTCTTTACCTCGAGCGATCTGAAAGAATGGAAATACCAAGGGCTCGCCCTGCAGAAAAAGGATGTGTGGGCCGACAGATGGTTCTGGGCTCCGGAAGTCTATAAGGTCAAAGGAAAATACTATATGTACTACTCGGCCGACGAACACATCTGCGCGGCGGTCGCCGACTCTCCGCTCGGACCGTTCGCGCAAGAGAACAAGACACCGATGATAGCGGACGAGAAATGCATCGACAATTCGCTGTTCATCGATGATGACGGCAAGCCGTACCTGATCTTCGACAGGTTCAACGGTGGGCTGAACATCAATGTGGCCGAACTGGAGGATGATCTTGTGACGGTGAAAAGAGGAACGGTCACCCCTTGCATCAAGATGTCCCAGAGTTGGGAGAGAGTCTATCCGACAGTGAACGAAGGCGGTTTCGTGATCAAGCACAAGGGGTTGTACTACATGATATATTCCGCCAACAGCTACGAGAGCCCGAACTACGGAATCGGGTGCGCCACAGCCCAGAAAATCACCGGGCCGTGGACCAAATACGACGAGAATCCAATCCTTCAGTTCCCCGGAAACCTTCAGGGTGTCGGACACGGAGCGATATTCAAGGACAAGGAAGGACAGCTGCGGATTGTGTACCACTCGCATTGGAACAAGAACCTGATCCATCCAAGAGTCATGCACATCGGGAAGGTCAGCTTTGAGAATGTCGGCGGAGTTGACCGTATGAGGATAAGCAAGGACTACATCACTCCTAAGCAGAAACAATAACATAAAACATAGACTGACAAATGTACGTAAAAATGATCTCCGCGCTGTTTACGGCCCTGATGGCCGGGGCGTTCTCCGCACAAGCCAATATTCCTTCGGGCGCATTGGATGACAGTGCCTTTTCATATTCATTGGATCTGAAGACTCCAGGCAACCCGGCCACTCGTCACGTGTTGACCGCGGTGAGCACAGGCGACGGAAGACAGACTCTGACAGCGGCGGAAAGCCTTCCTGTCACCATATTCAGAAGCGAGACCACGACTCCAGAGGGAGAATCGATACGGGTGGCGATAACCGCTCTTGAAGATGTGAATCTCTCTTACGGAGAGTCCTATGCGACCGGACTCGCACATTCCAACAACATGTTCTACATGCCTGGGTTCTGGTACCGTCAGAACCTTCGCTCACCCCAGACCGCTCCTTCTTTCCACACTTCTGACAGCTGGATCGTGAGGGAAGACCGGCTCAGCACACCGCTCACGGCTGTCTTTTGCCCATCAGACGGGAAAAGCTACTCCGTCATAAGGAAAGACAACTTCACTTCCGAAGCCCTGACCACCCACAAAGAGGGTGAAATCATCGTCTCCGGCAAGACTTCCATCGGTTACACCGGTTTCTTGAACCAAGACGGAAAGACAGTGCTACGGTACGGATTCCCTTACAGAGAGGAGCCTAAGACCTACATCAGGAAACTCACCTTGGCTCCGCCTGTCCAGGCCTTCCAGCATCTCAAGGCCGGAGAAAGCGTCATTCTGGAATGGGAGATAACCAGCAGAGACGCAGTGGACTACACCGACTGTGTAGGCAAGACGTGGAGGTACTGCTACGACACATACCGCCCTCAGAAAGTCGAGGGAACATATTCAGTGGATCTCATGAAGAAGACGATGAGCCGCTATTTCCTTGACTCGTACGTCGCGTCCACTCCGGTGAATTACTATGCGAGTCCGGAGATGGAGGTGGCAACCTGCGCCAGCCCGCAGAGAGCGGAGATAGGCTTCGTGGGAAGGACTCTGCTGAACGCCTTCAACGCCCTTGAATATGGCGAAGCGGCAGGTGATGAAAGACTTGCGTCACAGGCTCGGTCCATCTTTGACTCGTATCTTACGAACGGATTCTCCCCTGCCGGCTTCTTCGAGGAAGTCATCTACTGCCCGTCCGGAAAGACAAAAGAGACTCATTCCATCCGCCGTCAGTCAGAGGGAATCTACGCTGTGCTCTACTACCTTGACTACGAGAAAAGGCAAGGACGGCAGCACAAGGACTGGGAGATGAAAATTAAGAATATGCTCGATCTTTTCCTTAAAATCCAGAATCCTGACGGAAGCTTCCCTCGCAAGTTCAAGGACGACCTCTCGTTGGTTGACCCTTCTTCAGGCAGCACGCCTTCAGCGACTCTGCCGTTGGTGATGGGGTACAAGTACTTCAAGGACAAGAGGTATCTTGAAAGCGCCAAGAGGACTGTGGACTACCTTGAAAAGGATCTGATCAGCAAGGCTGACTATTTCTCTTCGACGCTTGACGCCAACTGTGAGGACAAGGAGGCGTCCCTGTACGCAGCCACAGCGGCATATTACCTTGCCTTGGCCACAAGCGGGGAAGAACGTGACCACTACGCAGGACTTGCCCACAAGGCCTCCTGCTTCGCCATCTCCTGGTACTACGTCTGGGACGTTCCGTTCGCTCAGGGACAGATGCTCGGGGATCTCGGATTCAAGTCCAGAGGCTGGGGCAACGTCTCCGTCGAGAACAACCACATAGATGTGTTCGTGTTCGATTTCGCCGATGTGCTGAGATGGCTGTCGGATAATTACGGAGAGAAACGCTTCGGGGAGTTCGCTGATGTGATCTCTACATCGATGAGGCAGTTGCTGCCGTTCGAGGGACATCTTTGCGGAGTCGCCAAGACCGGCTACTATCCGGAGGTCGTACAGCACACCAACTGGGACTACGGCCGGAACGGCAAAGGCTTCTACAACAACATCTTCGCACCTGGATGGACAGTCGCCTCGCTGTGGGAACTGCTCACTCCGGGCCGCGCAGAGCGTTTTCTTGAACGCAAAAAATAACCGGAATGAACAACCGGATCATCGCCATCGCTCTGTTGACCGTCCTTGGAGGAACATTCTGCCTGTGCTGCGGGAAAAAGTATCTGGATCCTGACGAGATCAAGACGACTGACCCTCCAACGGCGGGAGACGGCACTGAATATTCCAACCCGGTCATCCGCAGAAGCCTTCCTGACCCGACCGTCATCAAGGCTGACGACAACTGTTTCTACCTGTATGCCACAGAGGATGTCCGGAATGTGCCGATCTACAAATCCCGGAATCTGGTGGACTGGCAGTTCGTCGGCACGGCCTTCTCCGAATCGACAAGGCCTACGTTCGAGGAGGACGGCGGGATCTGGGCACCGGACATAAACAAGATAGGAGACAAGTACGTTCTCTACTATTCAATGTCCGTCTGGGGCGGTGAGTGGACGTGCGGGATCGGATGTGCTGTGGCGTCCGGTCCCTGCGGTCCGTTCATGGACCAAGGGATGATGTTCAGGAGCAACGGCATAAAAGTCCGGAACAGCATCGATCCGTTCTACATCGAGGACGGGGGCAGGAAATATCTGTTCTGGGGCAGCTTTCACGGAATATACTATGCCGAGCTGTCGTCCGACGGCCTGTCCCTGAAAGAAGGGGCGGTGCTTGTCCAAGTGGCCGGCTCAGCCTACGAAGGCACTTATATTCACAAAAAAGACGGGAAGTACTATCTTTTCGCCTCGATCGGCAGCTGCTGCGAGGGCCTCAACAGCACGTACACCACCGTCGTCGGGCGTTCGGACAACCTTTTCGGCCCCTACCTGAACCGGAAAGGCGAATCCATGATGGACAACTGCCACGAGGTTTTCATCCACGGCAACGACCATTTCACCGGCACCGGCCACAATTCCGAGATCGTGACGGATGACTCCGGTGAGGATTGGATTCTGTACCACGGCTATGACAAAACCTCCCCCGGAGGAAGGATGCTGTTTCTGGATCGGGTGCATTGGATTGAAGGCTGGCCATGCATAGATGGCGACTCCCCGTCCGTCAAGGCATCCAAGCCCGTGTTCACCGGCTCCGGCGACTGATTTCCCGAAAACTTCCGCACCCAACGTGGAGACTAACCATTTTATAATAATTTTGCGCCACCCTGCTCATCACCTTGGAGCAGGGTGGTTCTTTTTGCCGAAGTGACCGTCGGGAAGTGTAAAGTTTCTTTACAGTCGGTGTTAAATTTCTTTACACTTCGGGATATTCATAAAATAAGGATATCATTGAACTCCAACTACTTATCACATTTGGCACAGAAATAGGTTGTGCTTTTTTGTACGGCCGATTAAAACCGAGTTATATTTGACAAAGGAGCATGACGATGAAATATTTCTTTAGGTTTCTGAGGAACAATCCGCTCTATGCGGTGATCAATGTGGTGGGGCTGGCGCTCTCGCTGATGTTCGTTATACTGATCGGGGACTACACCTACAGGCAACTCAGCATCGACAAGTGGCACAAGAACCACGAAAGGATTTATGTACTTGGCACAGAGGGCAGGAACACACTCATGTCGTGGCCTGACTGCGCCCACTCGCTCAAGGACAGGTACCCGGAGGTGGAGGATGTCTGCTGCGTTTACATGCAGAACGGGAAGATCAAGCACGAGGACAGAGTCTATGAGGAGTCACAGGGCGACAACACCGGCAACATAATGCTCGCGGACTCCAATTTCTTCAAGTTCTTTGACTTCAAGATGGTTCAGGGAGATCGGGAGACCGCGCTCGACAGTCCGGAGAAATGCGTTGTCACCGAATCACTTGCCAAGGCCTTGTTCCCGGACGGTGACGCTCTCGGACAGCCGCTCCAGATCGAGGGGACAAGGTACGTCTACGTGAGTGACGAGAATGGAGATCCGTACGACAGTTCGCTTGTTTACACTGTCTCCGGTGTCATCAAAGATCTGGACAAGACCGTGCTCCTGAACGAGACAGCTGTCATCGCCAATCTCGAACGCGCTCCGCAGGTTCTCGGCTACAGACTCCGCAACGACCTGATGGCCAACGGGCCGTTGGGTTCGACACTGTCCTTCCTGATGATGAGGCCGGGAGCGAACCTCAATGACAAAATCGAAGATCTGACCTCCTACTGCATTGAGAGCAATCCTCTGTTCAACTTCTACGGTGACACAAAGGCCGCTCTCATCCCGCTCGACGACCTGATGTTCGCGCCTCAAAACACTGGCGCATCGGGGCTCCAGACCGGCGACAAGAGTCTTTTAGGAATATTGCTGGCTGTGGTTCTGGCCATCCTTCTGTTTGCGGTCACGAACTACATCAACCTCACTGTCGCCAACACCGGTTTCCGGGCAAAGGAAATGGCCACCAGAAGGCTTCTCGGCAGCAATGGTTTAGGAATATCCTTGGAACTGATCGGAGAATCCACCTTGATGGTGTTCATCTCCTTCCTCATCGGTGGAGCGCTTGCCCTGCTGCTTGAGGACAAGATGGCCGTACTCTTCAAAGGGAAGATCGATATCCTCAGGGACATCAACTTCTCCACCGTCTCGGTCAGCCTTCTGTTCATTGTCCTGACCGGAATCATCTCCGGAATAATGCCTACAGTCCAACTCTCGAAGTACAAGCCGATCGACGTGGTGAAAGGTTCGTTCCGCTACCACTCCAAGATGGTGCTCAGCAGGATATTCATCATCCTTCAGAATGTGATCACGATGACAATGATGACCGCCACCCTGACGATCCTGCTTCAGATGGATCATCTGGTCAAGGCTCCGCTGGGCTACAACACCCAGAACATATTCCGTGTCAGCTCCGACAATCCGGAGGTTATGAGAAACGCTCTGAAAGGACAGCCATTCGTCCAAGGAATAGGCTCGTTCTCAGGCACATCACTTGACGGAAACTACCGATCCATGAGTACCCGTAAAGACAAGGATGACAATAACCTCCTGGTCGATCTCACGACTTGGGACAAGGAGTTCATCGACATAATGGGAATCAACCTTGTCAAGGACAACCATCTTTCAGGCGATGTGAAATACATCAACGAGGAACTCGCAGGAAAACTTGGGCTGAAGGACGATGAAACAGCCATATACTGGGGCGACGACAGAAACGCGACGCAGGTAGCCGGCATATTCTCCAATTTCCATATGACGAATGTCCTTGATCCTTACCAGCCGTTCATCATCACGATCAAAGACACGGATGAGATAGAGGATCCGAACTTTATGGTCAAGACCGATGGCTCACCTGACGCATGGAAGAAACTCTGTGACCTTGTGAAGGAGGTTGACGGGACTTCCGAGGATCTTGACTGGAAAGTGCAGAGTGTGGATGCCACGGTTAGGGCCTCGTTGGAGGAGGAGAAGAACACGATGAGGATCGTGGGCATATTCACAGGCGTGGCAGTGCTCATCTCCATCCTCGGCTTCATCGGGATGTCGCTGTTCTTCATCAGGCAACGCAAGAAGGAGATCGGTGTGCGCCGCATCATGGGCAGTACCACGAACGAGGTTCTCTCCCTGCTTCTGACAAAGTTCTGCGCCCCGCTTCTGGTGTCGTTCATCTTCGCGGTTCCGCTCTCGTGGTTCATCATGGACAAGTGGCTGGAAGGCTTCTCGTACAGAATCGGACTGAACCTGTGGATATTCATAGCCTCCGGTGCTGTCTCGCTGCTCATCGCCGTGATCTCTATCTTCTTCCAGACCCTCCACGCCGCCCATTCCAATCCTGCCGACGCCATCCGCGCGGAGTGATACCTTAGGTACATCGTTCCGACAACCAAGCCCATAGCAAAATCTGGATTGGAACGGGTGAGCACTCTAATTGTCGTGGCAGTTAATTAACTGTGTGTCAGCGGATACGCACTATATTCCCCTCTTCTTTCCGGGAGTGGAACATAGCATTAATTTATTATAAATCAACACATTACCTGCCACGGAATTTGCCTCTGAAAGGAGGCACTTACAAAAGGAGCGAGAAGGGAACTGGCTATATACATAAAAAAACGTAAGATAGTTTACTGTAATAAGTATAACTATTCATAAGATTGATTACTTTTGCAGATAAATAACGAGATTATGCAGAGGCACTGTTCAGAATATGCGATTGATATAGGCAAGATTGTCAGGGAAAGAAGCGGGAAAGACATACCTCGGTTCTTGGTCAGATGGATGGAGCGGTTCATCCATCAGGATTTTATCAACGGATTTCTGACACAGGGATATGAGGGTACAGAATTCTGCCGGAAATGCCTTGAATATCTTGATGTCAAGATAGAAGTCAAAGGGCTTGAGAATATTGATGCCGCAATAGGAGACAACGAGCATGCTCTGAATATGTCTGACAACGGCAGCGCTGTTTCCAAGCAGACCAGTGGTGCGGCAAACAGGGTCAGACTGACATTCGCATCCAACCATCCGCTCGGAGGAGTTGACGGAATAGCGTTGCTTGGGGTCATCAGCGAGAGGACAGGAAAACCCGTCCGGCTGCTTGTAAATGATTTTTTAATGAATATCAAGCCTATCGCCTCGCTGTCTGTGCCGGTCAACAAGATGGGCGGACAGAGCCGAAATCTCCCTGCTCAGGTCAGGACAATCTATGAGAGCGATGATGACATCCTGGTGTTTCCCGCCGGTAAATGCTCACGAAAGATGAACGGGCATATTCAAGACACCGCTTGGAGCAAGTCCTTTGTCAGTCAAAGCGTTGCGACGGGAAGGTTGATAGTGCCGGTCAGATTCTTCGGAGAAAACTCGAAACGGTTCTATCGTGTGGAATCCCTACGTGAACGGCTTGGCATCAGATTCAACATCGGAATGATGCTTCTTCCGGATGAGTTGTACCGCGCAAGGCACAAACGGTTCAGGATAATGTTCGGCAAACCGATCTCTCCGGCTGAAATGGATGGGGCACTATCCCCGCTTCAGTGGGCTAAGAGGATAAGGGACGAAGTCTATCGTCTGGAATGGGACAGTGAAAACATAAACGAATAAGAAGCGGATTTATCAAAATATCAAAAGAAAATGGAGAGGATAATTGACCCTATAGACATACGGCTGATAAAAGAGGAGCTGACTCCCCGGAAAAAGCTTGGGAACACGAATAAAGGGGGCAACGAACTTTACTTCGTGACCTGGCAGGACTCACCGAACATCGTGAAAGAGATAGGCCGCCTGAGGGAAACCGCCTACAGGATGGCGGGAGCCAGTTCCGGCCTCTCAATGGATCTGGACAGGTTCGACACGATGGACAACCCCTACAAGCAGCTGATAGTCTGGGACCCGGAAGCGGAAGCCATCATAGGAGGCTACCGCTACATCCTCGGACCGGACATCAGACTCAAGGAGAACGGCCAGCCCGACATCACATCTTCCCACCTTTACCGCTACAGCGACATATTCATAAAAGAATATCTCCCGCACGTGATGGAGCTCGGCAGATCCTTTGTGGCTCCTGAATATCAAAGTTCAAGATCCGGAGCGAAATCGCTCTTCACGATGGACAACCTATGGGATGGCATCACATCCGTGATTCTGGAGCACCCGGGGATAATCTGGTTCCTCGGCAAGATGACGATCTACCCTTCCTACAACCCCACAGCCAGAAACCTCATAATCCGCTTTCTTGAAAAACATTTCAGCGATCCAAACGGCCTTGCCACTCCGTACAATGCGATAAAAGTAACTGACAATCCTTTGCTTATGGATCTGATACTGAGCGAGGACGACCTAAGAAAAGACTACCGGCTCCTAAAGAGTGCCGTCATGAGGCTTGGAACGCAAATCCCTCCGCTTGTCAACTCCTACATAAACACATCCTCGACAATGAAGATGCTCGGCTCAGCCGTCAACGATGAGCTGGGCGACGCCATCGAGACAGGGATAATGATCTGTTTCAACGAAATCTACGAGGACAAAAAGTCCAGACACATAGACGCATTCATCAACAATCGACTGAGAGCGCTCAAGAACCGCTTCCCGTCACTGTCCCGGAACACAGAGGACAAACTGAGGGACAGACTGGAGAAAACCCGAGAGAAAGCCTTCAGGAAATATGCGAACCGCAAGAGTGCCACCGAGCAATCCCCTGAGATAGATTTCCGATAGGCAAAGGTCACACGGGGAAGAAGACTTGGATATAGGCATCATATTGTTGACAAAAAACCCTCTCAAGAAACAGCTTTGCATATTTTTCGTGGCACCTAAAGTGTTAATAATGAAGAAAAACAGTAAAGCTCGTGGTGGTGTTTTTGGCACCACGAGCCTTATTAATTCATTAACTGACAATATGTTATCCGACACGCCTTTGTCGGTGCGCCGTCTTGTTGAGTGCCTTAAATCAGAGACCTTGGAGGCACTTATGCAAATGCTACCGGTCAGACCGCAACGGGGGCCTTGATGGCTGGCCAGGGGTCGTAGCCTTCGAGGGTGAAGTCCTCGTACTTGAAATCGTAGATGGACTTGACATCGGGGCTGATGCGCATTGTCGGGAGCGGGCGGGGCTCACGGGAGAGCTGCTCGCGGACCTGATCGAAATGGTTCAGGTAGATGTGGGTGTCGCCGGTGGTGTGGATGAACTCTCCGGGCTTCAGGCCGCAGACCTGGGCGATCATCATCGTCAGCAACGCATAGGAGGCAATGTTGAACGGAACTCCGAGGAAGGTGTCTGCGCTGCGCTGGTAGAGCTGGCAGGAGAGTTTGCCTTCGGCCACGTAGAACTGGAACAGGCAATGGCAAGGCGGAAGGGCCATCTTGTCAACCTCTCCTGGGTTCCACGCAGTGACAAGCATCCGTCTTGAATCCGGGTTGTTCTTGATTATATTCACAACCTGCGAAAGCTGGTCTATCGAGCGGCCGTCAGGGGTTGGCCAGGAGCGCCATTGGTGGCCATAGACAGGACCAAGATCACCGTTCTCGTCGGCCCACTCGTCCCAGATGGAGACACCGTGATCCTTTAGGTACTTGATGTTGGTGTCGCCGGAGATGAACCAGAGAAGCTCGTAGATGATGGATTTGAGGTGAACTTTCTTGGTCGTGAGAAGCGGGAAACCTTTGGAGAGGTCGAAGCGCATCTGGTAGCCGAAGACGCTTTTGGTGCCTACACCGGTACGGTCGTGCTTGACAACTCCGGTCTCCATTATGTGACGCAGAAGATCTTGATACTGTTTCATTTGTGAATATTCTCAATTATTATGATCTCTTAGAATCTGTTTCGGATCTTAGGTAAATTCAGTGACCGAAAGACAGAAAAAGGCTGGTCGCTGAGCCTGTTGAAGCGTACCAGCCTTATATCAAATGCAAAGCAACTATTTTCTAACCGAGAACGCCCAGATGATGGCCTCGCTGAAGGTCTCGCCCGGACGAAGCACGGTTGTAGGGTAATCCGGCTTGTTAGGCGAGTCCGGGCAGTGCTGGCACTCGATGGCAACCCCTTCGTAGTCATGGTAGCCACGGCCACACTTGCCGGCTGGGCATCCCTCGAGCCAGTTGCCGGTGTAGATCTGCACGGCAGGCTGGGTGGTCAGCACCTCAAGCTGACGTCCGCTCAAAGGAGAGTACAACATAGCCGCTGTCTGAAGCTGGCCAGCCTCATAGTCATTGATCATGAAGCAGTTGTCGTAGCCCTTGCCGTAGTTCAAAGCCGGGAAGTCAGCCTTGATCTCAGCCCCGAACTTCTTGAACTCCCTGAAATCCATCGGGGTACCGGCCACTGGATCAGGCTCCCCAACCGGAATCAGAGTCTCGTCTGTCGGCAGATAAACCTCCGCGTTGAGTTTCAACTCATGGTCCAGAATATTCCCGTTGCCCTCGCCGTTCAAATTAAAATAGGCGTGGTTGGTGAGGTTGACGACAGTTGCCTTGTCGGTCTGAGCCGTGAAAGTCAGCTTCAAAACATCGTCCTCGCTCCACTCGTAGTGCGCCACGACTTTCAGATTTCCAGGGTATCCAGCCTCACCGTCCTGTGAAAAGTACTGGAACTCAACAGCATCACCCTCGACGCGGCTGTCCCAGACCTGATTCTGGAATCCGTCCGGACCGCCATGCAGATGGTTAGGGCCGTTGTTGATCGGCAATGAATATTCCACCCCGTCAAGCGTGAACTTTCCGAGGGCAATGCGGTTGGCGTAACGTCCAGGGCATTTTCCAGCGCATGGACCATCGGCGAAATAATCCTCCGGCTTGGTGTAGCCAAGAACCACATCCGCGATCTTGCCGTCCTTGTCCGGCACGGCAACCGAGACGATTCCGGCACCAATGCTTGAAAGACGCACAAACGCACCACTTTCATTCTCAAGAGTATAAAGGAATATCTCCTTTCCGTCAGGGGACGTGCCCCAAAGTTCCTTGGTGATTTTCATATTCAGTGTTATTTTAGAGTTTCAAGATAAGGAAGGACCACTTCCACCGGAGCGTCCTTCATGATCACTTTCTTCTCTGAGTCAAGAACATAGAGCGACGGGATAGCCCGCACGTTGTAGGTGACATCGGAGCGGATGATGTAACTCTGGTCGTAGCCGTTGTACCAGTTCTTCGGATAGACAGAGGCATATTCACGCCACTTGTCCAACTCGTCATCGATGTAAATGTTGACTACAGCGAGTCTTCCGGAAGCCACCAAAGCGGAGATCTCCTCATCCGAAGTAAGACTCTCCATGATCTCCTTGCAGGCCGGGCAGCCGGGGTTGGTGAAGAACAGCAGAGTGGTCCCGGCCTTGACGCTGTAAAGCGTGTGCCGTTTGCCGGACAGGTCCGTGAATGTGAAATCAGCTGCCGGAGACCCTATCATATTCAAGGAACACATTTGGGTTTCAAATGAATATGATGGCTTAAAATCCGGGTCTGAATATTCAGAAACCGCGAGGCGGGAGACGTACGGAAGGTAAAGGTCTTCGTTGCGCACCGGGGAATTCGGGTCGTAGAGGTACTTGGGTACCATCTTCTCAAAGAAACCGAAGACATTGGAGGAAGTGTCGGAAGCCTGAAATTTCTCAACCTTGTCGAAGAATCCGGCCATCGCCTTCCTGCCGAAATCAATCGGGCATGTTCCTTCCAAAAAAGTCACATAGGTGCCGAAAGCTTTCTCAAGATCATCGGCAAGGACACCGTTGACCACGTTGGTATCACACGGATAGGTCTGGCTCAAGAACTTGTTCCAGTAGTTCGAGATGACATATTCAGCCTTCTCCTGAGGTTCGACAATCACTGCCGGCGGCTCCGGAACAGGCGGAAAGGCATGCGGTTGAAAAGCAGTGGCTTTGCCGTTCCTACGACCTGAGCACCCCACCATCACGAGGGCGCAAAGCGTGATCAATGAATATGTCAGCGTACGTCTCATACCTTAGTCGTTCTTTTCCAGCAGGCTCTGGGAAATGTTGATGATGAAATCACCCATCTTCTCAAGCTCCTGCACAATGTCGATGTAGAAGACTCCTGTCTGGTAGTTGTAGCCTTCCTTCTCGATGTTCACGATGTGCTCCTCACGCAGGCTGTTGCGGTACTCGTTGATGTTGTACTCCGCATCCTCGGCGTTTGAGATGTCCTTGAGGAAGAGCGCCGGAGAGCTGAGATTGTCAGTCATAGCCTTGAAAGCCACGTCCAAAAGGTCGAGCATCCTGTCAAGCCTCTTGATCATCTCGTCATCGAACGTCTTGCCGTGGTCAAGGGCGCGTTTCATCATCCTGCCGATGGCCTCTCCGGAGTCTCCGATGCTTTCCAGTTCACCGATCACCCTGTACATCGACTTGATTCTCAAGGCTGAAACCGCGCTGATGTCACCCTTGGACACCTCGTTCAGGTAGGATGCGATCTCATATTCAATCTTGTCCGTGATGCTCTCGTACTTGACAAGTTTCTCGTTGACAGGCTCCAGATCGGATTGGGTCTTCGCACTCACCGCGCTGCGGATGAAGCCGACCTCACGGCAGCATATTTCCGCAAAGTGGATGATCTCCTGCTTGGCCTCGTCGAGGGAAAGCTCTGCCGTTGAGAGCGGTCCGCCCTGGATGAACTTGAGGCGATAGACCTCTTCCTCACCCTTAGGAGTAGGAATAATCTTGTTGACTGCCTTGACGAGCTGAGGGATGAACCAGACGAGGATCAGGGTTGTGGAAAGGTTGAAGACTGTGTGGAGGATGCATATTCCGTAAAGCATCGAGTTCTGCTGATCCGGTGAGAAACCTCCGGCGGCGGTGGTGCCGTCAAACAGAGTGACAGGATTCTCGAAGCCGATAGCCGTGGTCATCGAGGCTATGATTTTCATCAGCGGGTTGAAGAAGACCAACGCCAGCACGACACCGATCACGTTGAACAGAGTATTTGCGATCGCTGTTCTTTTCGCCGAATAGTTCGCCACGGCTGCGGCGATGTTGGCCGTGATGGTGGTTCCGATGTTGGCTCCGAGCACCATGGCGGCGGCCATCTCGAAGTTGATCCATCCGTTCGCAACGAAGACCATCGTGAGCGCCAGTGAGGCGCTGGAGGCCTGCACGATCACGGTTATCAAAGCACCTACGAGGGTGAATATGATCACAGAGAAGAAGCCGTAGCTTGTCAGGTTCTTCACAAGTGCCAGAACCTCAGGGTATTGGTTCAGATCCGGCACCGAGTTCTTCATTGTGGCGAGACCGATGAGCAGGAACGCGAATCCGATGACGAACTCCCCGATGTTGCGGTTCTGGTTGCTCTTGAGGGTCATCATGAAGAAGCCCAGGGCGATGAACGGCACGGCGAACGCTCCGATGTCGTAACTGAATCCGAACAGGGAGATCATCCAAGCCGTGAGTGTCGTTCCGATGTTGGCTCCCATGATCACCCCTATGGCATTGCCCAGTGCGAGCAGACCAGCGTTGACCATGCTGACGACCATCACGGTCGTTCCACTTGAGGATTGGATGAGGGCAGTGACAACAATACCCGTGATGATACCTTTGAAGGTCGTTGACGTCATGGACGCCAAAAATGATCGCAGCTTGTCACCTGCCGCCTTCTGAAGACCCTCGCTCATCATGGTCATTCCGTACAGGAACATGGCCATCGCACCGAGCAGGGTAAGAATCTGTAGAAAAACCTGCATCTATCTTCTTAAGAATATTCTCACAAATTTACTGAAAAATCTTTTTGGTTAAAGAAATATCTTCAACTATAAAGCAATTATCATCAAATGTTCCTGCTAGATAAGAAATTTCGTTTATATTTGCAAAAACCATTGGCCAATATGAAGGACGGAGAAATAATTGTCAAGGACAACAACGCTGGAATGGAACCAGTCTCATTAACATCCATCGAATCGCTAATCTTCAACATCAGGGGACAACAAGTAATGTTCGATAAGGATCTTGCCACACTGTACGGTGTTTCGACTAAAAGACTTAACGAACAGGTCAAACGTAATATAAAAGATTTCCGGAGGATTTTATGTTCCAACTGACAAAAGATGAATGTTCAAGGTCGCAAATTGCGACCTTGAACAGCAAACGAGGAAATAATTTGAAATATGCTCCTTATGTTTTTACAGAAAACGGAATAGCTATGTTGAGTGGAATCCTTCGCTCGCCAACAGCTATAGCTGTGAACATACAAATAATGCGGACCTTCACAATGATGCGCAGATTTATTTCTATGGACTCAGGAATATTCAAAAGGATGGATCTTATTGAATATAATCAACTTTTGATTCAAAAACATCAGAGTGATTCTGACAAACGAATCGAAGATGTCCTTAATAAGTTTGAGAAAAGAAACGTAAAGCCTGTACAAGGTGTATTCTATAATGGGCAAATTTTTGACGCTCACACCTTTATATGCGACCTTATAAGGCAAGCAAAACACCGAATCATTCTTATTGACAATTATATTGACGATTCTGTGCTTAAACGTCTTGACAAAAGGGCGCAAGGAGTAATCGCATCCATTTACACATTAAGGCTTCATAAAACTTTAAAGATGGACATAAAGCTACATAATGCCCAATATCCAACCATAGATGTCAAGATTGCGACAAATTTTCACGACCGGTTTATGATAGTTGACGATTCTGTTTATCACATTGGTGCGTCAATCAAGGATTTGGGAAAGAAAACATTCGCATTTTGCCTATTGGAAGAATCACCTGAGGAATTGCTCTCTAGAATAATATAACTTATCCTCAAAACAATGTTCACAAATTCGGAGAAAGAGCAAACACAATGCAGACAGGCTTGTCAAGGACAATGGTGCGGCCGGTGTCTGACAACAGGCCAGTTCGGATGTCACGCCTGAAAATCTGGATGAAGCCACTGTCCCGGCATGCGGCCAGAAGGAACTTTCCGTTTGGTGTGATGTTGAAGTTGCGCGGGTGGATGCCGGTGTTCTGATAACTGGCATAAGTCAAGAATCCATCTTCACCGACTCTGAATATGGCAATTCCATCATTCTGAAGGCGATTGCTGGCATAGAGGAATCTGCCATCCGGAGAGAGACGGATGTCCGCGCTGCCTCTGGCGTGGACAGTGTCAGCGCACACGGTCTGGATGACGCTGTCGGATTCCATGTCAATGACCGCTACCGCTCCCGACAATTCCCCAAGAACATACGCCTTACTCTCGTCACGATTAAGTACTATGTGTCTCGGGCCGAAATCCGAAGGCTGTTGAATGCGCTTGCCTTGTCTGGTGGCCACATCGTACCTCGTCACTGCATCTGCGCTGAACTCAGACACGTACAGCTCGGTTCCGGCAGCGTTGAAAAGCGCGCAATGCGCGTGCGGAAGATTCTGCCGGGTGCTGTCCGGACCTCCCTGACCTGTCTCGTAAAGGAAATCGTGAGGCAGCAACCGCCCGTCATCTCCAAGGGGAAACTCTGTGACATTCCCGGACGAGTAATTTGCCGTCATCACAACCTTTCCGTTTGTCGAAATGTAACACGGATCCTTCCCGTCAGTTAGTTCACTGTCAAACAAATGCATCTCCCCTGTTCTAGGATCAAGTCTTATAGCCCCAGCAGAAGCCGTGCTGTCCCCTACCTCGCTGACCGCATAGACAAACTTCCCGTCAGCGGACAACGTCAGGTAAGACGGGTTCCTCATCTCCACACGCCCTACCGCACCAGGAGCCTCTTCAAACCTCCCCTCCTCGGCACCATCGACCAGCACACCTTTCTCCTGATCAAAAAAGTAGCTGTAAACACCCCTGCTCGCACACTCATCCGTGTACGTGCCCACAATCATCTTCAGCGGCTCATTCTTGCACCCCGCCAGTGCCAGCGACATCAACACCACCACTCCGCAGGATAACAACTCCGATTTTCTCTTGTACATCTTTCTATTTTTCATCAAATATATCTCATTTATTTCATATTTTCGCAGATTAACTTTTGAACATGACTTTATGACCAAGACTGGAATCAGAATAATAGCGGCTGCATGCGTTCTTCTCACGATGGCCTGCGGGAAGGCCAACGCACAGTTCTCGCTGACAGGGAATGATCCGGCGGCGATGCGATGGAGACAGATGGAGACGGAGAACTTCAAGTTGATTTTTCCGAAGGGAGAGGACTCATTGGCAAGGGTTTACGGGGTGGAATTGGAACATGCGAGGCTCAGGATAGCAAAATCCTCCGGCTACCTTATCGGGCAGAGTTACAAGGCCAAGATGCCTGTCGTGCTGCACAGCCGCTATGTGCTGCCAAACGCTTCGGTCACCTGGGCGCCCAAGAGGATGGACATATTCACTGTTAACGATCCTTACTCTCCGACGGCGATGCCTTGGGTGCGGAATCTGGCGATCCACGAGGGACGGCACGCGGCCCAGATGCAGTTCGGGGCAGCAGGAGGCAACAAGGTGTTGCATTGGATCTTCGGGGAAATGGCGGCAGGGTCTTTTGCGGGAATATACCCGGGACCGGCGTTCCTCGAGGGGGATGCGGTGGTGGCAGAGACGGCGCTCAGCCGAAGCGGACGCGGACGGCAGGCCGACTTTCTTGAATATATGAGGCCGGCGTTCGACTGCGGGGACTGGCGGGACTATTACAGATGGTTCTACGGTTCTCAGAAACGCTATACTCCTGACTACTATAGAGTTGGTTATATGCTCATCGCAGGGACGAGGGTGTTCTTTGACGATCCCCTTTTCACTAAGGAATATTTCGACAGGGTGGTTAACAAAGGCTGGCTTTTTAATCTCCAGAAGACCGTCACGTCAGCCAGCGGAAAGAGTTTCAAGGAATCGTTCCGTTCCATAGAGGAGAATTTCCAGCAGCTTTGGAACATAGAGGCGGCGTGCAGGGAACCATTCATGCCGTCAAGGCAGGTCAGCAAAGTTCCCAAGTTGCACACGGAGTACAAAGGAGCGGTCGTGGCGGATGATTCAGGAATATATTCACTCAAGTCCGGGTTGGCGACACCGAACTGCCTGGTACGGTTTGGCCCTACGGGTAAAGAACAGAGGATCAGGTCTTTCGCTTCCTACACCAGCGAACTGTTTCTTGATTCTGATGGTCAAAGAATATTCTGGAGCGAGTCCGTGGCGGGGCGCAGGTGGACTCTCGGAGGAAGCTCCCGGATCCGGTACGTGAATCTGTCCAAGCCAGGGAAAGTCCACAATCTGACCAGAAACGGACGGTATTTCAATCCGGCGCCGGCGCCTAACGGAAAGGTTGTCTCTGTCACTGAATATCCTTACGCAGGAGGATCGCGGATTGTCCTGCTTGACGCCGCCGATGGCTCCGTCAGGGAAGCGTTCACCGCTCCAGACTCGCTTCAGTTCACAGAATCGGCCTGGGTCGGGAGACGGCTGTTCGCTGCCGGGTTGTCGGAGAACGGAATGGGGGTCTATGAGATTACAGGACGGAAGGCTGACGGGAAGGCTGCGCTCAGACAACTACTTGGCCCTCAACCGGTCACTCTTTCGCATCTTCGCACCGTTCCAGCCCTTCGGTGGTTGGTGAGCTCCGTCGAACCACAAGCTCAGGGACCGGAACAAGACCGGTCGCTGAGCCTGCGGCGCACTGAGCTAGCCGAAGTGTCGAAGCGCCCGGTCTCGGAAAACGCACAGCTATCCTTCCTCTGCGACAGGACGGGAGTGACGGAATTATATTCATTGGACGTGGAGAGTCTGACGCTACAGCAGCTGACCTCGACCCGCTACGGAATCAGTTCGCCTGTCTTCAAGGCTGACACACTGTACTACAGCTCGCTGGCGGCATCGGACAGGCCTCAGGACTACAAGCAGGGCCGCATGATGTACGCCACGGCTGTCAGCAACCTGCCATGTTTCGAAGTGTCGTACGGGGATATTCATAAATACCCTGTAGCGGAAGCGCTTACAGCGCAGGAAACCGCTCTTGGCGACACGGCATCTGCCGCGTCTGAGGTAAAATTCTCGCGGACGGAAAGATATTCAAAGATCAGATTGCCGCACGTCCATTCGTGGGCTCCTGTCTATTTCAACTACGACAACATCGAATCCATCAGCTCCGACGACTACTACAAAAGCGCGTCGCTCGGCGCTACCGCCATGTTCCAGAATCTGCTGGGCACCGGCTACGGAATGGTCGGCTATGGCGCGCACGAAGACCCGTATAAGGCTGGTGAATGGAGACATTCGGGACACTTCAAGTACATATTCACAGGACTTTACCCGGTGTTTGAGTTCTCCGCCGACTTCAACGACAGGGCCGCTCTTGACATCCAGAAAATCCAGGTCAGCAAAGAGAGAATGTACAGCCTGTACAACAAAGGCACTCTTACCGGCAGACCTTATTTCGAGGGAGGCCTGAAAGTCTACATCCCGCTCAATTTCTCGTCAGGCGGAATCAGCCGCGGACTGATCCCGCAGGTCAAGTACAAGTTCACCAACGACAGGTACAACGACCAGATTCTGTTCCAGCACATCGTGAAAAAGGATGGCAAGGATGTGACCGAAACCTATAACACAGTAGGTGAGGATCATATCTCGACACTTCGGACCCTGGACGCTTCCCTGAGAGGCTATGCCATGAGGCAGAAGGCCCCGTCTCAGGTCTTTCCTTCTCTTGGGTTCGGAGCTGAGCTTGGGTTCCATTTCAGACCGGGACACAGCAAGGCCTACAATCCGACAGCCTACCTCTACACCTACGGCTATCTTCCAGGGTTCACCCCTCGCCAAGGACTCCGGCTCACAGCATCGATGGAGGTTTGGTACGGGCCATACGAAGAGGGCGGCGTCATGGAAGGGGCGTTGACCGCCATCCCGAGAGGATTTGTGGGCACCAACCTCAAAAACATCATCAATTCCTGCTCGGAATCCAGATGGAGGGTAACCGCCGACTATGCGATTCCTTTCTCGGATGTTGACTGTTCGTTCCTCAGCCCTGTCGCCTACATCAAGAATTTCGAACTGACCCCGTTCTTCGACTGGTCCTACCAGACTTTCTGCTGGGACAACTGGCTGCATTACAATCCGGGAGCCGTCACCGGAGAGAACCTGTTCAGCGTCGGAGCCGATCTCACCGTCAATCTCGGCAACTTCTTCTGGCTCCCTTACGACACCCAAATCGGCATCCGCTACGCCCGCAACTTCTGGCACTACATCGACCGCTTCCCGATCAGCGACCTCAACAAGAACTACATCGGCTGGATTTTCAGTGTGAATCTATAGCCTTGTACATGAAAACAGATTCTGAAGCCCAAGCAAGGCAACGCAAGGCGCTTCGTACAGGGAAGCCGCCACTGATGTACCAACCGCATCTCTGGCACTCTTTCGTACCGGAAATGCCCCTTTGAGGTACCAACTGCCCACTAAACGGCAATTGGTACATGAAATGCGGCTTTCCCGTACCAATCGTCCAAAACCAACCCTAAAGACTAAAAGAAGGCGGAACGGAATCCTTCGACCATTCTTTATTCGGTCTATCTCCCATCACGAGCTTCAAACAACCTCCTCTCATCAGTTCCTCATGGGTGAACCAGCATCTGTCCAACGGTTTGCCATTCAATTCCGCGGACTGGATGTACTTGTTGGACGGAGAGTAATCCACTGTTTGCACGGTGAATGTCCTTCCGTTTCCTATGTTCATCTCGACTTTCTCAAAAAACGGAGATCCGATGTTATACATCGGCAACCCTGGAGTGACAGGATAGAAACCCATCATGGAGAACACCACAAAAGCAGACATACCACCTCCATCCTCGTCGCCAGGAAGACCCATAAGATCATTTCTGAACCATGCGCGGAGAAGTGTATGGATTCTCTTCTGGGTTTTCCAAGCCTGACCTCCGTAGTTGTAGAGGTAAGGGATGTGAAGAGACGGCTCATTCGCCATAGAGAACTGTCCGACAATGCCAGAATGGTCAGGAAGCTGGGCAAAGAATTCAAACTTGCTGGTTCCCAACGGGGTGTCAAACATTCTGTCAAGTTCGGAACAGAACTTATCCGCGCCTCCCATCAAGGCCACCAAGTCGGCGATGTTATGCTGGACATCCCAGCGATAGATCCATCCGTTGTTCTCGTCATAAGCATTTCTGGCGCCAAGACCGCCTGAACGGCTATAATTAAAAGGCATGATGAAATTCCCTTGCTCATCTTTTGGATGAAAGAACTTGGTATCAGGATTCCAGACAGTCCGATAACCGAGCGAACCTTTCCTGAAGCGTTCCGCCATCTCTGGTTCACCGGCATGATCAGCAAGTATGGAAAGACACCACTGATCGTATGCGGTCCCGAGAGTGACAGCCACCGGTTGCCTCTTTTCAAAAGGATGCACTTCTGGATAGGTTTCTTCCGCTCCGTCAGGAAGTGCGGGAATGTACCCATGCTTCCAATAGAACTCGCTCAATGGACCAGCCTTGACATCAGACCATGGAGCCAATGTCTTTTCCGTCAAACCATCACGGCAATATTCATAAAGAGATTTCACGTCAAATCCAGTCAAGCCTTTCTCAATCGCATCAGCGACAAATGCCACAGCGTGATTGGAATTCATCCTACGGCTGTCACCCGTGACCTCAGGAAAAGTAGGCATCCAATGATTTGTCATCTGCTCGCTCATGCGGGCATAGGAATTGATCATGTCAACCTCCATCTCCGGTTCCATCAAAACCCTGAGAGGATGTGCGGCGCGATATGTGTCCCACACCCAATCATCCGTATAGAATGGGGTATTGTCCTCATGGACCTTGCCGTCAAAAGCACTGAAATACCTATTACCCTCACTAAGACAGATCATGCGCTCATAGGTTCTGTACAACGAAGTGTAAAAAACCGTTTTATCATCCTCGCTGCCGTCACCTATTCTGATCTTGCCAAGTTTGTCATTCCAAGCTCTTCGCCCTTTTGCCGCCACTTTTGAAAGGTCAAAATCCGGGATCTCTGATCTAAGATTAGACTCCGCCTGATTCTCATCTATGAATGAAATGCCATAACGGACACTGACCTCTTTCACATTCTTGCCGAAAGTGACCACTACAAAGTTCCCTTCATTTGTGGCGAAAGATCGATCCGCTTCCACCTTGCCCGAGAATTCCGCCCAGATATGAACAACCGTTCCGTTCGCCAATTCCTGACACCCTCTTACCGAGCCATTATCATAGCGGACTTTACCTTTGTTCGTGTTAAAGATCAGTGATGGCGAGCCCTCCGCAAAGAATTCCAATTTGTAGATGGCGGAATGGTATGATGGCGCGAACGTCACCTCAACCTGTTCTTCTTCCAAATAGACCGAATACTGATACGGGGTTATCCTTTCATTGTCATAGTGATACTTGTAAACAGCCGAAGGCGATTCTTTCTCACCTTGGAAAAACGACAGATTAAAGGCCGATTTCCCGCGATGACTGGTCACAATCAGAGGAAGCCCTTTGATTCTGTCCGATGTGAAATCAGTTCGTTCAGGATACACCCTCATCATTCCGTTAGGCAACTGGACTGTAGGATATGTAGGAACCAGCAGATGGCTTATGTTTCCCATGTAAGGGTTGACATAGTCCACAGGCTCCTTGGTCTCAGTTGAGCATGACACCAAGCCGATCACAGCCGCTATCGCTGTCAGTACTATGTGTTTGTTGTTTCTCATTGATGGGTTCACTGTTTCTTGAACTGCTTTCTGGTCTCATCAAGGAATCTCGTCTCCTTCAAATCCGACGGTTCAAGGTTGGTCCCGTAAGCCCAGTCATTCCATGAATTGATAAAGATCAGATTGTGGCTTCCTATATTACGCTTGGCGACATTGCAGAACTTGACATAATCCTTGACATCACCATCAGCCGCGAAAGTGTAATAATAGCTCTTCGTGTCCTTCACTCTGTCATTGTAAGACGGATAGACGCATGGAATGAAATCTACAGCCCTTTTTTCAAGTGTTGTCTTCCAATTGTTCCAATTAATGTCAAGGAAACTGAAAAAGCCGAAAAAGACATCATAGGAGCGGGTTTTCCAAGCATTTGCGACAACCGCGTCAAAAGAATATATCTGATGATCCGCATAATTGACAGGCGCCACCCAACCGGTTGTTATCTGCCCGATCACAAAAGGATCCACACCATAGAAACTCTCAAAGTCCGTTCTGAAACCATCAATCACTTTTTTGTAGTCAATGCTCAAAAGAGCGTCACTGGAAAGGTTTGATGGAGTGAACATGATGACGGGTCTGCCATCAATCTTAAAATAAGAATCATCAAGCATGTACACGGACAGCTCATCCACAAACTCCGCGATAAGGGACTTGTATTTATTCTCGCTCTCCAGAGGTGATTCGTTTGTGACATTAAGATGCTTGGTGTCATAGCAAAGAATGAATCTGACATTTGATTCGCTTTCTCTGGCCGTCATGAAAGCCTCCACAAGTGACTTGTCACCGGAGGTGCCGTTCCAATTCAAGATAAAAAAGTCAAGTCCGGCCTGGTCAGCCCATGAAATATGCCGGGCAATGACACCCTCATCCAAGGTCTTGTAAAAACCAAGTGAAGGAATCTCAGGGATTTTTGAGGCAACCTCTGATGTGTAGTTTGAATAATAGCAGCCAAGAATCGCATCGGAGCCAAGGGTGGTCTGAGGAATATCATAGATATACTTATCCTTGTCCGGAGCACCATAGTCCGTCTTTTCACATGACGCTGCGGTGACAAACACAGCAACAGCCGCCAAAAGAATATTAATTTGTCTCATAACAGTTTGAAATTCTATTTATTATAACTCTCAACAAGTTGCTGGAGATTCTTGTTGATCCTTTGAGGTTTAGCCCACCATAACGGAGTGTCAATCGCATCCACGCCATTCGAGAGCATAGCTGTTCCCTTAGCGTTCTCCTCCGCATTATCCTTGAGTTCGCTTGAAGGATACTTCAAACGCATCGGAACATAAGAGAACTCCACTTCATTTGACCCGGCGTTGACCGCACCATAGCCAAGCTCTGGCTGATAGTGAGGAACCATGTCGAGACATTGAGAACGACGAAGAAGAATCCATGCGTCTATGTCCTGATTGAACATCGCGATGTATTGCTGCATGATGATCTGAGTGTAGATGTGGTCGGTGCCATCATCCTTGATAGCACTTGAGCACAATCCCAGATAGTCCATGAAATATTTCTCTCCCTCCGGAGTCTGCTCAATGTCTGTGAACGTGTCATAATCAATTCCGTCCTCGTTGAGATACGCCGTCACTGAAACTTCATCAGTAACACCGAACTGACTCATGGAAGCACGAATCCCTTCATAATAATAGTCTTCCGTCTGTCTCTCACCTGTGCCAAGACCAAGATGCGTAAGTTCCGCCTTAAGGAGACAAACCTCTGCATAGCTCATGATAGTCTGGGCATAATCCATCTGGAAATAGCTGTCAAGCATCACAGAATACGCAGTGGCGGGAACTCCGGCATGAGGGTTTGACGAGTCAAGAAGTCCAGAAACAGGGGTGTGGTCTGTCTTTGGCTTACCCCAATACGGGGCCCAGTGAAAGTTCTCCGGCATCTGGGCGGAAGTACAAGGAGTGAAGAACTTTTCAAGGCGGGGATCTTTGTACGGGGCTGTGAACATCAGGAAAGACTCACCCGCCGAATTCGCTTTGTCCAGATTGGTGGTCTGAATAATGAAGTAATCATAATAGTAGTTTCTGGTCGCCTCGTTGTCGCCCCACTTCACAATGCAGTTATCATCGTTGCTTCCCATCAACAATGACTCGTCCCGCATGACATCAGCAATGTGCGATGTCGCAAGACTCTTGTCAGCGTTACAGATTCTGACAGCGATGCGTAGACGGAGGGAATTGGCGAACCTCACCCATTTCACAAGGTCACTTTTCCCGTCAGACGAAGCGAAGACAGGATCATGAAGATACGTGTCAGCCTCATAGTCAATAGCTTCCGCACAATTCTGAAGCCCTTCCAAGATATTCTTATAGATGGTAGGTTCATCATCATAAGGAACTGATGTCGTGCCTTTAAGAGCTTCTGTCATCGGAATAGGTCCCCACATGGCAGCAACCTGTGAGAAAACGTAATATTTCCAGATTCTGGCGACGGCGACCCTGTTGTGATATTCCTCATCATCCTGATACTTATCCTCAATGAAATGAAGAGGAAGAAGGGCGTAATTGTAAAATGCCTTGAAATATTCACTGTTGGATGTTGGAATGTCACCGTAGCGACCCATCTGGTTTGTCTGCCCATAGCAGTACTGGACATAGTTATCCAGAAGATTCTTCTTGATTCCACCACACGACGCCTTCAACGTGTTGAATACACTGGTGTTAAGAAGGTACTCCGGATTAACGTCGCTCAACTGGTTAGGGTTGGTGTTCATCTCCTCAAAACCATCCGTGCAGGAAACTAACGCCAGTACGACTGAGACGATGCTTATTATAAACTTTTTCATTTACTGTTCCTCCATTATTAGAATGATACCTTAAGGTCAAAACCGACGTTCGCGACAGGCGGCATGCCTCCGTACTCAATTCCCTGCGCGTTGCCAGAAGACACCGCTGATTCCGGATCAATTCCCTTTGGTGTGTTCTGGTAAAGGATAGCCAGATTTCGTCCGACCAATGAGAATTTGATGCTGTTCAAAGGTGTCTTGGAAAGAAGTTTCTTAGGAATAGCATATCCTATGGAAACCTCGCGCAGCTTTACGTATGAAGCATCGAATACACATCTCGAATCCCAGCTACCCACCTTGTAACGCGGATTCACGAACATCTCACACTTAGAGCCGTCTTCAAAGACAGCATCGTCCCATTGGTAGCCGAACGAAGCCTTCTTGGCGCTCTCTCCCAAAATGATGCTGCTGAGATAATACTCCTCACGCCCCGCATAGGTGTCAGCGACAACACCGGCCGTCGTGGCACGATTCCATGTTCCGGAATACAAGACACCTCCGACACGGGCGTCTATCTGGAAATTGACAGAGACTCCATAAATCTTGAACGAATTGATCAAGCTCCCTGTCCATTTTGGTTCAACTACTCCCAATTCCTGAAGATTGTCCGTGACAAGCGGCTTTCCGTCCGCATCCACAATCATGCGGCCGGCTTCATCTCTCTTCACGTCCCGTCCTCTCATGACACCATAAGGGCGTCCCTCCTCAAGGTTGATGGAGACGTTTGACGAGGTTAGGATGGCGACGGAGGAACTCTCATCAGAGACCTTGACAACATTAGAACGGTTCTGAGAATAATTCGTGGTGAGATTCCACTTGAAATTACGCGTGCTGACAGGATTGGCGTTGATCACAAACTCAAATCCCTTGTTGTCAATCCGGCCAGCGTTCATGTAACGCTTGCTGTAACCACTTGATGTAGACAACGTGACACTGGTGATGAGGTCGTAGGACTTGGAATTATAGTAAGTCACATCAAAGCCAAGCCTGTTGTTCAAGAAATTAACCTCGGTTCCCACCTCAAGGGATCGGGTCTGCTCCGGCTTCAGTTCAGGGTTATTAAGAGTGGTGCTGATACCCTGAAGAGGTTGGCCATTATAAATTCCCGAATATGAGAACGTCTGACCTGTCCTGTACGGACTGGTGTCAGCTCCGGCATAGGCATAGGAAGCACGGATCTTACCGAAGGAAATGACGTTTCTGTCGATCTTGAAAGCGTCTGAAAATATGAAACTGGCTCCTACGGATGGATAGAAGTATGAACAGTTTACGGCCGGGAGTGTACTTGACCAGTCATTACGGGCTGTGGCATCAATGAACAGCCAGTTGAACAAACCGAAAGAAACCGAACCATACAGAGAATTGATACGCTTCTCACTGATGGTCTGAGTCGCGATAGGATACTCGCCGGAGTTTGAAATATTCTTAAATCCAGGGACAAGCAGGCTGGTAATTTCCTGAGTAAGTTTCTCTGTTGTTCTGTAATATGTGCTGACCCCCAGCAAAGCATTTATTGACAGAATCTTATCAAACGAATGATCATATCTAAGGTGTCCAGAGAACTCGTCTGAGAGGTATCTTGTTGACCAATTCATCATGCCTCCGTCAAGATCACTTCTCGCCCCCATGTTACTGAATTCAGTGCCGGTCCAACCATAGTAGT
Organism: Bacteroidales bacterium UBA6366; assembly: GCA_002438845.1. Lineage (GTDB taxonomy): Bacteria > Bacteroidota > Bacteroidia > Bacteroidales > UBA932 > Cryptobacteroides. The sequence continues at coordinate 31,907 of DJRG01000089.1, forward strand.
CAATACCGGCCTTCGCCTGAGCCACCAGCCCCTTGGCAATCTTCGCCTCCATTATCGCGGATCCTGTCACACGGTCACGGATGTCTGAGTTCGTGTTTTCGTAGATGTTCCAGTAAGGATTGTAACCACGTTCACCGATCGGAATCATCTCTTTTCCGTCCTCATCCTTGTAATGCTTCATCATCTCGACAGTGATGTCACGAGGAAGAGTTACGAAAGCATATATAGGGTTCCTGTTCGAGCCGTTAAGGTACTGACGATTCTTGACAACCTCTCGAGTGTAAGTCAGCTTTGAATCCAATGTAAGCCACTTGAACACAGTGTTGAACAAACGCACGTTGAAAACATTCTTTGCAGACTCATTGTTGCCATGAACCACACTGTTGCTGCTTACATTCGTGTAAGAAAGGCGGTAGTTGTTCTCCCTTGAGCCTCCATCTATGGTGAATGAGTTTGAATATTTATGAGCCATGCTGTAAAAATCCCTGACATTGTCAGGGTGGGCGGAATGAGTTGTCCGGCTGCCATCATGACCTATGATCGGCTGATCCCACAAGGGAGCACCCCAGCTGCGGAGTTTGGCCCCGGCCTTGTCATTATAGCCGGTCAGATCAGGAATGGTCTCATTCGTCCTCCTGCTGTCCTGAGGAAGCGTGTAAGTACTGTTCTCAAGTTTGAAGTTATTCTCTCCGGTTCCCCAACCGTTTTGATATTCAAGTAGTTGATTAATGGTTTCAAACTGAAAGTTCCCATTATAGGAAAAGTTGACCTTGTTCAGGCCACGAGCTTTCTTTGTCGTGATGAGGATGACGCCGTTCGCCGCACGTGAGCCATAGAGAGCTGCGGCATTCGGTCCCTTCAGGACCTCGACCGACTCAATGTCGTCAGGATTGATGTCAGCGGCAGGATTGCCCATGTCAAGAGATCCGGAACCACCATCAACACCCACTCCCGAATCTCCTGGCTGATTTTCAATCACCATTCCGTCAATCACAAACACAGGCATAGAGTTCTCCGTAAGTGAACTGGTACCGCGTATAACGACACGTGAAGTACCATTGGAAACACCGGATGGAGTCACGCTGACTCCGGCAACCTTACCGGACAGAGACGCCACAAAGTCGCTGGCTTTGATCTCATTCATAGACGAAGCGTCAACAGATTGGCGGGAATAGTTAAGGCTCTTGGCCTCTCGCGTTATACCAAGGGCAGTCACCACGACGGCATCCAAAGTCTGAGAGTCTTGTTCAAGGTATATTTTTGCCCCGGAAGCCGGCCTTGCCGGAACCACATAGTCAAGATACCCGACTGATGACACCTTGATCTCCTTGCCCGTCTCAGGGATATTGATCGAAAACACACCGTCAAGATCCGTAGACACACCTGTAATTGTTTTGCCTTTGGCATCAGTGACAATCACACTGGCGCCGATTACCGGTTGACCGTCTTTATGGTCTATTACCGTTCCTTTGAAAGACTTGGTCTGCGCCACTGATGACACGATGGCAAGGAACAGGACTGTCATTGTTGTTATTAGCCTATTTTTCATAATATTCTTATGTTTAATACTCGATGGCATCCTCGGTGTAGTACTGAAGGACAACCTTAAGGAGACGGAACTCTCCCTGAGCCGTGGTCATGAATTTGAAATGCTGGTAATTGTCCAAAGAAAGATCCCACTGATAATTCTTGTTGTCTATCATCTGGCCAGGCAGTTTTACCCATTCATCAGAAGCTGTGGCTTTCGCATAGCCCTCATAAACAGAAATATCTTTCATGCCGGAAGAGGCGATAATCCGAACAAGTTTGATTCCTTTCCGGAAAGGAGTGATGTTACAAAGGTAACCCACCTTTGAACTGCCCCACACGGCATACGGTGGTTTCTTTGTCGGTTTTGCCTGAAGATAGAGATCCTCCCACTCAACATTATCAACCGTAAATCGTTCCGGATCAGGATTGGACGACGTGGAGACTCCAGCGGAATAGAAATCACTGAATTCCATCTCATACTCCTCAAAAGCGCGAGGTTTCGCATAGACATACTCGGACGGTCCATAGACAAGTGAAGAGCCATCTACAATCTCAAGCACATATTTGATGTAGTAGCGCCCATAGTCAAGTCCACCGACTTTCGCCGTCATTTTCCTGTCCGCGCAGACTGCATCTGCATGCGACACTTCCTTACCTTCCTTGTCCGTCACCATCACATAGCCTTTCACGACAGTCTTGTCCTCTCCGTCGTAAGTTGCGGAGACAGTCCACACGCCATCCTCATCAAATGTGATTTCTTCCGGGACAATATTCTCCGGCACAGGAAGAAGATTAAGCTTGCCATGTTCGGATTCGAGAGTTGAACCATCATGGAACGTGAAAACCAGACAGCAGTCGTACAAGTCCTGCTTCCACTCCGAAAGGTTGAAAAGAGCCCTCACCTTACTGTCCAGACTTTTTACATGAGGGACATTCTCGACAGAATTACCCTCTGAATCAAGCATCAATAGTCTTACATCCTTGATAAGATCATCCTCTCCGGTGTAGGAGACAGATAGAATCTTCGATGACAGCGTAGTCTGTGTGGAGAAGCGGAACTCACGTGGCACGCAATACGCAAGAAAACCGGTCTCGTCAGATTTGATCACATTTCCACCAGGAGTCGTGACCTCAAAATTGTAGTTGTAAGTATTGCCGAAGTCAAGATTTGAGATGGTCACTTTAGCAACACCGTCTGAGTACTGGCACGACGGCACCGACACAGGTGATCCTGTGATGGATTCCGAAACCACAAAGGCAGCGGAGGAGACTCCCGAATCATCCCCGTTATAGACTGCGGACAATGTCACAGACAGATCCGAAGCATTGATGTCCGGCTTTCCAAGTATGACCTCGGTCGGTGCGTAATAGCCACCTTTCACCTCATCCTTCGCACAAGATGAAAGGAGGAACGCCGACAGGATCACGATCAGATACTGAATCCTTTTCATTTAGTTATTAATTATTAGTTTGTTAGAGACGTTCTATCTTTTCAAATTCATCAATTGAATAATATTTGTGTGAATAGGTTCCGTTCTCATCAACCTTCCACACACAGACACCCGAATACCCTTTACCAAGAGGTTTTCCTACCGGCCCGGTAGTAACCATCTCTATTCCATCATGTTCAGAGCATAAATTGTCGTGCAGATGACCTGAGATGACACAGTCCACGCCGTTCTTTTTGAACAATTCCCAATATTTGTCCCTGACACCCCGAGTCTGATTCGAATAAGACACCTTTTCAGTGTACGATCTCAGGAAAAAGGAATGATGGCAGATAACAAACGACAATCTCGAACCTTTCTTTGAATCAAGATCCTTTGCCAGCCAATCCCACTGCTTGTCTTCCAATGGTTTGTTGGCATCCTTGATGACGCATGAGTTTATTCCGACAAAGTGACATCCTTCATAGTCGAAAGAAAAATGATCCGGGCCATAGTTAGAGATGTACTTGGCCACTTTCTCATCCGTACTGCCCTTCCCCACATCATGGTTTCCAGGGATTTGGTACAAAGGGATAGATTTTCTCAGTGTGGAAACAACCTTCTTATAGCATCCTATCTGAGAAGCATTCCCTGATGCGTTGGTCATGTCTCCAGTCATGATGACAAAAGACGGCTTCAATGAATTGACCTTCCTTATCACGCGCGAAAGAAGAACACTGTCCTCAGCATAGTTCATGTTTCCGTTCAGAAAACCGAGCTGAGGATCCGAAAGCTGCACAAAAGTAAAACTATGGTATTTATGCCTCTGATTTGTCCCTGCCCTTCTCGCAGAGGAACAAGAACAAAACACCAAAGCGGCAAGACATATACTTAAGGTGGCAATCCTTGATAGCTGCTTGCTTTTTATCCTTTTCATGATTGATTAATAATTTAGTGTGTTATTATCCATTTATGCCCGTTCGAGCCCTAAACCATCGCAAATATACATGGGTCACATTAAATTAATATTAACATGCATCTTAATGTGGCGACAAATTAACATTTTGAGGACAATAAATTTTGGAAGTTTGACATAATCCATTACTTTTGCCAAAGTCAAACATTGTCCCGTTCGGGTCCTAAACCGGAACACCAAATAACAAACACTCATGAACGGGATAAATTTTAGACATCGAATAGCGGCTTTAAGCGCGACCCTGTGCCTTCTTCCATGTCTCTTGACTGAAACGTCCGCACAGGAGTCCATTGATTACGCCTGCTTTGGTCTCTCAAGACACAAACAACCTATTTCCTCACAATCCACCCAATTCCCAAGCGCCAAAGGACTGGTAATGGCCGGATACCAAGGATGGTTCAATGCCGAGGGTGACGGAATGGATCTTGGATGGAAGCATTACGAAAAAGATCATCAGTTTTACCCAGGAAACTGCACAATAGATCTTTGGCCTGACGTCTCCGAATACGAGAAAACCTACGTCTCACCTTTCTGTTTTTCCGATGGAAACGATGCACGTCTGTTCAGTTCACATGACAGAAGCACCGTCATGCTCCATTTCCAATGGATGAAGGACTATGGTATCGACGGTGCATTCATGCAGCGCTTCGTACAGACTGTCAAAAATCCCAAAGGGCTTAGAAATTACAATGACATACTTATGAACGCTCGAGATGCGGCCGAACGTTATGAAAGAGCCTTCTGTGTAATGTACGACCTGTCTGGGATGAATGCGGAAGACACGAAGGTTGTCATGAAAGACTGGGATTTCCTTACCACAATAGGGGAAATCACGTCAAGTTGCAATTATCTCCATCATAACGGAAAGCCGTTGGTGGCAATCTGGGGAATCGGATTCAATGACAACAGGAAATATGGCTTCGCGGAAGCTGAAGAACTTGTCAATTTCTTTCACCGTAAGGGGTGTTCTATCCTATTGGGTGTGCCCACGCATTGGAGAGCTCTGACAATGGACACAATCCACTCTGATAAACTTCATAAGATAATAAAGGAAACCGACATAGTCCATCCTTGGTTCGTCGGACGGTTCAACAATGAGACAACAGGGCTCCAAAGAGACATCATTCATAACGATCTGGAATGGTGCAAAGCGGAAGGTCTGGACTACATGCCTGTCTTATACCCTGGATTCAGTTGGTACAACCTTAAGGATGGGGTGGCAGCCCCTTTGAACCAGATTCCGAGACATGGAGGACGTTTTTTCTGGAAGCAAGTCGTGAACGCCCTGTCTGAAGGAGCAGAGATGATTTACCTTGCGATGTTCGATGAAATTGATGAGGGAACCGCTTTCTTCAAATGTGCGAACATTGTTCCTGTCGGCGACAGTCCTTTCGTAACTTATGAAGGATTACCGTCTGACCATTATCTTTGGCTCGCAGGCATGGCAGGAAAATGCCTTAGGAAAGAGGTCTCCTTAAGCGAGACAATGCCACAAAGGGAGTACACAACGACTTCAGAATAATCATAAACTTTAAAAACACTAATGAATATGAAAAAAATCCTTTCCATCATTATCTCCATTACGGTCGGTGCATCCATCAATGCCCAGCAGCTTGAAAAATTCATTTCCGAGAACATCGACAGAGCCGCCGGCAATCTTCACACTTATGAGATCATTGATTATTCCGACGCAAAAGCGCCAAAAGGTTACAAGCCTTTCTACATTTCCCATTACTCCAGACATGGATCCCGCTACCATTCCTCAGAGAGTTTTTACACAAAGACTATCGCAAAACTCACAGAATGCGAGAGACAGAGCCTCCTGACAGATGATGGGAAGTACCTTCTCAACACCCTCAGAAAGCTGAAATCCGAGCATGAAGGCATGTTCGGCTATCTTACGCAAGTGGGTTCAAGGCAGCAACAAGAAATAGCCCAGAGAATGTTTGACAATTATCCATCCGTTTTCAAAAACAAGGACAATAAGATCATCTACGCAGTTTCCAGCAAGTCCGAGAGGTGCATCCAGAGCATGGCGAATTTCTGCACTACGATGAAAGGATGCAACCCTTCCCTTCAAGTCCAGTATTACACAGGGAAAAGGTATATGAAATACATCAGTCACTCTTTTGACATCTCTTATCAGCACAAGCTCAAACATCACATCTGCGATTCGATCCTTCATGCCGATTTCAATGGAAACAGGCTGATGGCTAAAACTTTCACCGATGTTAAAAAGGCGCATAAAATCATAGGATCCAGATACATATTCAAAAGCATCTTTGATGAGTTGGCCATTTCACAAAACCTTGATGCTGAAATTCCCGATCTTCTGAAGACATATTTCACAATTCCGGAACTTGCCGCTTTCGCACGTTCTGACAACGCCAGATATTATGCGACCTGGTGCATTACAGAAGAATTCGGAGACAAGTATGTGCAAGGGGTAGGTGGCCCTCTCCTGAAAAAAATGATAGAAGAAGCTGACGAAGCCATCAAAGGGAACGGTCATGCGGCGGATGTGCGTTTCGGACACGACTCCGCTTTGATGCCGCTTTATCCCCTCCTTGGAATAGAAGATTTCCCGGTACGCCACGAAGCGGAGGCCGGAGAAATCTGGCACATGGGAAAATACATGTGTATGGCCTCAAATCTTCAATTGATCTTCTTCAAGAACAAAGAAGGTGACATTCTCGTAAAATTGAGAAGGAATGAAAGCGACGTGAATATCCCTGCGCTCAAAGCTGTGAGCGGTCCTTTCTACTCCTGGAATGAATTCAGGAATTATGCTCTTGATAGAATCAGTCTTTGACAAATTCCGCAAATGATTCCTTGAACGGTTCAGCCATCAAGGACTCGTATCTGGCGACGAAGCCGTCAAACTCACTTCTTGCCACGCCATGACGTTTCAATTCCATCAAGGCTATGCACTTAGCCTTGATGGATTCTTCATCAATCGGATCAAAGATCAGCAAGGCGTCAGCAATCTTGATGCGTAGCTCAGGACTGTCAATCTCTCCTTTGCTCAGTATTTCTGACAAACGGCTGATCACCTTGTCCGCATAGGCCGCCGTGAAATGATCCAGCCAGTCATACCTCATGTCAGGAAGAAGAGAGCCCAATCTGGCCACCTCAACACATCTGCGAACGGATTTAGATGTTTCCAGAACATCCATTGCCTCGTTGAAATCGCAGAGGCCTTCCGGGAACGAAATGGACCAATATCCACCCTCAGAAATAATGGAAATGCCCGGATCCACCTGTAATAAGGCGTTTCTCAGTTTCTTGAGATTCACGCCCCGGTTGTTGAAATAACTTTCATCAGACTTGCCGTACCACAAAATCTCCTTCATCTCGGCGTTTGAGATTGATTTGTTGAGCCTTGTGTATAGTATAAGCATCACAAGAAGCTGACGGAGCAACGGTGAGAACTGTACGGAGATGTCGTTATCGTCCTTGTCAATCACCACAAAACCGTTCAGAAGATGAACACCTGTCCTATAGACTCTTGATATGTTCTCAAAATCAATATCATCCTCCGCATCATTAAGTCTGCGCCTATTCCTCCTCACCAGCCTGACCCCCAAAAACACAAATGTGATAATTAGGAAAAATGAGGCCAAAAGAACAATCCACGCATGACTCTTTTTCTCTCTGGACGGAATCACCACATCTATGACCGGAAGCGCGATGGAATATATTCTGGCCACGAATGAGCCGCTCTCTTTCTGAACCGTGATCGCATAAAGAGTCTCTCCCATTCGATACAAAGCAGCACAGGACTCCACATCAAGGAAAGTGTATGGTATCCTGTTTCCCCTTTCAACGATAGTGCCGTCTTTAAGGTTATATTCCTTCAACACCAAGGATGTCTGATAGTTATTTGGATTATAGAACAGTCCTCTTATCGTGTCGCCGGCAATGTCAAGATTGGCTGCGGCAACTTCCCCTTCGGCATTGTCAAAATCTCCGATTCTTGTCACAGAATAATCCTTAAGATTCATCTTCCACAAATCAGAGTACACACACGTTCCAAACTCCTGAAGTCCTCTTGGAGAGCCTTTCCCTCCCATTATGTATGCCAAGCTGTCAATCACTCCAACAGCACTGAGATATCTCGGAGGTATGGATAATGTATCAACTGAAGCATGACCGCTACGGTAAACGCAGATGTCGTTCAAGTAAAGATGATAACCATAACCGAACAACTGAACAAAAGATGAATCTATCGGATTGACAAAGGAATTATGATGCTCGTACTTTGAATGGCGCATCCTGCGTATGTCAGATCCCCATGCAGAACGGGTTGTATCGAAATAGACAACTACCGGAGAAGAACTGTCCATGTCCACATAGGCCAATGTACCTTCCTTGGTAACCAGAAAATCATTGGTGAAGTGTTTTGTGTCAAGGTGTTCCATAAACGGATATTCCCTAAAAGAGGCATGCTCTACAGAATATTCGAACAATTCTTTAGAGGTGATGAAAAAGAAACGTCCTCTGTCTGGATCTCCAGCCAAAAAGATTTTCTCGTTCAGCTTAAGGCTGTCCGTTTTCTTCCAGTACCTATTCCTGTCTATAACCCAGGACGGATTTGAAACGGTATATTCAATGTTATTTGTGTTGTAAAGATCCGCTTCGGAAAACAAAGGACAGCTAACCGGCTCTCTGCCGGCAACACTAACCGTCAAGTTCCGGATTGTCATAGGAGCGATGTCCGTTGTCACCTGATTACGACAATCATTCTTGCCGAAGAGCAAGACAGCATGATGATTTCGGGACTTTGTTGTGAAACCATACGTCTGTGAATCATTGGTGTTGAAAGCGATGGTCCCATCTGGGTTTTCCTTGATGCGGACTGTTATGTGATTCCATCTCTCAAGGTCGTCACCACAGATTTTCACAAGTCGGCCAAACGTGTCGGACAATGCGATATAAGGAAAAGACTTGACCGGAGTCGTCAGAAGCAGATCTATGCTGTTTGATGAATCAATGTCGATCCTGCAGATGTAGCCGAAGCATTCTCTGCTTCTGTCTATCTTGATGTCAAATTCGACCGTAAGCCCGGAGTTGAAGCCAATAGGGCTTGACAACAATGATGTTCTGGAATCAGGGTTAACATCATAAGACTTGAATGAAAGCCCTCCCTCAGTTGACGGAACAGATATAGGAGCCGCTGACATGGAAAGGCTGACGGCAAACAACAATTGCAACAAGATTATTTGAATATGTCTCATAGCGGTGACCCCAACGGAACATAACAGAATGTAAAAATAATAAAAAACGATTAACTTTACGTTGGGTAATGAATATTATCAATATCTCATAAGACACTATTCCGCCACATTTGCCGTATTGATGGCTTTGGTGCTTTCAGCGCAGGCCAGATCAGAAGATTCCATGGATCACATCGGGGGCACATTTAGAAAAAGTTTTGCGAGAAACCGTCAGTTGTTATATCTTTGCAAAATAGTAAAACATTATACTAATTTTTCTACAGATGGAGAAAGGCAAGACTGTTCCCGCGTTTTGGGGCAAGGAGGACTGGCAGGCAATCTGGATCGGCGGCATCGTGATCGTCATCGCCTGCATCGCTGTCCTGACTAAGGCATTTGATTTTTCAGCGGTTAAATTCGCCACTTGGACCCTCGGAGAGAACCTCTCGGGAGCAGCGGCTTCCAAAGTCGTTCCTTTGGCTGAACAACTTGGAGCGTGGGCATTCTGGCGCAAGTTCCTCGTGACATTCATCACACTCGGAGCGTTGTTCACCATCGGAGTCAAACTTCAGGGCGAGAGCGTGAAGAAATATATTCCCGCCATCATCGGATTGTTCGTCATCGCTCTTGTGGTACGCCTCATAAGCGCTGAATATACCCTCAACCGCTACCTCGAATGGGCTTTCTGGGCTCTTCTGGTGGGTCTTTTGATCTCCAACACGACAGGCGTTCCGAACTGGCTCAAGCCTGCAATCAAGACTGAGTTCTACATCAAGTCCGGTCTTGTCATCATGGGATTCTCCGTGCTGTTCTCCAACATCGCCAAATTCGGTCTCTACGGCCTTGGAATAGCCTGGATCGTGACCCCGATCGTGATCCTGTTCATGTGGTGGTTCGGAACCAGAGTCTTGAAAATAGGCAACAAGCCGCTTGTCATCACGATGGCGACAGCGACCAGCGTCTGCGGAACCAGCGCGGCGATCGCCACAGCGGCGGCCTCAAACGCCAAGAAGAACGACCTCTCCATCACGGTGTCCATATCCATCATATTCACTATCATCATGATGGTGCTTGAGCCTGTGATCATCAAGGCCTGCGGGATGTCGCAGATCATGGGCGGCTCTCTCATCGGCGGGACGGTTGACTCCACAGGAGCCGTCGTTGTGGCAGGTACAGCCCTTGGTCCGGAGGCACAGCAGGCGGCTGTTCTGGTAAAGTCCATCCAGAACATCCTCATCGGTTTCATCGCTTTCTTCGTGGCCGTCTTCTTCGCCACAAGGGTGGACAACACAGGAACTAAAGTGGGTGCGGGCGAAATCTGGTACAGATTCCCGAAGTTCATTCTCGGATTCTTCATCGCATCGATGGTGGCCTCTTTCCTCATCCAGCCTCTCTGCGGAGCCGATCAGGTCGGAGCGATCAACAAGGTGCTTGACCAGTACAAGAACTGGGCTTTCGTCCTTGCGTTCACCAGCATCGGACTCGACACCAACTTCAAAGAGATCATCAAGCAGATGCAGGGAGGCAAAGTGCTCTGGCTCTACATCATAGGCCAGCTTTTCAACATCGCGCTGACGTTCTTCGCCGTCTGGTTCCTCCTTTCCGGCAAGTTCTTCCCGATCCCTGTCCTTGATTAATGAATATCCCAGGCAAAAGAATCGTCAAGGTTCTTACCCTGACCATAATAGGGGCGACCGTTCTGGCCGCCCTTTACATCATGGCGCGCGGTCTCGGACTCCAGGACTCACTCGACTTCGGTGCGGGGGCATATTACTACGCCGACATCCCGGAGTTCGACAAATACACCCAAGGCACGCATTATGCAGCCAAACTGCCGTTTTGGGTCTATGTGGTCCTGTTCCTCGCATGGGGAACGCTGATGTACAAAGTCTGGAAATGGCTTGATAAATAGAATGTTGGACTATTTCCCCGCAAATCAAGAAAGCGAAAATCTGTTCTTAACGCTTTCCATAAATGGCGGCCAATAAACCAGCAAAGAAAGGGAATATTAAGATTAAACGAATATATGTCAGAGAAGGTTACGACCGTTTGTCCGGCCTGCGGAGAAAAGCACGGAATCGAAGTCTGGAACCGCATAAATGTCGGAGAGAATCCGGAATTGAAAGCAAAAGTCAAGGACGGCTCGCTGTTCGTGTGGGAATGCCCGCATTGCGGCAAGGCGAATCTTGTCCAGGGTCAGACACTTTACCACGACCCGACCGAGCGCCTTATGATCTGGCTTATGCCAGACGGAATCCTTCCTGAGGTCCAAGAGAAAGCTCTTGAGGCTCAGTTCGAGAAGATTTCCCAGACTCTTGAAGGCTACACGCTCAGGCGTGTGAGCGACATCGGCTCGTTGATCGAGAAGGTCAACATTTTCGACGCCGGACTGGATGACTGCGTGATCGAGATGTGCAAGTACATCACCAAAATGGAAATGATGGAGAAAGGCGGCGCCAAGGACCTGCTCAGCACCCCGTTCAAGTTCTACCACATCGACGGCCCGGACAACGACCTCGAGTTCTCCTACCCCCAGAACGGTCAGATGCACGGCCTCCGCATCGGCTTCAACGTCTACGAAGACTGCGCCGGCATCATCCGCCGCAACCCCTCCGTCAAGCCCTCCCCCGGCTTCTCCCGCATCGACCCCGCCTGGGTCGCCCGCTTCTTCAGGTAACCCCTGTCGCCTATGATGTAACTCAAGGTCCTTATAAGTTTATTTTCCTGAGAAAGAAAATGTTGGCTTCGTTTCTATCCAATCTTTAAGCGGCACATTATTTTTAGCTGCAAACTTACAACATATATCCAACCAAGTCTCATACATATACTTATCTCCTTTACGCAATAAAATAGGGTTAAAATCATTAATCATCATATACATTTCAGACGTGGGATGCTTTAACATAGCCTTAATATCATCAGAATACTCTACGATGATATTAAACACTTGTGCCACAGGAGTTGCTAAACGTTTTCCATTCACGTGAGTTATCTTTCCACCAGCCGAGTACAAATCTCGAACATTTGGGTTGACAACTTGATTATAAGAGCACAACCAAAGAGTAGTATTATTATACTTTGTCATACTCCTTGTTGGATTTAATGCTTCAGGAAAGAGGATCATACATTTTGTTTGCAAATCACGTTTTTCCTCTGGTTCAAGTGAACTCCATAGTTTGATATTGAATGAATGTGTAGATTCAATATTGTCGGATGTAATCCACCATGGCATTTCTTGGCGGTTATGTTGTATTGCTAGTTCTTTGTAATATTGCCTAACCTTAGATATGGAATCTGGAGATGTGCGAAATTCATCATAAGGGATTCCCATTTTTGAAAAAATGGAGTCTTTTGTAGAAATCTCCATATTAATCAGATATCTCGGAGAATGTGTAACGGCAATGTCATACAAAACATCTCGGTATGGTCTACACTTGAATTGTGGAATATTGCCTCCAAGCTTCCCAAACAGCATAAAAATATCATCAACATTCTCAACACGAGTCGTTTCTAATATACTACTACCAGTTGATGTCCAATGATCTTCCTTTGTTGATTTCACCTCTATTCCATAGTATTTTTCGGCAACAATATCTGGAAACCTTTGTCCATAAATCAATTCTACCTCACTTGCTTCAAAAGGAGAATTGGAACATGCCAATTTAATTTTTTCAACCGCACACGACTCCAAGGAGGTAGAAGTTAATTGTTTATATTCATTGGGATTAGCTAACGCTTCAGCATTAAGGATATTTTCAGTCCTACTCATCAAATCCACAAAAGCCTGATGCGCTAACGTTATATTCTTTTTTCTAATTGCTATTATGTTCTTGTCCGTATTCATTATTCAAAATATAAAGGCCATACTTCTTGAATTCTTCTCGCTATGTTGTATGCCAACATTGGTGGTACAGCATTACCTATCACTTTATACGCTCCAGATGGGCTTACCGCATAACGGTTCGACCCTGATTTATAAAACACAAAAGGATAATCAGGAGGAAATGTCTGTATAAGAGCACATTCACGAGGAGTAAGACGACGTTCTTTTAAACCTCTATTTAATTCATCCGTCATTTTTCCGCCATGTTCTTTTGAAAGTCTCCTAAACTCAATATTGCCATGATGTTCTGACCTAATTGTAGGTGCAAGGCCATCAAGGTTAATTTCTGTTTGTCCCTGACTACCATTACTCAAATATTTTGCCCCAGAATAATTTTGCTGAGTTAAATCCACTGAATTCTCCGGTTCAGGAAGATCTTGAAGCACATCCCTACAACTGACAGGTCGTGGCAGAAGAGTATTACAAACATTATAATTATGAGTTGGAGCTGGATAAGGATTATACTCATTTGGAATGTTCTGTTCTTCCAATGCAGATATTGCTTGCTGGTTCAAAGCCGAACGTTTAATTCCGATAAAAATCACACGTTCGCGTGTTTCCGGAACGCCGAAATTTGCTGCATGAAGGACTTGTGGGGATAAAACAATATAATCGTTACCATTAGCTGCAGAAAAATCACGTTGAATAATATCCTTGACATCTCCAAGACTAACAAGTCCCTTAACGTTTTCCGCAATGAACATTTTGGGTTGTACTATATCTATTACCTGCTTCATCCACATATATAGTTTGCCGCGCGTCTCTTCCGAAGGCTCTTCACTGATTCTTCTTTCTCCATTGTGAGAAACTGAAGAATCAAATCCTTTTCTTTTTCCGGCCACACTAAAATCTTGACAAGGAAATCCTCCTGTAACAACATCTATGTCTTTTGGAAAAATTTCATTCCCGCTGCGATGTAACTTAACCAAATCAACAATACTTTCTAGATGATATATCTCCGGATTTATATGATAACGAGACATATAGCGCAACCACGTTAACCGTGCTTCCTCTAGGATATCACAAGCAAATACGGTACGGAACTGATTTCGTTGTAACAAAACCCAATTATCACTTACTTTTGAATGTATCCAATTTTGATTTGCAACGGAATGGTTATGACAGATGAATCCTCCTTCTAAACCTAAATCCATTCCTCCACAACCCGAAAAGAGAGATAGTACTCTTAATGTTCCTTCTTCTTTCCGCTCATCTTGACAATTATTAAAGAATAGACTATATTGAGGATCCTCAACAATTCTAGAAAATTCTTCTATTCCTATATCCGTGTATAAATGTTTATTTTTTAGCATTTCTAATTTATAATCATTATTCTGTGTAAATATACACAAAAATTCTAAGGAACTACAATAACTCACGAAATGCGTTATATTCAAATTCGCCCGCTTCTTCAGGTAACCCCGTTTCCTTATTTGGCCAAAAGTAGGAGATTCATACGGGAACTTTCATTCGCCTTCAGCGGCCGGTGCCAGCAGTCCGTGTTCGGTAATCTTCATGATATTAGTTAGTTATGAAATCTTGCCCTCCCGATTGTCCTGGCAGCGATTGGTAACTCATTGCTAATGAACGGGTGATATCCCACCGATTGATTTTCAAGCCCTTCTGAATTGTTGCCCGGCATATAAAATTAAGCTTCCTGCTTCACTTTCAAACCTCACAGGAGAATGGATCGGTATTCACTCATATTGAGTGATTTAACTTACACGGGAGACATGAGTTTTAGAAGCACGAATGGTAAACGCGTTCTAATTTCGGGATTGACACTTATCACAGGACTGGACCTAAACCAGATAGATTCATGCCAGGCGCTTCAGTAGGCTCACGGCTTGTTCCATTGTGCAGACCACGGGCACAGGAAGATGGGGTATAGAGGGAAGAGAGGCGGATTGATGTGGCTGACCCACTCTTTCGGGGATGGGGTCGAGCACAGTGAACAGCCTCTGAACATACCCAAAAGCACATCCTCGTGCTCGTGGTTTGTGAAACAGGTAACTTTGGCCGCAAGGAGCAAGTGCTTCGGTAGGAGTCGGACGCTTCTGCAGAGCACAGTGAGCGGTAAAGTAGGATAACAGATGGGGCTTCGGCAGGGCACAAGTTCTTCGGCAGGCTCAGCGACCAGACATGTACTTCTGTATTCATAAATTAAAGGGCCGCAGAGGAACAATCCCGTGCGACCCTTTGTCGTATTAAGTAAAATTAGATATTATTCGACTCTTCTGGCGCCGTCGCTGATCACCACGTCGTAGAACTTCGGATCGTGACCGAACTTGGCAGGGAACTGCTCTTTCACGGCAGCGATGAACGCATCGTAGAGCTCGTCCTTCACCAGGTTGATGGTGCATCCGCCGAAGCCTCCACCCATCACACGTGAACCGGTCACCTCACACTTACGGGCAAGCTTGTTGAGGAAATCAAGCTCCTCACAGCTGACCTCGTAGAGCTTGCTCAGGCCGAAGTGGGTCTGGTACATCATCTCGCCGACGGTCTCGTAGTCTCCCCTCTCAAGGGCATCACACACGTCAAGAACCCTCTGAACCTCTCCGATGACATATTCAGCCCTGAGGAAATCCTCCTCTGAAATCTCCTCGCGGACCTCGTCGAGCCAAACTCTCTTGGCATCACTGAGGAACTCCACATCAGGATGGTTCTTTCTGATGGCCTTTGCGGCGTTCTCGCAGGACTCTCTCCTCTTGTTATACGCCGAAGATGCCAGTTCATGTTTCACACAGGAATCAACAAGAACAAGCCTGTACCCTTTCGGATCGAACGGGAAGTACTTGTACACCAATGTCTTGCAATCAAGACGGATAAGGCTGCCCTTCTTTCCGAAAATCGAGGCGAATTGATCCATGATTCCGCACTTCACACCGCAGTAGTTATGCTCTGTTGACTGGCCGATCTTGGCAAGTTCAAACTTGTCGATCTTGTTGTCGAACAAGTAGTTGATGGCGTAAGCGAAAGTGCTCTCCAAAGCGGCTGACGAAGACAGTCCGGCTCCAAGAGGAACATCTCCGGCGAAGACGGTGTCAAAACCCTCAACCTTTCCGCCACGCTTGATGGTCTCCCGGCACACGCCGAAGATGTAGCGGGCCCATTGCTGCTGAGGCTTGTCATCCTCTTCAAGACCGAACTCGACATATTCATCATAGTCAAGCGAGAATGCCTTTACCTTCCTGCTTCCGTTCAACTTGACCTCAGCCATGATTCCGCAGTCAATGGCTCCCGGGAAAACATAACCACCGTTATAGTCTGTGTGCTCACCGATGAGGTTGATACGTCCTGCGGAAGCGAAAATCTCGCCTTCCACTCCGAAGAGAGTCTTGAATTTCTCTCTGATTTTGGTTTTCATTTCCATATTATGTGATTTTTAGTCTTGTTCGTCAAAGAAAGCGCCCCGAAAGGAATGCTTCCAATAAGGCAAATTTAACAATTTTTATTGATTATCTACAGAATCCTCACAACAATCGGACAATGATCGCTCACTCCGCCTGCGTAACGCGGCCCTGTGTAAGTGCGAAGCGGTTTCTCCCCCGAATGGGCATTGTCCCTCGTCATAAGGAAGGGCAATCTTAAAACTTTCATTTCATCAATATGCCCGCCCGGCACAAGGCTTTCCGAAGCGAAGAACATGTCAATCATCTCCCATTTTCCTGAATATCTGATCGTTCCCTCTCCCTTTCCGGCCAATGTGGCCGCCAGGTTCGCCAAAGGATAGGGCTGTCCGTCAGTCAATATTCCGAAAGCCGGATTCTCATGAGTGTCATTGAAGTCACCCATCGCGAGTATATTCCTTAACCCTGACCTTTGAAGCGAGTCTGTGACCTCACGCAACCTCCTCAGCGCCACCACTCTTCTGTCATTCGTCTTGCCCCCGTACTTGGATGGATGATGGTTCACCAGAAAGGCCACACTGTCCCCGTCCGGCTTCCGGAATTTTGTCAAAAGAATATCCCTGGTCCGCATCGGCGGATCTACTCCGCCTCCCACTCTAAGCGGAATGGCCTGAAGCAGCTTCAGTCTGGATTCCCGATAAAGGAGCGCCACATCAATCCCACGCGGATCGGGAGAGTCAAAATGCACTATCCGATAGTCCGTCTTATAGAGAGGTGTGTCTTCCAAAAGCCTTTCGAGGACGAAACGGTTCTCCACCTCGGCGACTCCTATAACGTCCGGAAACGCGCCTTCGCTGTCCTTTATCCAGAATATTGACTTTGCTATCGCATTGCATTTCGCCATGAATCGACGTTTGGTCCAGTGCCTTTTCCCGAAAGAGGTGAACTCCGCCTCTGAATCACTGCCGTTGAGACTGTCCCTGCGCCAGTCGAAAAGGTTCTCCAGATTCCAGAACATGACAAGTGTCTGATCTTCTCCTCCAGCCGCCTTTGCTATGTTTAAACAACTATTATCCTTATGAACCCTATTAATTACAACGGCGGCCGGAAAGAGAAGAAAAACAGAGATTATGACGATAATCCTTTTCATTCCACCGACAAATATGCGGCACAAAAACGTAAAAAATGAAAAGAAACATAAAATCTTTCGTAAGAAACAGAAAAACCACCTTCTTTACCCCCAAACATCTTCCAAACAAGACAAAACAATTCCATTATTTGTATCTTTGCCAAGAAAATATAGAATTCAATAAGATATGTCATTGAAATGCGGAATAGTCGGACTTCCGAATGTGGGCAAGTCCACTTTGTTCAACTGTGTGAGCTCAGGCAAGGCCCAGAGCGCCAATTTTCCTTTCTGTACGATAGAGCCTAATCTCGGCTCGACAAACGTTCCGGACAAGAGGCTGGAGGTGCTCGCGGACATGTGCAAGCCTAAGAGCGTCGTCCCGGCCACTGTGGACATTGTGGACATCGCCGGACTGGTAAAGGGTGCGAGCAAAGGGGAAGGCCTTGGAAACCAGTTCCTTGCCAACATCCGTGAGACTGACGCCATACTTCATGTGCTCAGATGCTTCGATGACGGGAATGTGGTTCACGTGGACGGAAGCGTAGACCCTGTGAGGGACAAGGAAGTTGTGGACACTGAGCTTCAGATCAAAGATCTTGAGACGGTCGAGTCTCGTCTTGCCAAAAGCCAGAAACAGGCCACGACAGGCGGAGACAAGGACGCGAAGAAACTTGTCGCCCTTCTGTCACGCTACAAGGAAGCCCTCGAGCAGGGCAAGTCGTGCAGGTCCGTCGAGTTACTCAACGAGGAGGAGGCCGCCATGGCCAAGGATCTGTTCCTGCTGACCAACAAACCGGTGATGTACGTCTGCAATGTGGACGATGCCTCAGCCGTCAACGGCAACAAGTATGTGGAGGCCGTCCGCGAGGCCGTCAAGGAGGAGAACGCCGAGATTCTCGTCATCTCCGCCAAGACCGAATCCGAGATCGCCGAGATGGATTCCTACGAGGACCGTCAGATGTTTCTGGAGGAGATGGGGCTGAAGGAATCAGGGGTCGTGAGGCTGATCCAGGGCGCTTACCACCTGCTTGGACTCCAGACCTTCTTCACGGCCGGATCAGACGAGTGCCGCGCCTGGACAATCCACAGGGGCGACAAGGCCCCGAAAGCCGCCGGTGTCATCCACACGGACTTCGAGAAAGGCTTCATCAGGGCCGAGGTCATCAAGTACGACGACTTCGTCACACTCGGCAGCGAAAGCGCCGTCAGGGCGGCGGGCAAACTCGCCACGGAAGGGAAGGAATATGTCGTCCAGGACGGCGACATCATGCACTTCCTCTTCAACGTCTGATTTCTGAAGGGAAGTTCAGATCCTTACGATTACTTAAGTCCGCACGCATTCGATGAGAGATACTCTGTTTCTGATTGTCGCAGTTCTGCTTTCCGCTTCGTGCAACAGAAGCGTCAATCAGAAATTTGCCGAGCTTGACCGGGATCTCAAACGCGCGGACACCTACATGGAGTCGTTCCGGCACAGAGCGGATTCCTTGGAACACGAAATCACAGCGAGTCTGCCGGATTCCTTGAAGTGGAATTTGTGCTATGATCTGTTCTCATCGTTCATACACATCAATCTGGACTCGACCCTGTACTATTGCAATAAGCTGGAACGATACGCCTCAAACGAGGATCTCGCCGCAAGGACTGTCGCATGCAGGCTGAACTGTCTGCGTTTGTCGGGGAAAATAAAGGATATGGCCTCGCTTGCGGAAGAGATAGATGTCTCGAAGGTCTCTCCTGGCTTTCTGTCGGATTATTATTTCCACCTCCAGCGGGCATTTGACAGGGTCTACGACTCATTGGCTGTCAAGTATATTCATGAATCAATCTCCAATCCGAACGTCAGCCAGATGATGAAGGCAAGGATGCGGGGATTGCTTTGCATCCGTGCCAAAGACATCGAAGGGACATTGGAGCAATTCCGCATCGTGTACGACAACGCCGACACCTACCACATGAAGGCGATGGCGTCATTCAACCTGTCACGCGCGTACCAGAAAGTCAATGACGAGGACAACGCCATCTATTGGATGACAGAGGCCGCCATCAACGACATAAAGGCACCTTGCAAGGAATATGCTTCCTTACCGGAACTGTCCATGATGCTCATCCAGACCAACCGCTACCGGAGAGCGTCCTCTTACCTTAACATCTCGATGAAAGACGCCATCGGCGGACAGTGGAACAAGAATGTGTTCAATTATGCCGAAGGACAGATCTCCATAGCAAACTCCATGAGACACAGCGCCAATGTCATGATAGTCTGCATCGTTCTGCTGATCATGTTTCTTGTCGTTATCTGGCTGATGTATGTAGGGGTGTTCCGTCAGAAGCGCGAGCTTCACAGAATAAACGGAATAATCAGCGAGATGAATAATCGGCTGACAGACGAAGGCACCATCAAGGAAGCCTATCTGTTCAGATACATGGCGCTGGCCGTGGAATACCTTGGAAAGTTGGAGTCCTACAGACATGATCTGCGCCAGGCTATGAAAGAAGGTGGCATGGACGCGGTCAAGGCAATGCTTCGGGCCCCGGAACAGCGCAATGTCTACAAGGAATTCTACGAGAAGTTCGACACTACCTTTCAGAAAATATATCCGGACTTTGTCCCCAAAGTCAATCTCCTTCTAAAGGAGGAGGCACGGTTCCGCGAAGGGATCCCTTTCTGTACGGATCTCCGCATCCTCGCCACCATCCGTCTTGGTTTCCATGAGTCAAGACAGATCGCCGCGTTTCTCAACGTCCCGGCCACATCAATCTACACAAGAAGGTCGGCGATAAGGCGCTCCGCAATCTGCAAAAAAGAGGAATTTGAGGGGAAAGTACGTCAAATCATCTAAAAAACAACACTATAAATTTTAAGTTAATAGTTTGTGTTACAAACTATTAACTTAAAAACACATCTAAAATCGCCGATCCCGTCAATTAAAACGGTGTATAAATGCCGTAACTTTGCAATCGTGACATGCAGCACGAAAACTGATACACTAATATTCAAAAATCAAAATCATGAAACGATTGCTTTCCATCCTTTGCGTCACAACGGCGGCTTTCGCCATGTTCTCCTGCACAAAGGAAGACACCAAGCCAATTCCATTAGAATTCAATGTGCTCAAAAACGGGAACACGATTCTCGACAACAAGACTGTCATTGAACTTAATTTCGACGAAAGCACAACATTCGACCTCACCATGTCAGGAGTCGCCAGTATCGAGACTGAAAAACCAGCCGGGTGGGACTGCGCCGTCATCAAAAGCGAGAAAATCGTCAATCTCAAAGCCCCGTCTTCAAGTGACTCCGAAGCCGAGAGGGAGGGAGCTATTATATTCAAGGTATATGACGCCGACGGAAAACTCTTTGAGCACAGTTTCGATGTCAAGGCGACCGAGGCCGCGATGTCATTCGAGCTCACTGACATCAATCTCGAGGAGACACTGCTCTTCAGACAAGGTGGAACCCAGACCATTCCTTTCTCGGCATCCAAGAACGTTGTCTCAATAAAGTGCGGGATCACAGATGGTTGGACAGCCACGGCGGACTTGGATTCCAAGATGGTAACCATCACGGCACCTGCCGAAGAAGGCATGAACGAGGAGGGTGAGTTTGTCCTTGTTCCTGTGTCAGCATTCGGGACGGAGGGTGAGGCTGTGACCCTTAAGGTTAAGATTTCCAGGGATATTCCTGTCATGACATTCGCCAAGACGACCTATGGTGTCAACGCCGGCTCCTCCATGGAGATTCCGTTCGAGGGGAGTTACGTGTCAAATGTCAGCTTCGAGAATGTCCCTGAGGGATGGAATTTCGAGGCCGATGTCAAAGCCGGGAAGATTGTCGTGACGGCTCCTGCCTCCGGAGCGTCCAGAGCCGAGGTCACCGTAAACTACGAGTCGCCTGTAGGGCTTGCCGGCGAGGCCAACACAATCTGTTGCAAATTCTTCGGAATAAATTGTGTGGAGGATCTCCACGCCCTCAGGTCAGCCATCGACAATGCAGTGGAGGAAAAGAATTCCGACATTGACGCCTATCTCGTGAACGGCGAGGTGAGACTGAACACAGACCTCACCATCACTGACGCCGACCTCATCCATGTTGACGGATCGACCGCAGAGAAGTCTCTCGCGGACCAGCGCAAGGCTGTGGTCAGCAAATTCTGCAACTATACCTTCAACGGCGGCGGACACACCGTAACGTTCGACATAAATCCTGACTACTGCCGCTTTGGATTCTTCTACACATTCGGAGCGCTCTATTCGGACGGTGTGAAAGCCGGAATCACCGTGGATGACAAGACTCTTCTAAAAGACATCAACTTCGCCGGAACGATAAAGATCTCCTACACCACGACCGGAAAGAGCCAAGGAATGGCCATCGCACCGGTAGTTGTCTACAACAAGGGCGGCAAGATGCAGAACGTCAATAGTTCCGTCGAGTTGTCAAGCACGAGGGATGACCTTGAGAGCCTGGCTAACAACGACCTTATCAAACAAGGACAGATCGGCGGCATCACTTCCATCGACCAATTCGGAAGATGCGAGTACAAGAACTGCACATTCTCTGGCAAGATAACAATTGACGGAGGAATCCAGAACATCGGAGGCATCGTTGGCTACGCCGACAACTATGACGGCAAAATGCTTCAGTCCGTGATCACAGGGTGTAAGAACACCGCTGATTTCAGCATACATCAGAAGGCCGGAATGCACTCTGACGCCTACATCGGTGGTATCCTTGGATCATCGCGGACAAGCCAGCCGATCATCACTGACTGCGAGAACAAGGGCAATTTCAACATCGATCTTGAAAACGGCTTTGGATCGGTGCAGAGCTGCGGAGGAATCATCGGTTCCGGCTATGGTACACTGGTCCGCTGCAAGAACTACGGGAACATCACTGTTTACGAATGTGCGAAGAACGCAAGCGGCAACACCGTCAACCGTCGTTATGGTGGCATCATAGGAGGTCCTGGAACCATCTCCACAAGCAAACACGGTGAGAATGTATTCCGTCACAACCTTGAGAACTGCGAGAATCACGGAAACATCAAAGGAGCGAGTTCGATGATGGGAGGAATCGTGGGACGAAGCGAGAAGAACACAGGTGAGAAAGCGATATTCAAAGGTTGTGTGAACTACGGTACGGTCGAAAGCACCGAGCAAGTCATGACTATGGGCGGCATCGCCGCTGTCTGCAACGGTGGTGATTTCTACAATTGCATCAACCGAGGAACCATAAAGGGCGCGATCGAAAGAGACGCGGCCGGAATCATAGGCAGCATCGACTGGTCTGACGACAGGCACGATTGGACTATAGACGGATGTGAGAACTACGGCAACTTTGAACTGACGGGAGAGAACAAGTCCGGAGCCGTCGTGGCTGGCATCGCCGTACACGCCAAAAACGCAAAGGCCAGATATTCAGTAACAAACTGCAAGGCAAGCTTCAGCGTCACCGGAAGCAACCTTACCAAAGAGCCGGCTATCGGAAAATACGGCAACGCGATCATCAGCGCGTTCACCATTGACGAAGCCACAAAGAACAACTGTAAAATCAATTAATATTCCATGAGAAAATCCATCGTAAGAATTTTTCTCTGCCTTGTGGCGCTTATCCTGGCCAACGTCTCGATGACGGCCCAGGACAAGCCGTTCAATGTGAGCGGCTCAGTGCTGGACGAGGCAGGTTATCCGGTCATCGGCGCCGCCGTCCTCATAAAGGGAGAGCGGACAGGCGTGATCTCAGACGTGGACGGAAAGTACAAGATCGATGTGCCATATTCAGAAGCCACTCTTGAGGTTTCCTGCATTGGCTACGCTCCACAGACCATCAAGGTGGCCGGACGGCATAAGCTGGACATTGTCCTTGTCGAGGATGTCAAGGCGCTTAGCGAGGCTGTCGTGGTAGGTTACAACGTCCAAAGGCGTGAGACCATCACTGGAGCCGTCTCGACGATAACCACCAAGGAACTGTCGCAGTCCCCTACCGCGAATGTCAACAACGCCCTGGCCGGCCGTCTCCCGGGACTTATCGTCACGCAGCACGGCGGCGGTGAGCCTGGCTTCGATGTGGCCAACGTCAATGTGCGTGGTGTCTCCACCTATGGCGGCGGAACAGCTCCTATCGTGATCGTGGACGGAATCGAGCGTGAGATGAGCTACATCTCCGCCGACGAGATCGAGACTTTCACCATCCTCAAAGACGCGTCAGCCACAGCGCCTTACGGAATCAGAGGCGCCAACGGAGTGATCATCATCACCACCAAGCGCGGACGTGAGGGCGAAAAGCCGACAGTTGATTTCAAGGCATCCATCGGAGTGACGGAGCCGGCGAAATTCCCACGTTATCTTGGTTCGGCGGATTATGCCGTACTCTACAACGAGGCTCTCATGAACGACAATCCGGGAGTTGATGTCAACACGCTGTCACTCTTCTCTGGCGAGGCGATCGCCAACTACCGCAAGGCAAAGGGCGACAACTCGGACGGACTCGGCTACGACTGGAACTACTTCGACTACATGTTCAAACCGGCGGTCATGCAGGATTACTCCCTGTCCGTAAGAGGAGGAACTGAAAAGGTTAAGTATTTCGTCCTCGGAGGCTATTACAACCAAGGTGACAACTACGCCTATCATGCCCCTGAGAAAGAGAACGGATTCTCCCGTTTCAATTTCCGCTCCAACATCGATGTACAGGCCACAAAGCGCTTCTCAATCTCTGTCGATCTGGGAATAAGGGTGCGCCAGACAACCTACCCCGGAGCCACAGCCTCATCTCTCATAGGACTCGCCAACACTCAGCCGTCGTACCTCCCAATCGTCATCGAAAACACAGGAATAGAGGAGAATGAGCTCGATTTTACCAACAACGGAGGAATGCTTCTTTACTGCGATGACCAGATGTACCGCTACAATGTCCTCGGACAACTCAGCCACACCGGCTACACAATCCGTACAGACAACGACATCAACGGCTCCATCCGTCTTCGCGAGGATCTTTCGTTCATCACCAAAGGCTTGTCGCTTGAGGGACAGTTCTCTTACGATCAGTACAACGGAACCTCCAAGGGGAACAAGGTCAACACATTCTCACTTGGAAACCTGACCTTCCCGGGCTACGCCACGTGGAAACTCAAGGGTGAAAGCGTGGATGTGTGGAAAAACAACGCCGGATACTGGGCGAAGAACGGAATATTCGAGACCGCCAACACCAGGACAATCGATGACAACTATTCCCGCTCGCTTTCCAACTACACGACTGTCTCAACCTACCGTTTCCAAGGCAAGCTGGATTGGAAGCGCAAGTTCGGTGTCAGTGAAGAGCACGATGTGACCGGGATGCTTCTGGGCTACCTCCAGAACAAGAGCAAGGGCAGCGATGTAGACTACCGCTACTGTGGAATCTCTGCCAGAGTCACCTACGCCTATCGCAGCCGCTATCTTTTGGACGCGAATTTCGGCTACAACGGATCCGAGGCCTTCGCGCCCGGAAAGCGCTTCGGGTTCTTCCCTGCCGTCTCCCTCGGATGGGTTCTCAGCAGCGAGAACTGGATGAAGGGTCTCAGATCTGTTGATTTCCTCAAGGTCCGCGCTTCCGCCGGACTCGCCGGCAACGACTACATCAGTTCGGCGCGTTTCGCCTACATCCAGACCTACAACAAAGGCAAGGAATATATCACCAACTTCGGGGAAAACTCCAAGAACTACTCTTCGTGGTACGATGAAGGCGCTTTCGCCAATGAGGATCTGACTTGGGAAAAGGCGATGAAGTACAATGTCGGAATCGACCTCAAGATGTTTGGCAACAGGTTCTCGTTGAATGTGGACGCTTTCTACGAGCATCGCTATGACATCCTTACGAACATGGCTGGAGAAGACAAACTCGGCTTGCCGGCGATCATCGGACAATCGGCGACCTACACCAACTCCGGCATTGTGGACAACAAAGGCATCGAGCTCGAGTTCGGCTGGGCTGACCGCATTGGCAGGAATTTCAGCTGGTACATCAAACCGAATCTCTCTTTCGCGCGCAACAAGATCAAGTTCTGCGAAGAGATCTCCTATGTCTCTCCGAATGGGGTGGACTGCACATGGAGATATGCCACAGGTCACCGTGTCGGTGAGAACTTCGTCTATGAATTCGACCACTTCGTGGCCGACCAGACCGAAGCTGACAAACTCAACGCCGCAGGCTACCAGACATTCGGCACGCTAAGTCCCGGAGATGTGGTCTACAAGGATCAGAACGGAGACGGAGTCATCGACAACTACGACCGCAGGGCGATGGGCAACCCACGTATTCCTGAACTCCAGTTCGGAATCCCCGTAGGATTCAGTTGGAAAGGACTTGATTTCAGCGTCCTTCTGCAAGGCTCAACCCTTTGCTCGGTAATGCTTTCCGGAGCGGCTGTCTGGGATTTCCCGATCTATAATGTGACTGCGATCGGCAAGGTGAAGCCTATGCACCTGAACCGTTGGACCCCGGAGACAGCAGAGACAGCCACCTACCCGGCCCTGCATCTTGGAGCCAACTCGAACAACAAGAACTCGCATTCAAGCCTGTTCCTCTACGACGCCTCCTACATCAGGCTCAAGAACGTGGAGATCGGCTATTCCCTGCCGAAAAAATGGATGAACAGGATTAATGTCCAGAATTGCCGCGTCTATCTTCAGGGACAGAATCTCCTGACCTTCGACGGGTTGTCTGACGCTGATGTGGATCCCGAGACAAGGGACGGAGACGGAAGCTGGTATCCTATCCAGCGAGTGTTCAACCTCGGAGTTTCCATCACACTCTAACTTGTTCAAAACACATTCAAGACAATGACATCAATGAAAAACATATTGAAAATCAGTGCTGCCGCACTTTGCCTTATCGCAGCGGCATCCTGTGACGGCTATCTGGACAAAAAGCCGACCGACATCAAGACAGAGGCCGACATGTTCAGCAGTTTCCAGCAGACTGACGAGCAGATCACCCGCCTCTACGCCCTCGCAAAGGCTTCCGACAGGCCTCTTGCACAGATGCACCACTACAGCGAGTCTCCTTGCTGCGACGAGGCCGAGTGCACATCGACCTCTGAGGCCAACAATCTCACAAACCGTTGGAACGAAGGCGATTGGGAGCCAGGTTCGGACATCTGGAAGAAGACCACGGCCACAGGCTCCTCAAGCGCCAGCAACACCACCGGATGGTGGGCGGGAGTATATTCAAACATCCGCAGGGCCAACAAGATTCTCGAATGCATAGAGACCTACAACACCCCTGACTCCCCTTCCGAGCCTGGCACACTGATGAACCGCGTCGGAGAGGTTCTTTACATCAGAGCCTACCTCCACTACATCCTGCTGCGAAACTATGGAGAGTGCATCTATCTCGACCATTCCATCAAGCAGAGTGACGACAGACATTTCACCCGCGAGGATGTGTTCACGATCGCACAGAAAATCTGCGATGACTGCGATGAGGCATATTCAAGAGTCCCGGCGCAGAACAGCGGACTGAAGTTCGCAAGAATCGACAAGGGAGCCTGTCTTGGACTGAAGGCTATGGTACGCTGGATTGTGGCGACCCCTCTTTACAACGGAGGCATCGACGGCAACGGCACTTTCCCTTTCACTGACAACCGCACTGGCAAGGAGCTGTACGCCAAATATGACCCTCAGCGCTGGGTGGATGTGAAAAAAGCCTGCGACGAGGTCATCAACTTCAGCATCGAAGGCCGTCCGAAGTACAATCTCTATCAAGGAGCCGACAAAAATGACTGCACCGACAAACTCGGCAACAACACAAGTGCGTCGATGGTTCCGAGAAGGCTCTGGGAACTCTTCGTTCCGGAGACGATGGAACCGCTCAAACAGGAATGGATCTGCTTCTGGCTCAGAGACAAGTCTGCCGGTTGGTGGGGCGACAACTATCCTCCGTCACAAAGCGGCGGCGGCAGGGAGATGCCGACACAGGATCAGGTTGATGAATATGAGTTCATCGGCCCGGACGGCTACGGCTACCCGATCTACGCTCTCAAGGAGAACCACGCCTCGCTATACAATGGACTTATCAGCGAGTCCGCTCTGAATTCCGGCTACGACGACGCCAATCCTTACGTCAACCGTGATCCCCGCATGTACCGCGACGTGATCTATCACGGCTCGACATTCAAGAGCACGGTGATCAACACGGCGTCAGGACCTGACAAGATCAACGCCGCCAATTCGACAACCACTGGCTACTTCCTCCGCAAGTTCTGCGACGGTTCCCACAACAAGGCCGCAGGCTCAGGCGCCGGCGTGCTCCACTGTCCTCCGGCATTGCGTCTTTCGACCGTGTACCTTATGTGGGCCGAGGCGGTGACTCGCACAGAAGGACCGAACGCCGAGGTCTACAAACGGATCAACGAAATCCGCAGCCGCTCGTTCATGGCCCCGATGCCGCCTGCCACAATGTCCAGCAAGGAACTTATGCTCGACTACATCGCAAGGGAAAGAAGG
This sequence comes from Bacteroidales bacterium UBA6366, assembly GCA_002438845.1. Taxonomy (GTDB): domain Bacteria; phylum Bacteroidota; class Bacteroidia; order Bacteroidales; family UBA932; genus Cryptobacteroides. Next base: position 59,906 of record DJRG01000089.1, read on the forward strand.
GTTGAGCTTTACCACGAGAAATGCCGTTTCTGGCAGTGCCGTTTCTACCTTGAGCCAGCCCTTGAGGCTGCGAAGGACAGGCAGTGGGAGTCACTTCCGGGAAGTACAAATGATGCGAAGGCTCAGGAATATTTTGAAAAATATGGAGCGTATCCTAAGACACAGCATAGGATTTGCGGCATGAGGCCGGTCGAGGACGCCGGAGGAAAGATTGTCATCAACGGCAAGAAGTACCGCATGGAGCGCTATTGGGTAGAGAACCGTGTGTTCGAGTCAAAGCACTATCTTATGCCAATTCCTGTCGACGAACTCCAAAAAGCCGGCATCCAGCAGAATCCAGATTGGTAGTTTACTGAAAGATGAGAATAAGACAATTAAGCGTTTGTTTGTTGATACTCGCCGCCCTTGCGTCCTGCTCCAAGGAAAATCCTTCCTCAGGAGCGGGCGGAGGCGGTGAAAAGGAACCGGAAGAAAAGCCGTCGGAGATCACGCCGGACAAGGGCATGACCCTCTATGGACTGGTAAGCGACACCGACGGAAAGCCTGTCGAGGGTGTTGTCGTCAGCGATGCCTACACCTGCGTGAAAACCGACTCAAGAGGTGTCTATCAGATGAAACGCGCCCGTGACGCCAAATTCGTGTTCATCTCGATGCCTTCAGGCTATGAATGCGCGACGCAGAAGGATTTCGGGAATATGCCCCTTTTCTATCAGAACTGCAAGTCTTTGACGGGGACCGCATCAAGTGTCTACAGAGCGGATTTTTCTCTTTCCAAACGCAAACATCAGGACAACAGATTCACCCTGGTGGCCATCGGAGACCCGCAGCCGGACTACGACAGTGATGTAGAGCGGTTCCGAAGCGAGACCGTGGCTGACATAAACCGTGAGATCGAGAGGTTTTCCGGCTCTGAGACCGTCGCCGTTGCTCTCGGAGACATTATCGGAATCGACGAGAACCATTCGGGAAAACGGCTTACGAAGATGAAAAAGGTTCTCGGGGAGATCGACGTGCCCACCTATCACGTCATCGGCAACCATGACAAGGACAAACTTTCCCCTGACGGACTGACATTCAGCAATATAATGGGGCCTCTCTACTATTCGTTCAACGTTGGGATGGTTCATTTCGTCATCCTGGACGACCTAAGGTTCTCCGGAAACACGGACTACACGCTCGGTTTCACAAAAGAGCAATATGACTGGCTGGCGCAGGACCTCTCGTTTGTTCCGAAGAACCACAAGGTCGTGCTCTGCTTCCATGCGCCGATGTACAACAACTTTGCGAAATATTCCTACGCCACACAGATCTTCGAACTCGTCAAGAACTACAAGGATCCAATAATAATGGCCGCCCACACCCACAACTACAAGTACAGCAAGAACAAACTGGGGATGAGGGAATATATTCTCAGCACCGCCTGCGGCTATTTCTGGAGAGCCAACCATGCGACGGACGGCACTCCTAACGGCTACTACGTCTTCACGTTCGACGGCACCGAGATCAAGGACATGTACTTCAAGGGCACGGACTGGGACAAGTCACACCAGATGAGAATATACAGGGCCTCTGACAGTTACACGATCAGCGGAGGCGGAAAATATTCCTTCTCGGACGATGGTTTCGGCAAGGATGAGATCGCGGTCAACGTGTTCTCAGGAGGGCCGGACTGGAAAGTCAGTGTCTACGAGGACGGAACCTTGACAGGTACCGCTACATACCTTGAGAATCAGTACGACCGGTGGATGTGCGGACTCTACATCAACCACGCCTACAAATGCAACAAGCTGGAGGACATCACCAAGGCCAAGCACATCTATCGCTACAAACTCAAGAACCCGGACACCCGACAGATCAAGGTCGAAGCGCGGGATCCATTCGGAAACGTGTTCACGGAGACCTCTGTGGTCGGAACGAATGACTTCTCTTTGGCTGAGCCCACCCTCCAGAAAGGGCTGAAAGACGGAGCTGACAGGCCGTACACCTACTTTTGGTGGAGATAACATCATTGAAAGACAATAAGATATTCATACTTTATGAAGAAAACAATTACATTTTTCGCGGCGATAGCACTCGCCTTGATTTCTGTGGCGCAACCTAAACCGGGTTCATTCGAACAGACATGGAAAAAAGGCCCTCAGTGGCTCGAGAACGCCGTGATATATCAAATCTACCCGTCTTCCTACAAGGATTCAGACGGCAACGGCATCGGTGACATCCCTGGAGTCATGTCCAAGCTTGACTACATCGAGAAACTCGGAGTCAATGTCATCTGGTTCAATCCCCTCTTTGTTTCCGGCTGGGTTGACGGAGGCTACGACGTGATAGATTTCTACAAGGTAGACCCACGTTTCGGTACTAACACAGATCTCGTGAATCTGATTTCCGAATGTCACAAAAGAGGAATAAAGGTGTTCCTCGACCTGGTTCCAGGGCACACATCCGATCAGCATCCTTGGTTCAGACAGTCCATGGAGGCGGACGCCAACCAACGCTACAGCGACTATTACATCTGGAGCGACCGTCTGCCTGACAAGCGCGCCGAGGATGACCTCAAGAAGATGCTCGCTTCAGACAATGTGATGCAGAACACCATAGGCAAGTGGATGAAGTCAGACGCTCCGAGAGGAAAGTACTACATGAAGAATTTCTACGCCTGCCAGCCGGCCTTGAACTTCGGTTACTACAATCCGGATCCTGCCAAGCCATGGGAGCAGGGAATGGACGCACCGGGACCGAAAGCCGTAAAACAGGAGATGAAGAACATAATCGAGTTCTGGTTCAACAAAGGTGTGGATGGATTCCGTGTGGACATGGCGGCCAGTCTCATCAAGAACGACAAGGACAAGAAGGGCATCATCGAATTCTGGCGTGAGATACGCGGATGGATGGACACCGAATTCCCCGACCACGTTCTGATGGCCGAATGGGGCAACCCTAAGTACTGTCTTGCGGCCGGATTCAACATCGACATGGATCTTAACGGAACCAGCACAAAGATCCGTAGGATGTATTTCGACAAGAAGCATCAGGCCGACGGAGGCAGCTACTTCTCCCTGAACGGAGGACAGCCGTCCCTGAAAGACCTCTACGGCAATCCTTGGCCTGAGAATAAGATCGACACAAAGGATGACGCCGCCAAGATGCTCAAGAGGTTCTACGATGAGTACAGCGACAACATCGCATGGACCAAAGACTGGGGCTACTATGCCAACCTTACCGGCAACCACGACCATCTCAGATTCAACATGGGCGCAAGGAACACTCCCGAGCAGCTGAAAGTGAGCATGGCTTGGATCATGACCATGCAGTTGCCTATTCTCTACTACGGTGACGAAATCGGAATCCGCAGCCTCGCTGACCTTCCTAACGTCGAAGGGGCCGACCATAACGGAAAGGAGCGGACCGGCGGCCGTTCTCCGATGCAGTGGGACGGCAGCGTGAACGCCGGATTCAGCACCTGCGACCCTTCCGACATCTACATCCCTGTGTGTCCTGAATGGACTCCGGCCACATCCTATCCGCTGTACCTTAAGTGGAAAGCGGACGGATGCAAGAATCCGACGGCCAAGGGAGAAATCACCGTGGCCTCACAGGACAATGATCCGGAGTCTCTCCTCAACTGGACCCGCGCGCTCATCAAATTCCGCAAGGAAACGAAAGCTTTCTGGAGCAGCAGCAAGTGGAGTCCTATCTACAACGAATCTGTCCCATACCCGATGGTCTACACCCGCACGGACGGAACGGAGACCTATCTCGTGGCCCTCAACCCGACCGGAGTCAAGCGCACCGTCACAATCCCTGCCCAGACATCAGAGAAAGCCGGGAAAAAACTCGATCCTGTCCTGATGGCTGGCAAAGCCTCCTACAAGGTAACCGCCAAGGGAGATGTCCTGACGATGCAGCCAACAAGCGCCATGATCGTGAAAGTAAACCGCGGCCGCTAAACAGCAATCTAATTAACCGATCCCATAATGGAAGCCCAGTCGGAGATGCCGAGGGTGGACTTGTAGCGATCAAAGACAGTGTCCTCTTCGGCTGTGCCGGCGGCTTTCCATACGTACCACACCGGCTTGGCCGTAAGGTTAGCCATACTGCTCTCAGCAAAGGAGCGAAGACCGATCCTGAGTCCGTCCTCATCCTTGTTGTCAGCCCAGTTATGCCATTGCATGGCGTCGATCCCGTCAAGCTTGGAAACCTTTTTCCAAGCCCAGGCACCACCGGCCGCCTGAAGCTCCAGGTCCGTCTGCGAGTAGGAAGGCGAATTAGTCCCCTGCTCTGAAAGGAACAGCACACGCTTGGTCGTACCCTTGTACAGATTCTCCTTCTGTTTGATCCAGGAGTCAATGACCTCCAGATTCTTGAAGGTTATGTACCTTGTGGTCATTGAATATGTCGCCTGCGTGTCGTTGACCCAGAAAGAAGGCTTTGTGAGATCCTGTGGATAAGGATGATAAGCCACGCCCCAACGGAAATCCCCCTCTGCGTCAGAATAGGCGACAGTGGTCTCCAGCATTCTCTTCGGAGTGTAATCGCCGTCCGCCACAGTCCAGCAGTGGGTGTAGGAACCAAGCACGGAAGCGTTCTGGTCGTACTGACGGACAATATTGTAGCAGATTCTCATGGATTTGATGTACCTGTCCATGTAGCGCATCATCGGCTGGCTGCCCATGTTCGTCCACTGGCTGGCGTGATCCACCTCATTGTGCATGATCCAGTGCGAGATCCTCTTGTCAGGCGTGCAGTGGGTTGAAGCCATGTGCTCAAGCGCGGCGGCGTAAAGATTGAAAGCCTCGGCGGTAGTCATGTCCGGCATCGAATAGTTGCCACCATTGTTCTCAGGATCCTTGAATATGGAATTGGACGGGCAGAGGATTATGGCGGACACCACAATGCCTGTCTCGGCGGCCTTGGAGGTGATGCGGTCCACATTCACCCTCATGGAGCCAAGCTTGTACGATTTTCCTCCGTAGGAATAACCCGAGCCCTCTCCGGTAATATAACTGCTCAAAGTCACATTCATCGTTATGCTGCCGACGTTCATGTCCTTGCAGTCCTGAAAATAAAGGTCAGTGGTTCCGGCTCCGAAGCCTTTCTTGTTCTTAAGAGGAAGTGCGGCCGGAGTGGCCTTGGGAGCTACCTCATCGGCATAACGGGCATGGGAGTCAAGTGTCTGACTGCCTCCTTCGACCTTGACAACAGCCCATTTCGAGAACACCTTGTCATACGTTATCCCCTCTCTGCCCTGCGCGATCCTGTCGACAGTGACGGTGAAACTCTGGCCAGAGATTGCCTCTGTGTAAGGAAAAGTCTCCAATTCGGTGACATCCTGCCAAGGGGTAATCTCGGCAAGGACATAGGTGCCTGACCCTCCGCATGAGCCTTTGACGATGACCTTGTCGGCGGTCACATTGACTTCTGTCACCTTGGAAGGATAGTCCTTCTTGAGATAGCTCTCAAGGTTTGAGGCCATCTTCTCCTTGGGATCCTTAGGCTTCACAATAACGTCTGGCTCAGTCTTTTCCTTGCCACAGGAGCTAAGTACAACCAAAGAGAAAAGTGCGGCGGTAATCCACCTTGCTGAAGTTGTTTTCATGTTCGTTTTATTTTATTTTATTTTGTCCATACGAATCTATAAAAGAATATGGTTTATTCACCTTCCTCGGCCGCGCGCCAGTGCATCAGGCGGACAACCACCGTCTCTCCGGCTCCGTCACCGATGTCGAAACGGACAAGGTCACCAGGAGCGCCATCCCACCACTTGAACGCATTATTGTTTGGATCAGTTTTTACCCATTCATCCGCCATATTCATCTTGAATGTCTTCCATTCATCAGTCTTTTTTATGTCGAAGAATGTCTCTACTCCTCCAGCAGGTCTTGGAGCGCCAGGTTTCACCCAGAAGAACTCACAACGGAGGTTTCCAGTAGACTTGTACTGGAAGACAAGAACTGTACCAGCGGCTTGCTTCTTCAAAGGAGCAAGATGAACCCAAGAGTCACCACCCGTGGTTTCAAAAGTATATTCGGATGGATTATCCGGATTGCTTTGCGTGATTTTGAGGTTATTAACGGTGGAAGTTGGTGTCATATACTCAATCTCAGGATAGTAGGTAGGATCGTCATCCGGATCCGGCTGAAGCTCAAGCTCGGACTCCTTGGCGTAATGGGTCGCCGCGTCCGCATAGTAGGCGCAGAACTCGGTGATGCTGACACGCTGCACGCTCGGGAAGGCGATAAGAAAGTATCTTGTATCTATCGGTTCCTTTAATTTGTAAGCATGGTTATAGATGTGCTCAGGATTATATTCAAAAATGCCAAGATTGGCGGCTTTGGACATATCAGTCACCGGCTCCTTCGAGTGGAAAACCATAAGGGCCACAGGCTGGCCGTCACGGTCCTTTGAATTACCCACCAGCTCAAACCAGTTGATCCTATGTACCTCACCAAGATCTATGGCTACCCACACGATGTCATTGTTGGAGCCGGACCAAGCCGTTGTGACATCATTGTCCAAAAGCCTTGCGGGAATATTCTCACCCTCAATGCCTGAAGCGCCTACGGCCGTCATTCTGGACTGAGGGATCTCTCCCCTTTCCGGAGTGACCTCGATCACTTTCGGGTCGGAAGTGTTCTTGCCGCTCTCGTCGGTGGCAGTGATCGTCACGCTTGTCTTTTCCACAAACGGGAATATCTCCACACTGCCTCCCTCGTCGCTTGTTCTGGTCACTGTCTTCGTCTCCCCCGCAAGGTTCTTGTAGGAGATGCTTACGGTGACAGGGACATCATATTCATTGGTCCAGCTGATCACCGCTCCCTCGACTGTTGGAGTGGCCTCTATGGTCTCTGAGATGTACTTGAAGGCCTTGGTGGCATCCTCCGGAGCGCAGGAGACGGTCTTTGGATCTCCATAACGCTCGTCAGAGGTGTAAGGCGTCACCGTAAACTCATAGGTCTTTGTGTCGGCGAACCCACCGATTCTGACAGAGGTGTGTCCCTCGCCCTTTTCAGGATCGACACTGTAGACACTGACCTTCCGCTTCACTTCCTCTCCGGAAGCGTCCGTGTAAGTCACAGTGGCATAGTAATAGTCACTTGCTGAGGGATTGTCCCATTTGAGGACAACCGCACCGATTCTTGGCTCGGCCGTAAGATTCGACAGGACTATGTCGCCATCCTTTGTCATTCCTGAATCATCCTTGCAGGAAAAGAATATGGCCGAGCAGGCGAGCAATATCAAGTAGATGATTTTCTTCATGTTCATCAATTTTATCCATTCACAATTCTGACTCTCCACTACCATCCCGGATTCTGCCAGTCGTTCCCGGTAAGTTCCAGAACTTTAGAGACTTCCGTAAGATCTATCGGGTAGAGAAGGTACTTGTCCGCGCTTGTAGGACGTTTGTCGAACGCAAAACGCTCGTAGGTGAGGTCAGCGCCTGTTCCGGACACCTTCATTCCGGTCACCACTGAAGATTCACCGAGAGCTTTCCAGCGTCGCAGACTGAAATAACGGTCAGCCTCAAGGGCAAATTCGACCCTGCGGTCGTTACGGTACCTTTTCTCGAAATCCGCGACAGTTAGTCCGCTTGGAATCTCAGGCATTCCGACCCTTGCGCGGACGGCGTTGACAGCTCCCCGGGCGGACATATTCAGACCTGAGACGCTGATGATCTCGTCAGGTCCTGCGGCCTGGTAGGCGACCTCGGCGAAGTTGTAGTAAAGCTCCGCAAGGCGGACAACGCGCATATAGCCGTCAGAATTGGAGTTACGGTTGGATGCGTCGTGGGCGTACTTGCGCATGTAGTAGCCAGTGTGGGTGTACCTGATGCTCGTGGAGTTCAGTCCGCAGTTGGCTCCGGAGACTGTGGAGATCTCATCCGCTCCCCTTACACTTCCGTTGTAGAACACAGTCGCATAGAAACGAGGATCCCTGCCCTCATAAGGCTTGGCATCATCATAGCCTGATTCTGTGTTGATGATCGGCTTAAGGTGCTGATCATCCTCGTAGCCCGTGATCGCCGGCTTTCCGTTGGCCATCTCGTAGGCATCTACAAGTTCCTGGGTAGGACAGGTGCCGGCCGTGACGCTTCCGCTGACAATCGGCACACCGCAAGACGACCAGACTGCCGTACGTGTGCCGCCATAGATGGTTTCCTTGTCCTGTGCCCTCATGTCCTCAGGGTTGTAGAGGAAATATGAAGCGTACGCATTGCACCCGGCGCTCGCCGTGGTCCAAAGGCTGTAGTCGTTGGCAAGAACCTTGGCGAGGGCGTCAGCGGCGATTTCGAGAGCCTGCTGAGCGGTATAGCCACCGTCTCCCATCAGAGGACTGATGATGTAAGTCGCTGTCTCGCTTCTGATCGCCTGGGCAAGGGCCTTGGTGGCCATCCCCCACTGCTGGGTCAGATAGACATATGAATATGCCTCCGAATCATCAGTGGCGACAGCTGCGTCACAGTCAGCCAGAATTTGTCTGGCCACTTCGGAAACCGTAGCCTTCTTGTCAGTGGAAAAATCGTGATTGGTGCCAAGATCCGAAGTGATCAACGGAATCTGACCGTACCTCTTAATAAGCTGGAGATAGTACCAAGCCCTGAGAGTCAGAGCCTGAGCCTTCCAACCCGCTCTTTCCCAGTCCTGCATCTCGGCCGTGGCATCATCGATGTTGGCGATGAACACATTGCACTTGCGCACTCCCTCGAAGTAGTTGCCCCAAGGATTGCCGTCCCAGTTATGGTCGGCGAAATTGCTGGACGTGATGTCTGAATTGTACCAGATGTCGTACGAACTGCCGGCGGTAATCTCTTGACTGTTCTGCGCATCGTCTGTGAAAGAGCCGACATTGACCGATGGATCCATCACATAATTGTAACAAGAATTGAGGTAGCCTCTTGTCCTGTTGCGATCCTTGAACACCTCGGACATGTCGATGGTTCCGTTGGTACGTAGATCCAGAGCGTCCTGACAGGCAGAAAAAACCGCTGTGGCCGCCAATGCAAGAATAAGTATGCGGAATTTTTTCATGATATTCATTTTTTCCATTAGAATGTGAGGTTGATTCCAAGTCTGTACATCCTATAGACAGGGAAAGCGGAGCAAGAACCCTCGACAGGAGTGTCATTTGTCTTCATGCCATCGATAGTGAAGAGGTTCTGACCGCTCAGATAAACCTTGAAAGCGCTGGCGTTAAGGAAGTCGCAGACTTTCTTAGGCATCTTGTAGGAGATCTCCGCGGTCTTCAGGCGCAGGAACGAGGCATCCTTGAGAAGATAGTCGTTCGCCTGGAGATTGGTCGTGGCTGTCGTGGAAAGGGCAGGGAAACCGATTTCCTCATCGTTGAGCCATTTCTCGGCCGTCCAGGCTGACTTATGGCTTTCAGTGAACACTCCATCGTAGGCCGACTGGAATGTGAACAACTCACTGTAATTTCTCTTGTACCCACCAAGTCCCTGGAAAAGGAGGTTCACCTCGAAGTTCTTGATGTTGAAGCCGACATTGAAAGCGAAGTTGTACTTAGGAAGCGAACCGTTGCCGAGAGGAGCCATGTCCTTCTCGTCGATGACGCCGTCCCCGTTCAGATCCTTGTACTTGATGTCTCCAAGACGCGGAGTGCCGAATGAATATTTCGGGCCGGCATCGATCTCTTCCTGGAAATTGTACAGGCCGTTGCCGTTGCTGTAGTCAGTCAGGTAGCCCCAAGACTGTCCGAGAGGATAGCCTTCTGTACGGTAACGGTAAGCGTAGGTGTCATTGTAAGCGGTTTCGCCTATGTAGATGACCTTGTTCTTGCTATAGTCAAGATGACCGGCAATGAACAGTCCGAAATCAGAGTTGAAACGCTTTCTGTAGCTTACAGAGAGTTCCCATCCCTTGTTCTCGAACTCACCCATGTTGGTGATAGGATAGGCTCCAAGAGGAATACCTTGATAAAGAGGAACTTTCGATGTAGAGTTAATCACTCCATTGTTCAGTTTCTCCCTGAATATGTCAAAGGAAACCTGGAACTGGTTGGCTATTCCTAGATCAATCCCGACATTAGTCTTGTAGATTTTCTCAGGCTCAAGATTAGGGTTACCATAAACAGATTCATTTGTGTAATAACCAAGGTAAGGAATCTTTCCGCCAGCGTTGCTGTTCACCTGATCCTTGTAGGCGTACCTGTCGAATCCGGTGGCGTCGTTGCCGGTGACAGCATAAGAGCCGCGAACTTTCAGCAAAGACAGCCAAGGAATATTTTCCTTCACGAAACTCTCGTTGGAAGCGATCCAAGCCGCTGAAACCCCTGGAGTCCAGATGAAGCGGGTCTTTCTCGGGAAATAGTCTGATCCCGAATATCCTGTCGAAAGCTTGACGGCATATCTCTTGTCAAAGTCATAAGCCACTTCCGCTCCTGAATATACCCGCCTGAAATCGTAGGTGGCGCCACCGGCAAGGTTGTCGAACACCTGATAGGTCATGTAGGCGTTGGCGTTCAGATGATGCCTGCCGAAATCTCTCTGCCAGCCTGCCTCTCCCTTGTAAGAGAAATAACCGTACAAGGCGGTTCCTTTAGCATAAGTCAGGTTCGTGTTGATCGTGGTTCCGTAATGGGTGAACGTAAGGTCGCTCCAATCGTTGTCACGGATGTACCTGGCGTAGTCCTGAGTGTTGGAAGTGATGGAGTTGATGTAGGAAAGATAACCCACGCTGCCACCAGCCCAAAGCCCCGGGGTCAGAAACGAAAGGTCAAACTTCAGCCCGGCCTGGCCGTAGATGTTGGTGTTCATCTCGTTGTTGTAGCCGGTGCGGTTCAGGAAGCCGTAAGGCGAGAAATTGATGTTCGGAGTGGTCACCACTTCCCCACCAGCGTCAATCACATTGCCATCCTCATCCTGAATTGTAGGGGTCACAGGACCATAGATGAAAGAAGGCATACCCGTGATGATGGTGTACAGGGTCTCGTTGCAGTTCACGGCCCCTCCAGGTGTGTGAGCCCTTACGATGGAACCCGCCAGATTCGCCCAAAGACTGATGTAGTTGTTGATCTTCACATCGACATTGGAGCGGAAGTTGATCCTGTATTTCTCATTGTCAGCCTTGTAGGCCGTCTGATCAGCGTTCCAGAAACTTCCTTGGCGCAACACGTTGAAGTTGGAGTAGAACCTCACGTTCTCGTTGCCTCCCGTGGCATCCAGAGCGATTCTCTGCTGATTCGAGAAATCACGGACGAGCATGTCGTACCAGTTCGTGTTCGGATAGAGGTCGCTGCCACCATCCTTGAAGCCTTCTACAGCCTCTTTCGAGAAAATATGGTACTCCCCCAGCCCGTCATTGACAGCCGCCTGGTTGCGGAGGTTTGCAAACGTGTAGGAGTCGAAGCTGTGGATTCTGGTTGTAGGCACCTGCACCGTCTCCGAGATGTTCACACCCACCTTCAATTTGCCCGGAGTGCCGCGCTTTGTGTTGATGACAATCAAGCCATCGGCTCCTTTCACGCCATAAATCGCCTGAGACGCTCCGTCTTTGAGAATGGACACAGACTCTATCTCCTCTGGGGAAATCCTGTAGAGAATGTCGTGTGCGAACGAGTCGTAGAGGATTCCGTCAATGACCACGCTGGCGATTCCGCCAATGACCACGCTGGCGATTCCGCCGTGGAAAGTGGAGTAGCCGCGCACATACATATTCAGAGACTCGTAAGCCGGCTCAAATGTTGACTCCATCGTCGTGAGTCCGGAGAACATTCCAGAGAACGTCCCTTGAAGACGTGTCATCAGAGATCTTCCAAGTTTCTCTCCCGAAGCCGTTGAGACAGCGTCGGATAGGACTTCCCTACTCTGTTTGGAAAGACCTATGTTGACATTCTCGGCAAGGTTGTGGGCGTCATCCTCAAGGGTGATTTCCATCTGGGAGGAAGCCTTGGCTGATGCCGGTTTGAAGCCAAGGAGAGAGAACTCCAACTCACCGGCTTTGTCAACCTTGGCCGTGTACTGTCCGTTCTTGTCCGTGATGTACAAGTCCTTGTGGTTGGACGAGACGATCACGCCGGGCAACGGGTTACCGTAAATGTCCCTTACGGTACCGGCGACAGTGATGTCCTGCGCCTTGACCTGCATTGATGATGCTCCAAGCAGGAGAAGCGCCGCTGCCGCAAATATATTCTTATTCATCATATTCGATGCAAATTAAGTGTTCTGAATTATTCAACCATTACCAACCAGGGTTCTGCCAGTCCTCACCCGTGATGGCCCTCATGTTGTTGACCTCGGTAAGAGGAATAGGCATCTTGAGCCATTTATTGGTGTAGCACTGACGCTCCTTGATGTTAGTGCGCTCGTACCTGTAAGAACCATCATTCATGTGGGTTATGCTTACAGCTGTAACCCAACGGTCAGTGGCGGAAAGATCCCCGTCAGGTTCACTCCACCTGCGGACATCAAAGTAACGGTTACCCTCAAGAGCAAGCTCGACCCTTCTTTCATTGCGTATTCTCAAACGCAGGTCATCGCCGGAAAGGCTTGCCGGAAGACCAGGCATACCGGCACGTGTACGCACCTTGTTCACGTATATGATGGCTTCATCAGCGTGACCAGCCTCCATCGCGGCCTCTGCGAAATTCAGATAAATCTCGGCAAGACGGTAATCCTTATGGCGCGCACCGTCAATTCTCATTTCTTTACCACTGTTCGGATGCAGGAATTTTCTTTGGTAATATCCGGTTCTTGTAGCTAATCTACTTGAAGTTGAACGACCTGTCATAGGTTCAGGTTCATTCTTGATGCTTCCTGAAGCATCCTCGTAAGAGTCCCATGTGGCAATGGTCCTTGTCATAGTACCCTCGCCTTGCCCCAAATTTTCAAAAGATGTAGGTGACGTGGCATAAGACCAGCTACAGTATCTTTGGGATCCATTGTAATAGATTGTGGCATAAAACCTCGGATCGCGATTTGCGTAAGGATTATTCTTATCATAAAGAGTCCCCTTATTATAATTCGGTTGAAGATGTTTCTCGTCAAGATAAGGCTTGGAGAGATCCAGCACAGGCTGTCCGTCAATAGTCTCAAACGCATCAACCAGTTCTTGCGTAGGGCATGTCCCTGCTTTTGCGCCTATTATATAAGGAGCGTCAACATTAGCCAAATCATTATTAGCCCCAGCCTTCAGTTGATAGATTGTCTCCCTGTCCGCAGGATCAGCAGTATAGGCCGCTGAATTGCAGAAATATTCATTGAAGTACTGAGATGCCAATGTAGGAAGATATGCCTTCTCGTCACCCCATACTGCCGCCTGGTTCAGTTTGTCATAAAGGGCGTAGCCGTTGCTTTCAAGAGCCTGCACGGCCGCCTTGTTCACTGAATACGCCTCCTCCCAATAATTGTTGCCATTATTGTACAAAGGACTCGCCGCAAACAAGGTCATCCTTGACTTTATGGCCCAAGCCACAGCCTTTGTCATACGCATGACCTCGCTGTCAGTGGTAATCCTCCAAGGCAGCTCATCACAAGCGAGAGCAGCGTCGCAATCCTCGATGATGAACTCGACCACGTCGTGGAAAGAACCGCGCTCAACCTTTGAGAAATCCTCATCATAATTGTAAGGTTCCCTGATGATAGGAAGAGAACAGCCGAACCACATAAGAAGCTCCGAATAGTAATACGCCCTGAGCACGTGAGCTTCCGCTGTCCATCTGGCACGGTCACTCTCAGAGTTCACATTAGCGGTCGGAATATTCTGAAGAAAAACGGCACAGTTACGTATTCTCTGGAAAGATCTGGACCAAGACACTGTCTCTGTCGGTTCCGCCCCTTTCATTGTGGAAGGAAAATCTGATGACGTGGCGTTTCCGTTGTAATACAGTGACGAAGGAGATGTGTAAGACGACTCAACATCGTCGGCATCCCATGAATCATCGCACCAATTGACCGGACCGCGGCTCCAGAAATAATAATAGCACCCCTTTGCATTGATGCTCGAATAGCATGTGTTCAGATAGTACATCGTCTTGTCGTTGTCCCGAAACACATCCTCAATGGAAATTTTTCCGGACGGAGCCTCATCCAAAACGTCAGAGCAGGCTGACAAGGATGAAAGCAAAAGGCAGCAAGCCGAGATATAATAAAGTGAATTTTTCATATCATTCCAGCGTTTAGAAATTAATGTTGAGTCCAAGACTAACGTTTTTGGTGATAGGATAACCGTAAGCGTTATTCTGCTCAGGATCAAGGTGAGTTATGCGCAGTCCATCCCACACAAACAGGTTCTGACCACTCACATACACCCTAAGAGATTTCACCCCCGCCTTTGACAAGTACTTTTCCGGAAGTGTGTAACCTAACTCAATGTTCTTCAATCTCAAGAACGAACGGTTCTGAATGAAGAAGTCATTTGCCTCATGGCTTACGCTCTTGTCCACTGAAAGGGATGGATACGAGATTTTCTCTCCATTCTTATAACGTTCCTCAGTCCAAGCGTTCCTTGTCCACTCAAAGTAAGTTCCTTGTCCGGTGGATTCAACCACACCCTGACCGGAATAGTATTTTGAATATCTTCCCAGACCTGAGAACAGAACATTAAAATCAATCCCTTTGAAATTCAAGCCAAGTGAGATACCATAGTTCATTCCAGGAATGGTTCCTGAATATCCGATAGGAGAAATATCCTTCTCGTCGATGACGCCATCTCCATTGACGTCCTTGTAGACAAAATCACCAACCCGAGGAACTCCAATTTCATATTTATGATACCCATTGATCTCTTCCTGTGATGTGAAATACCCTTTACCAGGAGAATTCCAATCGATGAGATACCCCCACAACTGCCCAAGACGATAGCCTTCATTGCGGTATTGGTAAGCATATTCCTCGGATCTCATAGCCTCATCATATTCTATGATCTCATTGTCATTAAAACCAAGGTTTCCTTTGAGGGAGAACGAGAAATCCTTATTGAAAGTGTGGCTGTAACTTGCTTCTATCTCCAGTCCGTGATTCTTGACTTTTCCCATATTCACTTTAGGAATATTGGAAGAGCTTACTCCCTGGAACGAAGGAATAGTATGCCGTGAGATAAGAATCTGGTCACGGTTTTCCTTAAAATAGTCTATGTTCAACCTAAAGTCCTTCAATAGACCTATTTCGAGGCCGACATTCATTTTTTTAGACAATTCCCAAGTGATATTCTTGTTTCCGAGAAGTCCTTCGCTGATTGTATTGCCGCCAAGACCACCTGCGAAACTGCCACCGGAAGCGACTTTAATATCATCCTGAAAAAGAAATCTGTCGCCACCTATGGAATCGTTTCCGACAAGTCCGTAAGAAGCACGGAATTTCAACCAGGTCAGATACTTGTTTTCTTTGAGGAAAGACTCGTTACTGGCTATCCAGCCAATAGAACCAGAAGGGAAGAGGCCAAACCTCTTGGACGGCGCGAATTGCTCGGAACCGTTATAGCCAAGGTTTCCTTCGACCAGATACCTGTCATCGAATGAATATGTAGCCCTGACAGCTGTTCCGATCACATTGTAAGGAATGCCAGCCGATGTCCCTTCCCAAAATCTTCTGTAGGCTGTGGCCATGGCAGTCACATCGTGCTTTCCAAACTTCCTTGCATAGTTGACTGAAGCCTGAGCGTAAATCTGGTAGTTTGATGATTTCCATGAAGACATAGACAAAGCCTGTACACCGCTGTCATCTGATGAATACAACAGAGTCTCATTATCATAGTCAACCGTCACATTGTACAGAGTCTCTTTCTTAAGGCCTTCAAGAACCCCTCTGTTATACGTATCGTACGCAACCATACCATTGACACTCAACCCTTTGGTAACAAGATCACTAAGATTCCAATTAACAGAGAACTGGGTGTTCAGGTTTTTCCTCTTGTTAGTGTGGAATCCCCTGCGGTTGATGATCTCGAATGCTGAGCGGTCAAGGTAGCTATAATTGACAACTCCACCACTCTCGACACCAAACAAAGAATTGGTTGTAGGGCCAGGAGAAATAGGAAGGATTGTCTGCGACTGATAGATAAGGTCGGTTATCATCCATTGCTGGGCGCTGTCATTGGATGGATTGCCATAAAGATTACCCACGGCAGGCATATTCACATTCTCTGCGTATGAAGCGATGTTCAATGAGGCCGTGAGGTTCTTTGTGATGTGGAAATCAAGATTTGAACGAAGACTGAGCCTGTTCATGTAGCACTGAGGATCATAGCCAAGGAAATCAGGATCCTCGGTGTTCAGATTACCGCCTTGGTGGATATATCCAACATTCACAAAATAATTGACAAAGTCAGTTCCTCCGGAGATGTTGGCGTTGGCACGTGTCTGAGGAGTGTTGCTTTTAAGATACATCCTATAGTAATCGTTGTCGCAGTAGACTGCCCTTCGGATCGCCGCTTGATTCTCATAGTCCGGCGATGACGGATCCAAGCCAATAAGAGGATTCTTGTACTTAGCTATTATCTCGTCCGAATACAATGCTTTGCGGCCACTGTTCCGCAAAGCCTCATTGCGAAGCTCGCAGTATTCCCAGGAGTGAAGCCTGGAAGGCTCCTTGGTGAAGGATGTCCAGCTCTGGTCGACCGAAATGTTCAGCTGAGCCTTTCCTTTCTGTCCCTTGCGAGTCTGGATAAGGATCACACCGTTCGCCCCCTGCACTCCGTACAAGGCTGTCGCCGACGCATCCTTGAGGACAGAGATGTTCTCCACCTCATTCATGTCGATAGTACGGATGTTGTCACGCTCCACACCATCCACAAGGATCAGAGGGCTCTTTCCGTTGGTCGTGGCGGCTCCTCGGAGGTACATCGTGGCGCCATCTACACCTGGCTGGCCACCGCCGCTTTGCATGGATGTAAGACCAGTCACACGGCCTGCAAGGGCGTTGTCCAGACGTGTGGATGTGGTCTTGCGGAGGTCCGCTGAGGCGACTGTCGAGATCGCGCCGGTCACAGATAGTTTCTTCTGCTGGCCGAACGCCACCACAACAGTCTCTTCCAGCATCTCGGAGTCAGGAACAAGACTCACAACATAGTTGGATTTGCCTTCAGGAAGGATCTGCTCTGCGTAACCGATACAAGAGACAATGACAGTCGCTCCGGACGGCACTCCCCCAAGAGAGAATGTACCATCAGGTCCGGTCATCGTACCATTGGTCGTACCTTCAACGATGATTGTCACGCCAGGCATCGGCTGATTGTTCTCGTCAAGCACCTTACCGGTGATTGTTCTGCCGGTCTTCTGGGCGAAGGCGGTGCCTGTCCCGACAACCATCAGCATGAGAACAGCCGCTATCGCCGCCTTCACTCCCGAAAGGCAGGACGCAACTTTTTGGATTCTTTCGTGCATATTGATAATGTGTTGTTAAACTACCAGTTTAGCATAATGCCATAATTCAAAGGACAATTGAAAACTAATAGTTCGTTTTAACGTTTTTAAAGATAGTGACAACAAAGAATATCTTGTATTGACTGTGACAATATTTGCAGTAGAAACGACAAATATAAAAGTACAGGCACAAAAAAAGGAATAACCCTTACCGGATCATTCCCTTTTTAATATATCAGTATGATTTTCTATTAGAAGAATCGTGCCCTGTGATCCTTCACATCCGCATCCATCATCATGACAGGAAGAATCATCTGAGTGCTGTAGTTGTTGATCTGGGCGGCGTTGTTCTTGGCGTCATCCTCAGTGTAGAATGAACCTGTGTCACGTGAATTGACCTTGAACACATAGGTTCCGATGGTTCCTGCCACAGAGCAGATCTTTCCTTCCGGAGCGACTGAGACAGCACCGATGAACTTAGGATCGAGTCCCTGTCCGGCGAGAGAGGCGAACCTTACGTCAACCCCTGTGCTCACAGAAGAGTGAAGAGTGTCAGCTATGGCCTGAAGGTCACCAAGACCCTGAATCTTCCCGGCGATGTCGGCAGCCGCCTTCTCGCTTGACTTCTCGGCATACAACTGCTGACGGATAGCGTCTTTGACCTCGTCAAGCTTCGCGATGCCTTCCTTGTGGATTCCGGTGACAGTGGCGATGAACAGATAGTTGTTGTTGACAGTGATGATCTCGGAAACCTTTCCTACCTTATTGTCGAACACCCATCTTGTCACTTCCTTGGCCTGGGAGATAGAGCCATAGTTGGAAGTGGCCTCGGTCACCTTCAAAGGATGTGAGTAGATACCCATTGAATCAACGGCAGCCTTGTAGTTGTTGTACTTGCCGGCGGCGATCTTTGAGAACTTGCTGGCCTGGGCGTAGTAACTGTTGAATGTCTCACCGCTTGCGAGGGCGGTCTTCTCAAGGATGGCCACATGCTTCTTGGCAATCGGGGCTGTCCTCTTGGAAACCTCAACGATGTGTGTTCCATACTGTGTCTTCACGATGTATGGCTTGCCTACCTGGGCTGTAAGGACAGACTCAAAACCAGGAATCATGTAAGTCTGGGTCATCCAACCGACGTTTCCCTGCTCTCCGTCAGCGGCACTTCTGGTGTCAGCTGAATATGAGGCCGCAAGATTGGAGAAATTGCCACCTTTCGCGAGCACGTTGAGAAGGCTGTCCGCCTTGGTCTCAGAACCTCCCTGAAGAAGAATATGCTTTACATAGACCGAATCAGGAATCTGTGCTGTAGCCAAGACCCTTGCGGCATAGAACACATTGCCCTGGGAAACTATAGGAGATGTACCACTATTGTTGTTGTCGACAAACTCGCTGATTTCCTTGTTGACTGTGCCAAGCTCACCTGCCTTGTACCAATACTCGTTGAAACTTCTCTCAGAGTTTCTGGCAAGGAAAGACTTCATGTTGTCTGTCGTGGAGAACTCATCGTAGATCTTGCCCATGGCCTCGTTGGTGGCGTTGATGTCGCTCTCGGAAGGCTTGACCTCAAAGACAACATATTCAATGTCCCTTGAAGCGCCCTGCCTGAACATCTTCTTGTGGGCGTCGTAGTACTTTCTGATTTCCTCGCCGCTCACCTTGACGGTGGTGTCCTGTCCATAGTTAGGAACCATCACGAAGTCAACATTGGTAGTGTTGTTGTTCTCAGCGATAGCTCTTTTGAGCATGAGAGGGTTCTGGAAGTTGCTCTGAGTGAACAGCGAACCATACTTGGCATAGAACTGCTGTGTGTAGACAGTGTTCTGAAGATAGTTCCAGTACTCTCTGATCCTTCCGGTCTGATCCTGTGAGACTCCGTTGATGAGATTCTGTAATGCATCCTTGGAGAAACTGCCGTTCTCATCCTGAAACGCAGGGTTCTGAGAGATCACAGGGGAGATCATGTCTCCGGCGAGAAGTTCCTTCATTTCTTCCTCACCAACCCTGATCCCGGCGGCTTTGGCGTTCTTGATGAACAAGTATTTGTCCAGAAGGCTCTGCCAAGCGGCGTTGCGTACCTGCTCCTGCTGCTGCTCGTTCTGTGCGGAAGATCCGGTCACAATCTCGTTGATGGTGGTGAACTTTTCAACATCCTGCTGAAAATCAAGGTAAGAGACAGTTTTTCCGTTGATTTCGCCAACATCATTCCTTGAGGACATCGCATTGAACGCCGTCTCAAGGGTCTGAGGGTCGATAATGAATGACAAAAGGGCCAAGGCAATGATGATTGACACTGCCATGCCGGCCTTTTCGCGAGTTTTTTGAAGAATCGCCATTGTATATTACGTTTTTATAATTTTCCAAATAATAGGTATTGGGGTGCGAAGATAGTGATTTTAATTCAATTAACCACTATTTTTTAAGCAAAGGGCCAATAAAGTTTACAGAATCTATGATAACTTTGGTGGAATCCTGCACTATGACAACATCGCTGTTGAAAGCCTTGAATATCCTGACATTTCTGGCCATCTCGTCAGATCTCATTCCGAATCCCTGCAGGAATCCGTCGTTGGAGAACATCCTGACATAGCAGTCCGTGTAGATTTCCTTGTTGGCCTGATCCCAATAAAGGGTGTCAGTCTCCAAAGTCTGCTGGTTTATCACATTCTGGACCACCACGTTACCGAAAGCGGACCAATATTCTTCCTTGGTCTTTTTACTTTTGAAATGCTTGGCGTTGTTGGAATGAAGCACCGTTTCCAGCATGTCATCATCAGTGTAGGCGAAGGCGTGAAGACCTTTTGGGAACAGTTCATAGGAACATGTGTCATTCTCATACCTCTCCATCACGTCCGCCTCGGCCCTCATCTGGATGCTGCCGTTCTTTGTCTGCACAACAAACATACTGTCAACCGTCTGAACCGGAGTCTCGGCAAGGTTAAGCCGCTCCGCCTCGGACAGTTTTCCCTTGCAGGAAAATACGATGAAAGCAACCGCCGAAGCGGTTGCAATCATCTTGAAGCTATGTATGTTCCGTTTCAATTCCGAATTACTTCTGTGTCCTTACGGTTGTGGTCGCACGCATTCCTCCACAGTTGACCTGATAGCTCTCACCAGCCTGAATACCGTACATGAAAGCCTCACTGGCCACTGGATAATATACACTGTAAGCCGAGATGAGCTTGTTGCAGTCATCGGTCAAGGATTCGTCAGCAGCCTTGGCTTTCTGCAGATAGTCGACAGCCACCCAGTACTTAGCCCTGCTCTCCACCTCGTTTCCGGAGCAACGGGTCGATGCCCAGATCGTAGCGATCAGGTAGTAAGCCTTTCCTTGATGGTCAGGCTTAAGGTCAGCTGCCTTCCTGGCATAATCAAAAGCCTTTCCGGTAGCATTGTTTTTCAGGCAATATGTGGCAAGCTCGATCAGATAGTCAGCCTTGACAGGATCATCCTCGGCGCAAAGAGAGACAGCCTCCTCAAAGTACTTGATGGCGACATCAGACTCATCTTTTGCGGAATGGAGTTTATAAAGATAGTAAGCTGATGACGCGGAAGGTTCGTTCTGATGCATCTTTGTCACAGCCTTGAGGAAAAGGTCGTTGTTCTGGCAGCCTTCAGTGGAGCCAAGCATCTTCACGATGTTGGTCACGAGATCCATATTCTCAGGATCAGCCTCATAGCGAGGAGTGAACAGCGCGATGAGATTGTCGCAGCTGGCCACCTGACTCGTGATGAACAGACCCTCGATGTCGGACTTGATCTTTGCGTTATCCTCGGCATTGCCTGATTTGTCAAGCAGGGCGATGGCGTTCTGGTAGGTGTTGATGACATCCTCGGCACCGATGGCTGACTTCTTGTAAAGCTCGATCGCCGCATTGAGATCAAGGAGAAGAAGACTTGGCTTGGTGTTCTCCTGATTGATCTCGATGATCTTGTTCAGCTGTTCGTAAACAACCTGAGGATCCTTGAAGTACTGGGTAATATACTGACCCTTTGAGTTATAGGCCGCAACCGCATACTTAGGATAGTATTCAGCCCTAAGATCGTTAAGGGTAAGGACAGTGTCAATCTTAGCCGCGCGGGCCTGTGCGTCCTTAGTCTTGACGATTTCCTTGCCCATGAGGGTCATACCGTTAAGAAGCATGTTCTGGCTTGCTGTAGGAGGGCAGATATTGAATGCCTTTCTCCAGTTAGGAAGAGCCTCAGTGTAGTTCTTCTGCTTGTAATACTCTTGATAGTAAGACAGATACTTGATGCATTCAGCGCTGTCAGCGCCATACTTTCCTTGAGCGGAAACCTTCGTTCCGAAAGCTGCCGCCGCAAGAGTCAACAGTACTAGTGTAATCCTTTTCATGGTTTTGTATTGTTTTATTCTTATATTCATTAATTATACTTAGGTTTCAGGAACCAGATGTCGAAGATGTTGATTCCAATGTTGAAGTTGACGTATCTCTCCCTCACCATGTTGCCTGTCAGCGAGCCTCTCTGCCCAAAATCAACCCCAAGGGTGAGCCCGTTGCTCCAACTGAACACAGGCAAAGTGGCTCCCAAAGTGACTCCGACCGCATTTATGGAGTTTCCATCCAGCTTGCAATACGCCTGATCCCAATAGGCTCCGGCGCGGTAAGTGACCCTCTTCCGATAGTAACGGATGTCGTTTCTGTTCGGAACGATCGAGAAACCGGCCCTGACAGACTGAGAGGAGGAAGCACTGAACACGGCGTTGCCTACACTTGCGAAACCGGGAACCTTGTTCATTCCGCTGGATCCCCAGTCGGAGCGTATATAATTGATTTCCGCAGTCCACTTGTCACCACCTTTGAAAGCTATTCCCAAA
Source organism: Bacteroidales bacterium UBA6366 (assembly GCA_002438845.1). GTDB lineage: Bacteria > Bacteroidota > Bacteroidia > Bacteroidales > UBA932 > Cryptobacteroides. The sequence continues at coordinate 82,050 of DJRG01000089.1, forward strand.
CCAAGCTCTCCGGCAAGCTTGACTTGTCCGCCCAGAGTGTCAACATAACTTCTCGGCGACGGAGTGGAATCATTGATGGATGATATAGACTGGATCTCGTACCTTTCAACCTCACCTTTAAGGTTTGTCCCAAGCCTGTAGGTCGCGCCTGCCACAACAGAGACATTCTGGGTGAGATTTGTCTCGTACTGCACACCAAACTTGGCGGTGAAAGCATTCAGATTCATGTTGAATCCGCTGGAAATGCTCCTATAGGTGGATTTGGACATGGTGAAATCATTGGTCTTGGTAATATTGCCGAAATAGTACTGGCCCTCTACACCAACTGAAAGCCCCTTCGCTACATCCGCGCCGGCGCCAATGAATATGTTTGTCATTCCACCGTACCCCTGTACCGTGTTGTTGATCACTCCTGTGTTCGCTATCACCGACGGATCCGTGACCTTTGACGTCATCTCATAGCCGACATCACTGTACGGAGTCACTCCAAGATACATGGCGATTGACTTGTAGACAGGAAACGAGATCACAAAATCGTAGAAATTGAAAGTGTTGTTGCTGGACTTAAGGTCATGCTGCGCATAGTATCTGTTCCCCTGCGCTATGCCGAAGTCAGCCATGAAAGACTTGGATTCCCTTGCGGTAACCGCGGCCGGATTCAGGATGTTGATATTCCTTTTGTCCCTTGTCGCGACGCCGACTCCACCCATGCTCTTGTTGTAGGCTGTCCCCTGCTTCGAGATCTCGCCTATTCCGAACATTGAATATGGAGTATAGGCATTATAGGCCTCATTCTGGGCGGACAGAGGGAACGCGCAGAACGACATAACCAAAAACAGGAGTATCTTACTAACCTTTCCTTTCAACATAATACTTGTCAGCGATTAAGGCTAACCCCATCATTACAAGATTGCAGACTGCAAAGATGGAGTTTTTCATTCTTTTTGCAAAATATAAAGCGTCTCCACCCGTAAAAACAACAATTTTTTCGGGAAATAAAGACAAGTAGCCCGTTATTTCAAACATTATGCCTGACACTACCCCCGACTCGATGGAAGACTTCAACGAATCTCCTGTGGTTCTTACCGAAAGGGGAGTGTCAACCAACGGAAGGGTTCTTGAATATCTCGACAAGGACTTGAACCTCGTCCTGAAGCCGGGAGAGATGTTGCCACCAAGATATTCCCCGTCAGGCTCGATGATATCTATTGTCAAAGTGGTTCCGAAATCAAAGACGATGCTGCCTTTTCCTTTGAAAAGGTGCCTAGCGGCGATCACAGAGGCTATCCTGTCAGGAGACAGATAAGAGGGAATTGAATATTCATCCGCTATTCCTGTGTGGTTCCGGTCAAGGATCAGCAACCTCCCGCATTTCCGGCTTAGCCTTTCCTCCTCGGCATGACTGATGTCGATGGTGGAGGATATGACCATCACCGCAGGTTTTTCTTTTCCTATCAGCGAATCCACATAGTCGAACATCTTTTCGCCCTGATAACGGAAAGTCTTTCCGAGGGTGATTCCTTCGGACCAGGCCGCCTTGAGGGCCGTGTTTCCTATTTCAACCAAAAGATTCGGCATTGTCTAAAACGGGCAAACTTTCAAAGGTAGTAATTTTATTTCAATTTATTGAGAGTCTGGAGAGCTTTCGGCAAAGAATCTATCCCACGGCTGACAATCTTAAGCTTCCCTTCCGACTGCTTGAGGTTGAAAAGCTGGTCATTGGCGTTGATGTTCTGTAATATTCCCGAAAAGACCTTTGACTTGTAATAAGGAGACATCTGGTTGGCTATGAAGAACATGATCATCATTCCGTTCTTGATGATGATCTTCTCGAATCCGAGCTTTCCGCCAAGATTCCTAATCTTCACAACATCAAAAAGATTGTCAACCTCGGAAGGCATGTCTCCGAAACGGTCCACAAGCTGCGACTTTATCCTGTCGATCTCCTTGTCGCTTGTCATGCTGTCAAGCTGCTTGTATATTCTTATCTTCTCTGCCGTTATGTCTATGTAAGAATCAGGGATCATCGCAGGCTGGTCGGTCTCGATCGTGCAGTCCTCGACAAATGAGTCGTCGGTGTGAGCCGTGGATATTCCTGTCTCCACTCCCAACTCGTCCATCGCCTCGGCAAGGATTTTCTGATAGGTCTCGTAGCCCATGTCCATGATGAATCCGCTCTGCTCTGCCCCAAGAAGGTTTCCGGCTCCCCGGATGTCCAGATCCTGCATCGCTATGTTGAATCCGCTGCCGAGGTCGGAGAACTCCTCGATGGCCTTGAGCCTTCTTCGCGCGTCATCCGTGATGGTGACAAGCGGAGGCACGATCAGGTAGCAGAACGCCTTCCTGTCAGACCTGCCGACACGGCCGCGGAGCTGATGCAGATCGCTAAGCCCGATGTTCTGCGCCTGGTTGATGATGATGGTGTTGGCGTTCGGAATGTCCAGTCCATTCTCTATGATCGTGGTGCAAAGCAGCATGTCGTAGTCTCCACGGATGAAGTCCAACATTCTGTTTTCCAGCTCTTTCGCTTCCATCTGTCCGTGAGCCACACAGATTTTCATGTCAGGAACAAGCCTGTGCAGGATCTCATGGATCGAAGGCAGTTCCTCCACCTTGTTGTGGATGAAAAACAGCTGGCCGCCACGGTTCAGCTCATAGTTGATTATGCTCCTGATCTCATCCTTGTCGAACAGGATGATCTCAGTCTGGGTCGGAATCCTGTTCGGCGGGGGAGTGTTGATGATCGAAAGATCCCTCGCCCCAAGCAACGAGAACTGCAATGTTCTTGGAATAGGGGTGGCAGTCAAAGTCAAAGTGTCCACAGAGGCCTTGACCTGACGAAGTTTCTCCTTTGTCGAGACACCGAACTTCTGCTCCTCGTCGATGATCAGAAGTCCCAGATCCTTGAAGTCAAACCCCTTGCCGAGCAGTTTGTGCGTTCCTATGACGATGTCAAGCTGACCGTTCTTAAGCCTGTCTTTTATGTCATTGATTTCCTTTGCTGTACGCAGTCTGCTGACATAATCTATCGTGCAAGGGAAATTCCTCAGACGTGATGAGAAAGTGGTGTAGTGCTGAAGGGAAAGGATGGTGGTCGGCACAAGCACGGCCACCTGCTTGCCGTCGGTCACAGCCTTGAAAGCAGCCCTGATGGCTATCTCTGTCTTCCCGAATCCGACATCCCCGCAGACAAGCCTGTCCATAGGGCTGTTGTCCTCCATGTCCTTCTTCACAGCCTTGTTGGCCGACTCCTGATCGGGAGTGTCCTCGTACATGAAAGAAGACTCAAGCTCTTCCTGAAGATAGCTGTCGGGGGAGTAGGCGAATCCCTGGGTGGTCTTGCGCTTGGCGTAAAGCTGGATGAGATCCTTGGCGATGTCCTTGATCTTGGATTTGGCGCTCAGCTTGAGATTCTGCCAAGTCTTAGAGCCCAACTTGTTGATCTTTGGAGGAATCCCGTCCTTGGAACGAAACCTTGATATCTTGTTCAAGGAATGCACTGACACAAACACGACATCCCCGTCCTTGTACATCAGTTTCACGACCTCGTGCATCCTGCCCCTGTCGTCCTTCATCCTGACAAGACCTCCGAACACTCCCACACCATGGTCGATGTGAACCACGTAATCTCCTATGTTAAAAGCAGTCAAATCATTAAGCGTCAACTGCTCGCTCTTCTCCACCGTTCTTCTGACGCTGACCCTGTGGAAACGGTCGAAAATCTCATGATCAGAGTAGCAGCAGACCTTGTCATCCCTGTCGATGAATCCCGAATGAATATTCTTCCCCGCGACAAATCCAGGCACAAGTCCGCTGTTCTCGATCAAGATGGACTTCAAACGCTCAATCTGAGAATTCTTGTCACTGAATATCAAAACCTTGTACCCTTGCTCCATGTTCTGCCGGATGTCAGCGGTGAGAAGTTCGAAATTCTTGTTGAAGACCGGTTGCGGAGCTATGTTGAACGGCACAGCATCCTCGGCGTCCGTCCCGAGAGGTACCTCAAGGAACACTTTCCTGAACCTGTCCAAACCATGAAAGAAGTCTCTGTCCTTGTACATGTCCGACGAGTCAAACCAAACGACAGTCCCTTCCGGAAACAGACTGGACAGACTGACCCCCTCAGCTTCGGAAGCGTCAGCCGCAAGGTCGGGGAATATCTCAACCTCATTCCTCTCCTCTACCGAAAGCTGCGTGTTGCAGTCAAACACATGAATCTTTTCGACCTCATCCCCGAAGAAAGACACTCTGAACGGATGGTTGAATGAGTATGAGAATATGTCGATGATCGATCCCCTTATGGAATACTGTCCAGGGGCCGAGACGAAGTCCACCTTCTCAAACCCCTGTGAGTAAAGGACATCCTTTATGGAGTCATGAGAGATATCCTGTCCCACAGAGATTCTTAGAATAGAGGTCCTGATCTTGTCCGGAGCGGGCACAGGCTCATCCAAGGCATCAGGATAGGTCACGATGAACAATCTTTTGGAATTGTCGGAATTGGAAAGAATCTTCCCAACGGCTGATGTCCTTTGGACTCCAAGCGAAGATTTATAGTTGCTTCTCTCCACGCCTTTGCCACTGTCCGGCAGGTAAAACACGATGTCCCCGTCGGTCAATGCGTAAAGATCCGAGCAGCAATATTCAGCGCTGTCCTTGTCAGGCAGCACGATCACATTAGTACCTCCCGAAGCGGCCTGAGAGACAACGAACCACCTTGCCGAAAGGAACAACCCTTTGCAGTAGGTTTCCCTCTTCGAGACAAGACTCCCGGAGAGTTTTTTGACTGATGCGGAACTTATCAACATAAGCGTCTAAATCATGTTAAAAAGCTGTTGAAAACCCTGTTGAAAACCGAATCTGAAAAGTTGGTATTCATCGCCGGAGAGCTTTTCAACAGTTCATCAAAAAGTTTTCAATAGCGTAACCAACAATTTATGCAACACGCAACAAATTGGCTTTCAATGATCAAAATAAGTTATTAACAAATTAACAATTCATATAGAATCAAAAAACATATCTTTAAATCTATCAAATATATTTATTTGTCATTGAACTTTCTTTTTGTTGCCGGCCTTCCGGCACTTTCTTTCTTCCGGCGGTTTTCACTATCTTTGTACTGATTAAAACACTTTCTGATGACAGAATTTGATCCGCACAGCACAAACGCCGGCAAAGATAAGGATTTGGACGGAATAATCCGCCCGCAAGGGTTGGAAGATTTCACCGGCCAGAGGGAGATTGTCTCAAATCTGAACATCTATGTCAAGGCGGCCAAGATGAGGGGCGAAGCCCTTGACCATGTGCTCTTTCACGGGCCTCCGGGTCTTGGAAAGACCACCCTTGCGCACATCATCGCCAACGAGATGGGAGTGAACATGAAGGTGACGTCTGGTCCTGTGCTTGACAAGCCCGGTGACCTTGCCGGATTGCTTACCTCTTTGGAGACTGGTGATGTGCTCTTCATCGACGAGATCCACCGCCTGTCACCTGAGGTCGAGGAATATCTTTACTCGGCGATGGAGGACTACGTGATCGACATCATGATCGACAAGGGGCCTGGCGCGAGATCCGTCCGGATATCCCTCAACCCTTTCACCCTTGTGGGGGCGACGACCCGTAGCGGACTGCTCACGGCGCCTCTACGCGAAAGGTTCGGAATCAATTGTGCCCTTGAATATTACGACACATCAGATTTGATCCGCATCGTGCGCCGAAGCGCGCGCATCCTTAACGTTACGATCGACGATGAGGCCGCGAAGGAGATTGCGCTCAGAAGCCGTGGAACGCCACGTATCGCAAACGCACTCCTCAAGCGCGTCCGTGATTTCGCCCAGGTGATGGGTGACGGCCACATAGACCTTAACATATCCCGCTACGCCCTTGACAAACTGAAGATAGACAAGAGGGGACTGGACTCCATAGACAACAAGATTCTCCGCACGATCATCACGACGTTCAAAGGAGGTCCTGTCGGAGCCAACACCATAGCCACGGCGATCAGCGAGGACCAAGGCACGTTCGAGGAGGTCTATGAGCCGTTCCTTATAAAAGAGGGTTTCATAGTGCGCACGCAAAGAGGAAGGGTGGCCACGGAAATGGCATACCATCACCTTGGACTTGACTCAGAGCTCGAATCAAAAAAGGTAGATGATGCGACACTTTTCTAAGATTTCAGCTGCCATTGTCGCTTTTATATTCATTTCATTCAAAGCATTTTGCTGCACTTCCGTGATTATCTCCGGAGGAGTTCGCGCTGACGGCCGCCCCGTGATGCTCAAGCACCGCGACACCGGCGAGCTGAACAACAGGATGGAATGGTTCCAAGGTCCTGAATATTCATTCATAGGTCTGGTAAACTCGCCGTCGTGGGGCGGGGAAGTGTGGTCAGGAGTCAACTCAGCCGGCTTCTGCATCATGAACACCGCCACCTATGACCTCAAGGATGATGATGTTCCCGCCTCCGAAATGGACAAGGAGGGGATTGTCATGTTCAAGGCTCTGGGAATATGCCGTTGTCTTCAAGACTTTGAGAATATGCTCGATTCGCTTCCTAAGCCTTGGGGTGTGGAGGCTAATTTCGGCATCATCGACGCGTTCGGCGGGGCTGCGTATTATGAAGTCAACAACCATTCTTGGAAGAAGTTCATCGTGGCCGACCAGCCGGGGGGCTACATGGTCGTGACTAACTTCACACGTAGTGGCCGTAAGGAAGACCGCAAGGGAGTCGACCGGTTTGAGAAGGCATCGGCGATAATGGCTTCCGCTGACGTGGCCGCCATAGACCACAGATTCCTCTTCAATGAAATATCCCGTACCGGAAAGCCTATCATGCGCGACATCACTTCCGCCTCGGTTGTCTTTGAAGGGGTTTCTTCGGGGGTAAATCCTTGCAACACCGTGATGTGGACACTTTTAGGCAGCCCTACAAACACTGTCTATGTCCCGCTAAAGGTTTTTGCGAGCGATCATATTCCTTACTACATGAAAAAGTCCCAGGGGAGTGACAACGCCGCCATCTGCGACGACGCGCTTGCCTTGAAGGCCGCCTTTGGTTTTGAATATGGTTGCGAGGAAGCTTGCCGTGAGGTCGAAAAGTATGTCGATCGACATTTTTCTAATGAGATGTCTGTACGGCGTTATGACCGTTTAGCTAGACGGATTTACCGCCGCTATCTTAAAATATGTGCGTCTAAATCATCGAAAATGGCTCATAAAATTGCTGATTACGAGAAAAATGACTAAAATTGCAGACTTATTGCGATTTCATTTGGAATTTTATAAATAACATATTCAGAATATGGCCGATAAATTAATCTCAAAGATTCCTGACGGTCCTTTGGCCGAGAAATGGACCAAACGTAAGTCGGAGCTCCGACTCGTCAATCCGAACAACAGAAGAAAGCTTGAAGTCATCGTTGTCGGTACCGGACTTGGAGGCGCTTCCGCAGCCGCTACTCTCGGTGAGCTTGGCTACAATGTCAAGGTTTTCTGCATCAGTGACTCACCTCGCCGCGCGCACTCCATCGCCGCCCAGGGTGGTATCAATGCCGCTAAGAACTATCAGAATGACAATGACGCTGTCTATCGTCTCTTCTACGACACGATCAAGGGAGGTGACTACCGCAGCCGTGAGGCGAATGTCTATCGTCTCGCTGAGGTCAGCGCGGCCATTATCGACCAGTGCGTCGCACAGGGTGTTCCTTTCGCCCGTGAGTACGG